>CAZHNG010000431.1:0-5108 GCA_964533785.1 uncultured Saprospiraceae bacterium | reverse complement strand
CCTAAGCTAAAGCTTCAGCGGGCAGGCTGGAGGCAACGCACGGAATGCCCGTACGCCTGGTCGCCGAAGTTGCCGCGCCACAACTTACCACCGAAGAAGTAGTAGTGCCACGCTCGGCCGCTACTACTCTCCGTACTCGCCCAGTAGCTGCCGTACGTACCGAGGCCGTTGTAACTGCCACCGGAATTGCGCCAGCCGCCTAAAAGGGCAGCAAAACCACTCCTACCATCCGCTATTAAATTTTCATAGCCAGTCTTAGGATAACCGACATCTTTACCCGTTTCTGCATCATAGTATCCTCCAGCGTAATCTGCTAATAACTTCCACTCCTCATCACTCGGCAAATGCCACCCGTTTGGACAAGCCTCCTTCGCCGCCTCCCAGGTATACAAGCGCCCATATTTCTCGCAATTAGACTCCCTATCCTTATAGCAATAGGACCCTTCAATATTGAAATTCAAATTCTGCGCCATCCACATTTTCCCATCAATCATGACCGTTTTGTACGTTTGGCCATCCCGTTTATCAAATAAACGATTACCGCTTAAGATGTATTCCGCTCCCAGGCGATCCATTTCTGCTTTGGCGGCTGTCACAAATACACCTTCCGGAAATTTTTGGATGTACTGCTCGTAAGCCGCAATAGTGTTTTCTTTTCTTGCTTCCTCCCATACCTCAATTTCACTTTGGTAGGCATCCACCTTTTCTTTCTCCTCTTTGCTCACGGCAATGACCTCTTTTGCTTCCTTTGGGAAAAAAAGGAAATTAGAACCGGCTTCGTCCTTGCCAAATTCACCGAAGATGGGAGTCGGACGAACGCTTTTGAGATACAATTCGAATACTTCGCCGGCCGTCAATAACCCATCGCGATGACCACCTTCACCCAAGGCTTTGAAGAATTTCTTAGTAAAATTGGACTTGTCCGGCGTTTTTTCGATCGCACTGGAAGCTAGGTAAAGACGGGTAGTATGATCCTGATGGTTTTGGATCAATCGTTGTTTCTCATTCAGTTCCTTTGGTCTTTTGAACACCGGATCAGTTTCGGTATCCCCGGATTTCATGGTTACTTTTTGGTCGAAAGTACCGCTGTAGCAAGCGTCGATAGCTACCAGGATGTGTTTACAATTGAAGTTGTTGATGAATGGCCGCCAATAACTGTATTGGATACTGGTAAATACCAGATCATCGGGGTCTCCGTCCGCTGGGATGAAAAAACCGTTGTTGGATTCCTTTTCGAAAATACCGTGTCCGGTAAAAAATATAAAAAGCTGTCCGTTGGGATCAAAATTCCCATTTTCGAATTGGTCGCGGTAGAATTCTAGTTTTTCTTTGATGGTTTTGCGGGTAGGGTTTTCGATAACTTCGGTTTGGAATTCGTATTCATCCGCCAATTTTTGGGATAGTTTTTTAGCTTCAGCGATAGGGTTTTTTAGATCATCGAGGTTTTTGTACTTGTTGACGGCAAAGAAGAGTGCGTAGTCTTTGCCGGGCCGCAAATCGGCATTAGCGCAAAAGCAGACGGACGGGATCAATAAAGCAAAAAATAGAGGTAGGTACTTCATTTTTAAAGGTTTTGGGTAATGTAAATTTAACTCAAGTTTACTTTAGCAAGTCTCATGTCTAATCATTCATTTTACCGCCTAAGCTCACTCAAATATTCCTGCAGCCGCCCCATTTTATCATCCCCATAATTCTGCAGCAATACCTTCGATTGTGCGTCATTATCAATAGCTACGAAATTCCCGCGTTTACCAAAAACATAGGGTTTATCGCTAAACTTTCCTTCCAGTTCGCAGCTCAGATAAGGACGATTGTTGCGCTCTTCCAAGGTAAAGGTAAAGATGAGCCATTCTTTTTTTAGCGTTGTACAGTTGCTAAAGCCGAGTCCTCTTAGCCATTCACAAAGGGCCAATTCTCCTTCTTGAATAACTTCCCGGTAAAGCGGTTGTACGGATATTTGAAATATACCCAAGTCCAGATCAATGATCTTACCGGAAATTTTTAGGGTATTGCTACCATACTCTTCCTCCATAAAGGATTTGACGTCATTAAACAAGGCTACTACGCCTTCGTCTCCGCTACAGGCATAGCTTCTTGTCCTGGCAGTCATCCCCTGCCCCACTCCACTAATAATCAAGGGAAAATCATGAGAAGTAGATTTTGACCCTACCTCACTTTTTACTTTTACTTCTTGATTTTCGTGGTAAATGCCGTAAAAGACAAAATTATGTTGACTTACATCGTAAGTATCGTAAAACTGGACGGTAGCCTGGCCGGGCTCCAGCTCAAACAAATGCAGCATTTTCAACAGCAATTTGGATTCAAAGGGAATCGTGCTGCTACGGTTAAAAGCGGCACGAACATCTTGCCAAGCTTGCTCAGCGTAATCCGATTGTTTGTCGCGATTGCTGTATTTAGTTTCTACAGATAGAAATAGATTGACATAATCCTCCGGCTCAACATTCACATCATGCACTTTGAGGATTTTGCCCATACCTGTTTCATTCAACCAGGCCTGATAGCCGGCCATTCTCTCTTTGAAAAAGGGTAGGTCTTGGCTCAAATCTTGGGCAAAACTGATAAGACAACCAAATGTAAAAAGGATAGTAAGTACTCCTGTTTTCATATTCATCTCTTCTGTGTGGTTTTACTTAACAAGGGTAATACAAAATAATACAACATTAACCCAACGACCAGCATAATGGTAAATTGCCACCAGGGATAGGCTGCACCACGATTGATCTTCCAGACCAACAATAAGGAATAATAAACCAGCGCATAACCAAAGGTCAGGGTCAATAAATTCTTGCGGCTTAATTCGGTATACAATGCCGGAAAATAAGCAGCCAGGTAAAAAACGATCGGAATGAAACCGATCAACAATTGCCCCAAAAGGTTGTCATTGGTCGTAAAGGCACCTACTAGTACCAAGCCAACAAGGGCGACCAACTGGTAAAGACCCCAGTTGTATAACCAACGGCGCACTTCTTCACTTTCGGAGGCCATTTGCGCCAACACCCCGCGCGATGTTTGTGCCGAAAATTCTTTTACCGGAGCTTCAATCACCGGCAAAGCCTCTTCTGCTACTCCTTTTAACCGAAATACATACTGCCCGCCCCGATGATCTACCCCTTGCATGTAACTACCTTCCGGCAATTGATCGTAATTGGCGCGGGTCATTTCCAATACTTTTTCGGTTAGTTTGGAGACGTTCAACTTGGGCGCTTCATTACGCCTCAACACGTAGAGAATACTATCGGCAAAAGGACTATTACCGCCCGGTTTGCCATCCGCCACAACCTGATCATGCCGTCTGGAACACAGTGCCCAACGCGATTTGTGCCGCTCTAACTCGTCAACAGCTTCCGTAGACCGATAACTGCCGTGATAGAAAAGAGAGCCCGAAAAACACGCATCGGAAATCAATAAAATGTGCAGTGCCGGAATATCCTGAATATATTCCTTCAGCGTAGAGTTGCGAATGTACTGGGCGGTATTATCCAATTCAGCATCCGTCGGTATCCAATAGCCTTTTTTCCATTTGTCCAAATGTCCGTGACCGGAGTAATAAATGATCAATTTATCATTTGCCGTCAGCGTATTTTGAAAATGGTCCAAGAGGGTAATGATATTTTTCCGGGTAGCCGCCTCATTTTCTAGTAATTCCACATTTTCCGCTTCCAGGTCGTACTTCTCTTGCAACAAAGCCGCGATATCTTTTACGTCTTTTACTGCATTATGCAGGTTTTCAAAATGGAGGTACTGATTGATTCCTATCCCCAGGAAATAGGATGTTCCGGATGTTGATGCTTCTCCATCTTTTGGTTGTCGGCCGCTATATCTTGTTTGTTCCTGCATGAGCGGGGTGGTAGAATTTTTGCTAAAATAGGGAAAGTGGGGGGGAAATACGAAACACGGATTAAAGGGATTACGGGATTGCACGGATTGGATTGCACGGATTAGGGTAATATCCGAACTAAATCTATGTATTCTTGATAGCGTTTCTAATATTAAGGCTTTTCAACCTTTGGATGATATTTAGGATTAAACATCAATTTATATTCCATGCTTTTACTGCCAAAGTTGATCAGTAAGCCAAGTGGAAAATCATAAGCAACCGTGTAATTTTTAGCTTGGGCAATGTGAGCGTCTACTAATCTTATTACCGCTTTTAACTCCACCACTACTTTGTTTTGTACGACAAAATCGGCCCTTCTTCTTCCTACTCTTATTCCATCATAAAATATGTCATGTGATTGTTCACGAGCAAAATCTAGTTGCGATCTTTCTAATTCTATGGCTAGGCATCTCTGGTAAATCACTTCCTGAAAACCTGGTCCTAAGGTGTTGTGCACTTTCATTGCACAGCCGATGATGTCATAGGTTAGTTGATTTTTGATCATTGGAGGTTGATTATATTTTTTTTATTCCTTCTCACTCGTCAGGAACAGAATTTGCTGGATTTCTGAATTTTCAGAATTCTCCTCCCATCTAAGATCCACATAATCCAGAAAATCCCACCATCCAGAAAATCCTACAATTCTGAAAATTCTGCTCCAGACAAAGAAGCAACGCAATACTACCAAAAACCACCCCAATAAATTGAGCAACGATGGGCAATCTTGAGCAATCTTGGGAAAAGGCTGATCACGGATTAAAGGGATTAAAGGATTACACGGATTGGATTGCACAGATTTGAATTACACGGATTTTTAACCTCGTCAAGCTTCCACAATCCGTGAAATCCACTAATCCGCCTAAATCCGTGTTCGAAATAGTCAAAGCCATCCCCGCCGCTACGCAGGCGGTGACGGCAGACAAATAGTCAAGATTTCCCGGCTGCGCCAAGGAAATTAATTGTCCCCGCCTAAGCTAAAGCTTCAGCGGGCAGGCTGGAGGCAACGCACGGAACGCCCGTACGTCTGGGCGCGGTAGTCGTAGCGCCACAACTTACCACTGTTGAAGTAGTAGTACCACGCTAGGCCGCTACTACTCTCCGTACTCGCCCAGTAGTAGCCGCCCGTACCGAGGTCGACGTAACTGCCACCGGAACTGCGCCAGCCGCCTAAAAGGGCAGCAAACCCACTATTCCCGCTTCCAGATAATTG
>CAZHNG010000430.1:389-5275 GCA_964533785.1 uncultured Saprospiraceae bacterium | reverse complement strand
CAGTCGCTCGGCGCCGGTCTCGCCGAGCGCGATCTTTGCCGTGCCTTCGTCCTCGACCCTGAGGATCAGCCGATTGCCGAGATTGGTGCGCAGCTGCATGGGAAAGACCGTGTTGTCCGGGCGCTGGGCGATGAAGACGAGATGGATGCCGGCCGCCCGGGCCATGATGCCGAGCTGGCTCACGCTGGTGGTCACCGCTTCGCGGTAGTCGCTGTCGAGCATCCACTCGGCAAACTCGTCGTGGACGAGCCAGATCACGGGCATCCGATCTGCCGACTCGACCTTTCGATTGTAGTCCGCGAGGTTGTTGGCACCTGCCACGCGCATTTTCTGATAGCGAGCGTTCATTTCGGCGACGAGGTGCTGCAGGATCTCCCTGGCGAGGTCGGTCTGAGTCACGACTCCGCCCTCGAGATGCGGCATTCGCTCCATCCATGGGTAGTCGAGCCCGTGCTTGGGGTCGATCAGATGGATGCGGGCAAGGCGGGTCGTATTGGTCGCGCAGATCTCCAAGAGCAGGTTCTGAACAAGTACCGATTTGCCGCTGCCGGTCGTGCCGGCGATCAGGGAATGCGGGCTGTGCTGGGGTTGGCCGGCGAAGTCGCCTCCGATGTTGAGGTAGAATATCCTCCCATCGCGCTCGCGCTCGCCGACGACGAGGCTGGTGTTGGGCATGTCCGGCGGCGGTGGTAGTGCGCGGTCTTGCCAGAGCCGCGGCAGTGCGAGGACAGCTCGGTTCGGTCGCTCGACGAGCACCACGACCTCGCCGATGCTCGGCTGCACGTCGATCACCTTGAGCGCATGCGAGGTTTGCAGCTCCAACAGCTTCTGCTCGACCCGCTTGACCGTCAAGCGGTCGCTGCCCTTGAAGCGCACGAGTGCCGCATTGGGGGTCAGGCGAACCGCGGCCGGGCCGTCGACGAGGTCGGCGGACATGTCGTAGCCGCGCAGCGCGCGTCTCAGACGCGGCACCGCGTCCTCCAGCCATGCCTTGATCGCATCGGAGTCGATCGAGTCACGCTCGGCATTGCGGTCGATCCACTCGCGGAACTCGGGCGCATCCCAGGCCCGGCCGGTGCGGGCGCCAGCGCCCTCGTCGACCAACGGCGATGTTGGCGCGACCGCCGTGCAAGGCTTGTCGTCCGGGCTCGGCGATGGCGGCGACGAAGCGACCGCCGCTTCCAACGGTCGTGACGGCTCGGCCTCGACCGGGGGCGGCGGCTCGATCGCTCGGGTGATGGGTGCCGTCGTGCCGTCCGGCCGCGAGCGCAGCGAGTCCTCCCACGCCGTGCGCGGGTCGAGGTCGACGAGCTCCGGCGCGACGGAGCGGTCGGCGAAGCGACGTAGTTCGGCGCAGACGGCGGCGTGGTCGAGCACCTCCTGCACACTTGCCTCTTCTGGACGGCCGATCGGTGACCGGCCGCGCGGCAGGGTCAAGGTCTCCTCCTCATCATGGACGAAGACGTGCGAGAAGCCGAGCACCCGAATGGCGACCTGATCGTCGCGCACGGCCTCGGACCATTCTTCGAGGCTCGCATAGGGTTCGCCCGTGACACACTCGAAGGGACGCATGCGCTGCAGCATTAAGTCGCCGATGCGGTGCAGCCACATGCTCCGATCGATGCGCGACCGCTCGGGGTCGAGTGCACGGGTGACGCGGTTGACGGTGGCGTGCAGCTGCTTTTTGGACTTGTTCGCCTGCTCGCGCGCGTTGGCCGAGCCCACGAACTTGGCTTCAGCGATCACCAGGCTCAGGTGTGGCACGCCTCGCGCGTCGAGCCCCGGGGCGATCGCCAGAACATCTGCGATGCTGTCCTCCTTCAGGCCGAACCACGAGGCGTAGTCGTCGAGGAAGAACCAACCGATACGATCTTCTGGCGCTTCGAGTGCTCGCTTCAGCCGTTCCATGCTGAGCACGATGCCGATCAGCTCGTTGGCATATTGGCCGTAGCGGGCCGCGCGCATGACGATCTGGCCCGAAAGGTCGAGGGCTCGGTCGATCAGCCGATCCGCGAGCGCTGACTTCTCATCCTCGGGAACGGCACCGAGCCGATGTAGCCGCCGGATGAGCAGGGTGCGCAACAGTTCACCCTCGCTGCCCGTAGAGATGACCAGATTGCGCGCCGCATCACGATCGTGGATATGGCGAATGACGCGGATTCCGGCGGCTTCCTCGATCAGATCGCGATCCGCCAGCTCGTCGTAGTTGACGACCCATTCGCCGAGGCGGTGGGTGCGCGCGAAGAGATCGCGGATGTCTGGATTGCCGAAATCCACGACGCGAGCTGGCAACATATCCGTATCGTGTCGACCGCCACGGTCGAGCATCGCATGCAGGGCGTTGAGGTAGCTTTGGCCAGCGCTCGGCTGCACGGGCGCCGTCAGATAGACGATACCTCGGCGATCGCCCTGGCGGATCGGTCGCCGTCGCGACCAGCGCGTTGGTTGGAGATCCAGCATTGCCCGTGGCGTCGAACTGGTCGCCGGAAACCAATCGAGCGCAGCATTGCGTGCCACAACATCCTGCAGAAAAATCAGATTGATCGGCGCTGACGAGCCTCTCTGCTCGCCTTCATCGAGAAAGCCGACCCTCAGACGCGAGAGGAAATGCCGGGCGTGGTCACGTGCCGGGCCGATCGTGCTCGCTTCGTCGTGCACCGCCATGTTCTGCTGCTCATAGGTCCAGCGCATCCGCTTCGGATCCTCATGCGACAGCAGCAGCTCGCAAGAGAGGCCAGAATCCTGCTCGATCTTGTCCGCCAAGCGCGACGCCACCGTCTTGGGCAGTTCTTTGGATTCAGCATTGTAGAGCATGACGGAGAAATTGCTGCTCTCGTGCGGCAACAGGCTCAGATAGCTTTCCGCAACGCGCGTCAGTGCACTGGCGGCATGTTTCGGATCGATGTCGAGGATGGCCGAGCCGTTGCCGGCTTCGCTGATCGCGGGCTCCGCGAGCAGATAGTCTGCTGCCTGATCGGTGACGACGAACGGCACGCGGCTGTGCTCGGCGCCGAGCGCGACCTCGGGATAGTAGACTGAGACCACCTCCTTGCGCCGCTGGGCGAAAAAAAGATCGGCAGCATAGGCATCACCCCGATCACCGCCGAGCACGTCGGTGAACAGGCTCGCCGTCTGGGCCGCCTTGACATGGATTTCGGCGAGACGCAGTGGATGCCAAGGAGTCACCACCAATGCCGGCTGCCCACCCTCGACGATGGCACAGCCGAGCTGCAGCAGCGGCCGCCACAGTGCCTCCTTGACCCGATCCTTGTCGCCGAGCTCACGCAGCCTAGCCAACAGCTCACCATAAGCTCGTGCCTGATCGAGCAGCGTGCCATCGGCAATACCCCGGCCCTCCGGCTCGGCCCAGGCGCGAATCGCCCGAGTATAGGCATGGGCGAACCGCTCGAAGCTCGAGCCCAGCTCGGTTGCCGCCTCGTCGCTCAAGATACCGTCCAGCCGCATTGTCTCAAGGGCGGAGCGCCAAGCGGCCTCGCGGTCGCATTCGGGGTTGTCGGGATGGACCAAGGCGCCTTCGTTGCGCTCCCTGACGTCCCTGATGGTGTTGGCATTGTGCAGATCGAGCCGTAGCACTTGGCCTTTGGCGCTGAGCGGCTGACGGGTGACGCGCGGCACAGCCAAAAGGGCGTGATCGCCACCGCGATTAGCGAGAAAGTTCAGGTCCCGCGGCAACGCCAAGGCGACCGATGCGGGTGGGAAGCGCCACGAGAAGACGGTTCGCGCCAGCGCCTCGTCGCCGGCCATTAACACCGCCTCGAACTTCAGCTCGCAGGCATCACGGCGGCTGCTGTCCGTTGTCTCAAGGTTCGAATCCTGGTCCTTGAAATACTGTCTCAGCCGACCAAAGTCGAAATTCACCGTTTTATCGAAGAGATGCTCGATGCCGTGGTAGCGCCATGCGAAATAGCGCATCAGCGCCCCGTTCTTGCGCTCCCAGAAACTCTTGCTGCCGGCATTCGGGATCCCGATCTCGATCCGCAGCGATGGGTCGTCCGCCTCGGCTAGGCGATAGAGCCGCTCCAGGGTGGCGATCAAGAGCTCGAGAAAGTCGTCGGATTCATCGGGATTGCGGTAAACCAGTCGCTCCCATTTGGTGCAGAGGGAGCGATTGGACGCGAGCTGCTCGCGCCGCTCCGCGAAAAACTCCTCGAGCTCCTCGTCGAGCTTCTGGCTCGGGCGGGGCGGCGACGCCTTGCGGGTCAGCAAATCCCGTTCGGTGTCGTCCAACTCGCCCTCGTACTCGTCATCGAAAAATTGAATGGTCTGCTGACCGAGAGTTGCCGATGGCCGGTTCTTCGTGGTCCCCTCGAACAGCCGACCAATGCTCGGCCACGGGAGTTCAGTGAGCGCTGCCTGCTCGCCGGTCCAGCTATCGGGCGAGATGGGGGCCTCGATGAACTTGTGCGCTACCTCGACCTCAGCCGGTGTCAAATCGCCTTGCAGGCTCTCCAAATTCTGGCGCAAGACGTCACGATCGATCGTCTCGCGCCGCGGCGTCTGACGATCGAGATAGGGACGGACATCGCTGCGCAAGCGTTCGAACAGCCGTTGCCAATCACGGGGCGTTTGCCGCCTGGTCGCCGAGAGGTCTTGAAAGCCCCCGGCCTCGCGCGGCAGATGCAGTGCCGGCAAGGCGATATCGAGCGCAGTCGGGACAGGCTGGCCATCGTCCAGGATGGCACTGGCAGTGGCGAGCGCGAAGTCGGCATAACCCGTGATCGTGCGAGCGAGGTGGCTGCGGTTGAGGCCGTCGAATGCGGCTACCAGGATCCGGCGCTCCTGCTCGGCGAGTTCCTCGCCAGCGAGCCCGAGAGCCCGCAGCCAGAGCGCGGTCTCGTCACGCAGCGATTCCGGGCGCAGCTTGG
>CAZHNG010000430.1:0-379 GCA_964533785.1 uncultured Saprospiraceae bacterium | reverse complement strand
AGCTTGGGCAGGGTTTCCACCGTCTTGCCGATGCGCTGCAGCTCGTTGCTGCCGACCGCGAACAGGATCGCCCGCTTGCCGGGCTCCGGGATCGCGCTGTGTCGCCAATGGGCGGCGGCTTCACCGGAGATCACCGATGCGGGCAATAGGCTCGGCTCAGCGAGCTCGTCAGGGATCCGCACCGCGATTTGCAGCGCGAGCTCTGAGCCAAGGACAGCCGCTGCGATCGGGCTGACCAGCGCCGGGTCGAAGCCGATCACGCAATAGCGTAGCGTGCCGGTCTCGTTCTGCTCGAGGCACTGGGCGAGATAGCCGACGGCCACCCGACCGATCAGCTCGTCGCGGGCACTGCTCATTGCTTCTTCCGGAACGGGTTCAT
>CAZHNG010000429.1:0-5288 GCA_964533785.1 uncultured Saprospiraceae bacterium | reverse complement strand
AACGGAAATTTTATTTATTCTGAAAAATTGATATCCATTGAATATCAGCGGTTTGGTGTCTAAAATCTAGCGTCTAGTGTCTAGCGTCAAAAGTCCAATCTATTTTTGAAAAACGAGATTAAAACCTCTTCAATGGTTACTTACTTTTCAACCGGTAAGAATTTAATTTCCACCCTTCTATTTTTTGCCCGTCCTTCCTCTGTCTCATTGGCTGCTAAGGGTTTCGACATGCCATATCCTTTTGCACTGATCAACTCCGCTTTGCAGCCTTGATCAATAAGGAAATTCCTGACGGCAGCGGCCCTGCGTTCCGAAAGTTCCTGGTTGTAAACTACCGAGCCGGTATCATCGGTATGCCCGGCAATTTCAATGGGATGGGGATAGGTGCTCAAAAAGTCGACGATTCGGTTCAATTCCGGGTAAGAAGCGATTTGTAGAGTTGCCTTATCGTGTTCGAAAAAAATATTGTTCAACCTGATATTAATGGAATCCCTGTTCATTTGGGTAGTGTTGGGAACGATGATGTCAGACTGAGCATGGATAGCACGGTCCATGTCGCGTAAATCAATATGGCCGGAAACGGGAAAATATTCCTCCGCCTCCACGTGGTAGGCGTATAATCTGCCTTTAGGCAATACGATGTAATAATCGCCGGTAAGGGGTTCCGGAACGACGGTGGTGATAACGGAATCCAGTTCCAGGTCAGTTACGACCAGCCGGCCTTCAATGGCGTAGCCATCCGGGTCCAGCAGTTTACCCTTTACCGTAGCGACTACTTCAGGACGGTAAGCGGTAGGCAGCGTAAGTTTAAATAATTCGCTTTGTTTACCTTCAACCTCGGCGGAATAATAAGCGTATTGCCCGTCGGTACTGATCCGGTAGCCCCAGTCTCTGCCCGTTGTATTGATGGACTTACCGAGGTTTACCGGTTGGGTCCATTCGTTCCATCCGTCTCCGATACGGGTCGTCTTAAAAACGTCCAGATCACCCAGGCCTCCGTGGCCGTTAGAACTGAAGTACAGGGTACGCATATCCGGATGTAAAAACGGTGATCGCTCTTCGTAGGGAGTATTGATGACCTTCCCCAGATTAACGGGAAAACCCCAGGAACCGTTGGGTTGTTTTAGGCTGACGTACAGATCATTGTTCTCATCCTCTCCTCTTATATTTTTAACAGGGTTTTTGGGGATGCCGATCCTGTCGGACCTTCTGGCCGTGAAGATCACGGCGTTTTTATCACTGGATATGGAAGTTCCTCCCTGCCACTCTGATTGCAATTTGGCGGGAAAAAAGGCCTTGGGTGTTGACCAGCCTTTTTTTGATAATTCACTCACTTTGACCACTCCCTCTTCGAATAGCAACAAGGTCGTACCATCAGCGGAAATAGACAGCGGAGCTTCATTGTACGGCGCTGAATTTATGGATTCCAAAGGAAAAGCCGGACGCCATCCATTTTCATCCTTCTTGGCCGTGAAAATATCCTCACTGCCATCGCCACGCCGGCAAAAAAACACCTTGGAACCATCAGAACTCACCACAGGAGCGTATTCCTGAAGAACCGTATTTATATAAATCGAATCGAAAAGGGTTTTATCGACTTTTTCCTCCGGAGCTCTCAGAATGTCAATCAGGTTTTTGACGAGAGTGGTATCCTTTCCAAAATAGGGTAGGTGTTGTGCCACTTTGAGTGCCGCCTGTTCCCATTCTTTCTGCTCGATATTTTCTGCGATCAGGTTTTGTAAGCTTGTGAAAGCCCTGTAGTTGGGAGCAGTCAATTGTATGTAATCAGACAAATGTTCCTCGTGCTCACTGACCAATTTATATGCTGCCTGTTTGAAATTATTGAGATCATTAATGAAAGAAGTGCTTTGGGTGAAATCGGGATACTTTTCTGCAAATCTCATCAGGTCGCTGACCTTTCCCCAGGCCCGGTAATAAGGGTAGATTTTTTCGGCGGTGCGCGGAAATGCCCTTACGGAAGAGGGGAGGATATATCTTTCGACCATTTCTACGAACGGAGTTCTTTCAAAGGCTTCGGCCAGCAACGAATCCACTTCACCAGCCTGGCGGGGAAACTTATTGATAAAATACAACAAATTGTAAAGCACGCTTTCATCGTATTTTTCAAAAAAAGCGCGTAAGACCAAGGTGTCAAATTTTGGTGTCAATTCGGGGGAATAGTATTGAATATCAGATTCGTACAACCGGTAGATGGAATCGATTTGATTGAAGTCCCAAAGTTTTTCCGCTTCTTCAAATGCCAGGAGGTTGCGTTTTTTCAGAAAAGTTTCCTGTTCGCGTCCGGGCAAGCGGGAAAATTCTTGTTGGAATTTTTCAAATGCTTCCAGGGTATTTTGGGCGTAAGTTGTTTCCAGTAAACGGCTTCTAATTTTGTTTTTGAGTTTCCGGAAGCTGCTATTATCGATCTTTTGCTTCGCTAACT
Source organism: uncultured Saprospiraceae bacterium (assembly GCA_964533785.1). Taxonomy (GTDB): domain Bacteria; phylum Bacteroidota; class Bacteroidia; order Chitinophagales; family Saprospiraceae; genus JANQRV01. The sequence continues at coordinate 2,845 of CAZHNG010000429.1, read as the reverse complement.
TCTTTTGCGTTTTACTATCGAGTTTTCGCCATAACGAGTAGGCCTGATCGTAAAATACCAAGGAAGAATCAATGCTGGTGGCTGAATGAGGAGCGTCAAGGAAATGCTGTGCTTGCTGGAACAAGAAAACAACGGCACCCTCTTCATCACCTTTAAGTTGAAGTTGGTCTTCGGTTCGGTTCTGCCCGTTTACCAACAGGAGAGAAAATAAAGAGGCGAAGAGACATAATATATGGTGAAATTTCATAGGCTTTGAATAAGAAATTAAGACTATAGATGCCAGATACCAGACTGCATGAGAAAGGTGAAAATCAGTTAATATAGATTTTTCTTTAAAGTGACAAAGTAATATTACTTACTTACTTAGTGATTGATTTATTGTTGTATCAAACGAAAGGACAGCGGCAATTCTTATCTAAGGAGCGCTTTAAGTGAATGATGATATCCAGTTGACTGTTTGGCCATGCCATATAAAGCAAAAAAATCAATGTCTGGCATCTTTTGTCCGGCATTTCACTCAAGTATTGTCAAATTGTCAATGGAAAAGAAGGAATTGACGGTGAAATTTTGTCAAACGAGCTGAATAAAAGCTTCAGTAACTGCAATTCTGTCATAAAATAAGGTTTGGCATACGGTATGATACGATGAATACGTAAAATATTGAATTGTTTAACAAAAATAAATTGTAAAGATTATGAAGCCCATCAACGACAGAGTTGTTGTAGAACCTGCGTCAGCAGAGGAAACAACTAAGGGTGGTATTATCATCCCAGACACAGCGAAGGAAAAACCTCAAAGAGGAACCATCATTGCTGTTGGTCCTGGCAAAGATGGTAATAAATTGACGGTCAAAAAAGGTGATACTGTACTTTACGGTAAGTACGCTGGTCAAGAGTTAAATTACGAAGGTAAGGACTATTTGATCATGCGTGAAGATGACATCTTAGTAGTACTTTAATGATTTGAATGCAATGCTTCAAATCATTTTTTGTTTCAACCAATTTTAAAATAAAAAAATAATTCTAAAATGGCTAAAGAAATTAGCTTTGATAGAGATGCCAGAGAAAAGTTGCGCCAGGGAGTGGATGCATTGGCAAATGCAGTAAAGGTGACACTAGGGCCAAAAGGTCGTAACGTAGTAATCCAAAAAAGCTTTGGAGCACCTCAAATCACTAAAGATGGTGTTACCGTTGCCAAAGAAGTAGAACTCGATGATCCTGTTTCTAATATGGGTGCTCAAATGGTGAAGGAAGTAGCTTCGAAAACTGCAGATATTGCAGGTGATGGTACGACTACGGCCACCGTTTTGGCGCAAGCCATGATTAGTGCTGGTTTGAAAAATGTTACTGCCGGTGCTAATCCTATGGATTTAAAGCGCGGTATTGACAAAGCGGTTAAAGCAGTAATCAAAAATTTGAGCGAGCAATCAGAAGTTATTGGCGATGATTTTGAAAAGATCAAGCAAGTAGGTGCTATTTCAGCCAACAATGATAATGAGATCGGTTCCTTGATTGCTGATGCAATGAAAAGAGTATCTAAAGATGGTGTGATCACTGTTGAAGAAGCAAAAGGTACGGATACTTATGTTGATGAGGTACAAGGTATGCAGTTCGATCGCGGTTATTTGTCACCGTATTTCGTGACAGATGCTGAAAACATGATCACTGAATACGAAAACCCATATATCCTTATCCACGATAAGAAGATTTCCAACATGCAGGATATCGTTCCTGTTTTGGAAAAAGTAGTTCAGGCCGGCCGTCCTTTATTGATCATTGCAGAGGACATTGAAAGCCAGGCATTGGGCGTATTAGTGGTTAACCGCTTACGTGCACAGTTGAAAGTCGTTGCTGTTAAGGCTCCTGGATTCGGTGATCGTCGTAAAGCTATGTTGGAAGATATCGCTATTTTGACTGGCGGTACGGTAATTTCTGAAGAAAAAGGGTATAAATTAGAAAATGCTGATCTGGAGCATCTTGGATCTGCCGAAAAGATCGAAGTAGATAAAGACAATACTACTATTATCAGCGGAATGGGCGATGGAGATCAAATTAAAGCTCGTATCAATCAGATCAAACAACAGATCGAAACGACCACCTCTGATTACGATCGCGAGAAGCTGCAGGAGCGTCTTGCTAAATTAGCGGGAGGTGTTGCCGTACTTTATGTGGGTGCGCCTACGGAAGTGGAAATGAAAGAAAAGAAGGATCGCGTTGATGATGCTTTACACGCAACCCGTGCTGCCGTCGAAGAAGGTATCGTCGCTGGTGGTGGTGTTGCTTTGGTACGTGCCATTGCTGCCATTAAGAATATGAAAGGCGATAATGAAGATCAAACTATTGGTATTCAAATCGTTAGAAAAGCATTAGAATCTCCGCTACGTATTATTGCTGACAATGCTGGCGTAGAAGGCTCTGTTGTCCTACAAAGAGTGATGAACAGCAAAGGTAGTTCAGGATACAATGCTCGCACCGACAAATTCGAAGATCTTAAGAAAGCAGGGGTGATCGATCCTACTAAGGTGACTCGTATTGCTCTGGAAAACGCAGGATCAATTGCTGGTATGGTCTTGACTACTGAGTGTGTGATCAACGACAAGCCGGAACCAGAACCCGCAATGCCTGGCGGTGGCGGAATGCCTGGCGGTGGAATGCCTGGCATGATGTAAGCACATGATTAATGAATAAGTATTTCATCATAAAGTCTTCCTTGTTTTCAGGGAAGACTTTTTATTGTATATATTCATTGCTCATTGCACTTCTGCTCATTGATCATTGCACACACTTCTGCTCAATGAGCAATGAACAATCTTTTCAATGATCAATGGGAGCATTGCAATTGGTTT
>CAZHNG010000428.1:0-5291 GCA_964533785.1 uncultured Saprospiraceae bacterium | reverse complement strand
CGGTTTGTTGTCTAAAATCTAGCGTCTAGTGTCTAGCGTCAAAAGTCCAATTAAAAGTAAGTTTTAAAATATTGCGGGTTACAGTTTTGTTAACCTGCAATCCGCAACATTCTCCCGGTCCAACGCCGGAGGACCATTAACAAAAGAATGGCCCTTTATTTTCGTTGTGGTTTATATCTTGGAAAGATCAACCACAAACCCGTTGATCTTGAATTTGCTTTTCAGACTACTTTGATAAGTAGAAGCAGCGCTAGCCGTTTTAAAAGGTCCGAGCACAACTTTATAAACGGACTTTCCGCTTTTGGTTTTACCTGAGTTGACCAGGATATTATCAAACCATTTACCCTGTAGATCAGCGACTTTACGCATTACATTTTCGTAACTGCTGAAAGAGGCTACTTGCACGCCGAAACCTTTTTTTTCCGGCTTCATTAAGACGATCTTATATAAACCGGCATTAGAGTATCCTTGACGAACTACCTTGGCATTGCCGTCACTGCCAATATCATACACTTTTTTGGTGTCTATATCTTCGGCTCCTTTTGCTGTCAATTCTTCTTTCGGAGTATCTGCGCTGGCAGTAGCCGTGGTCTTTTTAAAATTATTTGGCGTATCGAGATACTCAGCAGGACGAGTAGGCGGAGGAGTGGTTGTTTCCTCTTTTTTAGGCGCGGGTTTTGGGGTATTAGCAGCAACTGCGTTTTCGTTCGTAACAACTTCCACTTTGACATCTGCAACACCATCCTGGATCAGGTCCAATGCTTCTGCAGCTTTTCTGGAAAGGTCGACGATCCGTCCTTTGATCCAGGGGCCTTTATCGATAACTTTTACAACAACTGACTTTGTATTGTCCAATCGCGTAACCCTCAGCATAGTACCTTCAGGGTGGGTTTTGTGCGATGCGGTCAATTGGGTTTTGTCGTATTTGATACCGTAAGCGGTTTCTAAACCGTGGAATTCATCCGAATAATAGGAAGCAGTTCCGTATTCCTGCGCAACGGCTACGCTGAATGTCATTAACGCCATTAAGGCAGCAAAAAAAAGCTTGTTTTTCATGGATATTTAAATTTGTGGGATAACTAAGATTCAATTTTGCAATATACCGATTCTTCGAGTATTAGGCAAATTGGTAAGGAAGATGGTGTATGGGCTTTTTTAAACCAAGAAGAACTGAAGCCATGAAATTTATACCGCTTGGCAGTCCAACCATTAAACTCGTCCAACCGTAAACCCGCAACCCGTAACCTGTTTAACCCGTCTACCAATCTGTAAAAGCCTTGTTGAAGATATCCTCCATCAACTGCTCGGAAATGGATTCGATCAAGGCGGGTTCTACATCGGCGAGATCCTGGCTGGCGTCGAAGTTTTCGAAGTGCGTAAAATTGGTTTTCCAGTTTTTTGATTCGTCTTTATGATCAATATATTCTACTGCCAAAACAATGGTGAGTCGGTTCAGCGCTACAGTTTCTCCTTGTCTGGGAGCCTCGGAAGTCACCCGGTAATCCACCAAAGTACCGATGAATTCAATGTCAGGGTTTACATCATTGCGTTGCAACCGAGCCTCCGTTCGCAGTTTGAGGCGTAGATCCTCTGCCAGTTCCTGTTCCAGACCAGGAGAAGCATTAAAAGCGTTGTTCTTAAAATTAGGCACCCAGTAGGTAGAATAAACAGCCGGATCAATGGTGATGCCGCTGAAAGAATAGCAACCGAAAGAGGTAGTGGCCAAGGCCAACAAAACGACTGGAAAAAAGAAAGAAAAACGCATCTTATTTGAATTTTCTTTTTATTAAAGATCTATACTTCCGCCAGGTACTCGTGTACAAATTTAACCGCCATACTTCCTTCTCCGACAGCACTGGCTACTCTGTTCATCGCACCGGAGCGTACGTCTCCGGCGGCAAAAATACCGGGCTGGCAGGTTTCCAGCAAATAAGGTTCTCGCTCCTGTTTCCAAGTTGATTTAAAGGCATCGTAAAGGATTAGATCCCTGCCCGTCACTAAATAACCTTTGGCATCCCGGATGAAACCTTCCCCGAGCCATTCGGTGTAAGGTCTGGCACCTATGAATATAAATAACGCGCTGGTCGGTACTTTTGTGATGTTACCATCCGCTAAGTTTTCAATAGAGACCTCTTGCAGGTATTCTCCGCCGTGAGCTTCGACGATCTGCCTTCTGCCAAGCACTTCAATATTATCGATATCATTTATCTGGTCAATGAGGTAAGAAGACATCGAGGTAGTTAGGTTCGGCCGTCTGATCAGTATGGTTACTTTTTTGGCAAATTTAGAAAGGTAAACGGCTCCTTGACCGGCGGAATTGCCGCCACCGACAATGTAAACTTCCTGGTTTTTGCAGCTGTGCGCTTCGGTCATTGCTGCACCGTAATATACTCCGGCGCCAGTGAAATTATCGACATTCTTCGCCGGTAATTTGCGGTAATCTACTCCCGTCGCAATGATAATGCTACGGGTGTTGATCTTGGTGTTATCAGCGAGAGTGACGATCTTATAATTCCCTTCAAAATCAATGTTTTTGACTTCCAGTGGAGAGAGAAATTCGGCACCTAATCTTTGCACCTGACTGATGGCACGGCGCGTAAGTTCTGATCCGCTTAAGCCTTTGGGAAAGCCCAGGTAATTTTCAATCCGCGAACTGGTACCTGCCTGGCCGCCCGGCGCTCTTTTTTCGATCAATAAAGTTTTTAATCCCTCGGAGCTACCGTAGACGCCGGCTGCCAGTCCGGCCGGTCCCGCACCAATGATGGTCAGGTCGTACATCTCTGATTGTGCAGTGGTACTTAGTCCGATATTAATGGCCAATTGCCTGATGTCAGGATTTTTAATCACTGAGCCATCTTCGAAAATGACGGCGGGCAGATCTTTCGTATCCAATTGATGTAAATCCAGAAACTCTTTGGATTTCAGGTTACTATCCACGTCGAGCCATTGGTAAGGCCTTAAATTGCCGGCCAGGAAGTCTTTGATATGATGGGATTTGGGAGAATATTGGTAGCCGATTACCCTTATACCCTGGAAATCAGGCCGGTACTGGGATTGCCATTCTTCCAGGAGATCATCGATAACCGGATATAGTTTTTCTTCCGGCGGCTCCCAGGGCTTCATTAAGTAATGGTCCAAGCCAACTGCATTGATGGCCTTGATGGCCGCTTCAATGTCTGAATAGGCCGTAAGTAACGCTCTTTTGGCATCGGGAAAAAGGTCTTTTGCCTGCTTGAGAAAATCAACACCTAATAGATCGGGCATTCGCTGGTCTGATAAAAAAAGCGCAATGGTCTCGCCTTGCTTTTTAAGTTCAGGCAACGACTTTAAAGCTTCTTCTACGGAAGTGGTACTGATGATGCGATACTCCGCTTTATACCTGGACCTCAGATCTCCCCGGATCGACCGAAGTACCTGAGGATCATCATCAACGGATAATATGATCGGTTTCTTTATTTTGGCCATTAAATTTATTTGTTCTAAAAAAAGTCATACTGAATTTCGAATGTTAACTTACAGTGTTGATTTGAAGTTGATTCAAGCTTTAGCTTATAGTTCTCGCAAAGCTCATGATCATTTTTTTTGCACTTATCGCTGAAAGTAAGACTGCAAATTCTAGAGGTATTGACCTTTTAACATAAGGGTATTATTTTAGTATGTTTTGTATTCCCAAGCCAAAGAATGAACGCGAACTGATGCTTAAAGCTCAGAGGTTTCGAAAAGTCTGGCATCCCCGCCTACTGCCTGCCGACCCTGCAAGTATGGCCGGCAGGTGGTCTCTTAAATCTGGTTCCTTATTCACATAGGTAAACAAACCCTGAAAACCGTTTCTCCCGGGCGAGAAGTTACGCCAATATCCCCGCCGTGATTGTTGATGATCCTTCTGGCAATATCTAACCCCATGCCGGTACCTTCACCGATTTTTTTTGTGGTAAAGAAGGGTTCAAAGATCCGGTTAACGACTCCAGGCGCAATACCCTTTCCATTATCCTGGATAATAACACAAAAATTGTCTCTTTCCCGGAATGTTTTAATGATCAACTTGCCCTCCGTTTCCATGGCATCAATAGCATTATCGATGAGGTTGGTCCAAACCTGGTTGATCTGCCCCTGGTGTACTTTAACGTGGGGGAGGTCGCGATCCAGTTCTTTGACCACTTCAATTCGTTTGGCCTTTATTTTATGTTTCATGATCATCATAGTGTCAATGATCCCTTTGTGAATATCCGTGAACTCCGGCACATCGTCCTGGTCCATCCGGGAATAGGATTTCATAGAATGGATCAAACCGGCGATGCGGTGAGCGGATTCCTTGATCTCACAGATCAAATTTTCTTTATTTAAGGTACTTTCAATCCAGCGCAGAATACCGTGAAGGTGTTTGCCACCCATGATCTCCCGGATATTATCGAGATCTTCTTCCTCAAATCGAAAATCGAGAAGGGACTCAGCAATTTCATCGGCATTATCCACATCATGGTCCTCCAACCAGTCAACTAGTTCATCTCTGGCGGATTCTTTTTCCAGCAAAGTGCGGTTATCATCATCGGGTCTGTTTTCTATTTTGCTGAATAATATTTCGTTGATGCGGTCGGTTTGTTCATCCGTAGCTCTCATAAGCATAACGGCTTTAAACCTTTCCGGCGTAGTGTGAATATTATCGTGGAGTTTTTGTGCGCTCCTTACCATGGCGGAGGCCGGATTATTCAATTCGTGGGCTAAGCCTGCTGATAATTTACCGAGGGCCATTAATTTTTCATCTTGCACACCGCGGTGGGTAAATTCCCGAATTCGGGTTGACATGATGGCAACCAGGTTTTGCGTAAGTTGGTAGCTCTGACATACTAAGTCAGGAAAATGATCCTTATGGCATTGCAGCAGATGTGATTCTTTTAAGGCTTTGGCGAAGCCTAGCCCTTTGTCGAGTCTCGAAAAAGGAAGAACACCCGAAACATCTCCGGTTTTCCAAATGCCAAACTCCCGGAATTTTTCTCCGTGAGGCAGGAACAGGACTATTTCTCCGTCCAGCATGATGACCATGTTTTCGATCTGGTCTCCGGGCTTAAAAACAATTTCCCCTTCTGCTATTTTTTTATAGGTACAATGGTCGATCAACCATTCCAGTGCTTCTGGTTCAACATCCTGAAATGGATCAAAATTTTTGATGATTGATAAAATATCCTCCATGGATAAGGTTTAATTGCTTTAAAATAACATTACTGAAATGCAATAGTTTTATTAGACTTGTTCGGCGGGTCATGAACGAGCGAAAGTGAAGCAAATTTTATGCT
>CAZHNG010000427.1:0-5310 GCA_964533785.1 uncultured Saprospiraceae bacterium | reverse complement strand
GGCCCCTCCGAACAGAAAATAAAAAAAAAGGCCGTTTTCGGCCAGGCACTATTTACAAAATCGCAATGGACGGTAGTGAAGAGGTCCTATTAACCAAAGGAGAATACGATATCGCACGGTCTTATCACATCGACGAAGAAGCGGGATATGTTTATTTTAATGCTTCACCGGACAATGCTACGCAGCGCTATTTATACCGGGTGCCCCTGGATGGATCGGGAAAACTGGAAAGGCTGACACCTGATGAATATTCCGGCATTAACAATTATAACGTAGCGCCTAATGGCAAATACGCTATCCATAGCTATTCAAGTGTCGATAATCCTCCTATCAGCAATCTGATCAGTTTGCCGGATCACGAAATAGTGGAAGTGCTGATCGATAATGCCGAGTACAAAGCGCAAATGGCGAAACTGGCGTTGCCGGAAATTGAGTTTTTTCAAATCACTACGGAAGACGGCGTTGAAATGGATGGTCGGATGATCAAGCCGCTCGGTTTTGATGAAAATGAGCAGTATCCGGTATTCTTCAATGTCTACGGAGAACCGGCCGGGCAAACCGCCACTGATTCCTGGATTGGTACTTTGTGGTATCATTACCTGGCACAGCAGGGGTATCTCGTGATTACCATGGATAACCGGGGCACACCGAGTCTGAAAGGGCGGGATTGGCGTAAAAGCATTTACCGCAAGATCGGTGTAGTCAATTCGCGCGACCAGGCGATGGCGACGAAAGAGATCATGAAGTGGGACTTTATTGACTCTACCCGCGTTGGCGTTTGGGGTTGGAGTGGTGGTGGATCAATGACCCTGAATTTGTTATTCCGTTACCCGGAAATCTACAAAATGGGGATGTCAGTAGCTCCCGTTGCCAATCAGTTGTATTACGATAATATCTACCAGGAGCGCTACATGGGACTGCCATCGGAAAATATGGAAGACTTTATGGAAGGGTCTCCGATCACTTATGCTAAAAACCTGGAAGGCGACTTGCTTTTGGTGCACGGAACGGCTGATGATAACGTCCACTACCAAAATGCGGAAGCGCTGATCAACGAATTGATCAAACACAATAAACAGTTCCAGGTGATGCCTTATCCGAACCGGTCGCACGCAAATTAATAAAAAAGGTGAATTGATGACTGGAATTTGTTTTTCAAAACCAGAAATATTACCGAATGGAAAAATTCGACTCCATGAAAAATGGGAATGGACTTCAGGTGATAAATCAAGAGGAAATTCAATTTTAGAAGAAATTTAAAATACGGTGCATAATAAATGGATACAACGGTCGTGGCGGCTATGCGCGCCACGACCGTTGTATGTGTCTGTGAGATCATCGTTACTATTACTAACCCACCTTCAATACCCCACGCATCACCAAATGGTGCCCTGGAAATGTACAAACAAATTGATAGTTGCCCGGTACAGTTGGTGCTTCAAAATAAATCACTTGCGAAGAATTCGGTTGTAATAAGGTCGTGTGGAACAACACATCATCAGACTCCGGAATGTAGGACATTGCTTCTCCATCCAGTCCTAACTGCATAGCCGCTTCTCCAATTGCATCTGCTTTATCGGGATTTACAATAACGAAGTTATGCAGCATATCATCCGGATTATTGAATTCCAGTTTCACTTTTTGTCCCGGTTCTACGCTTAAGAAAGCCTTGTCGTATTTTAAGCCGGGTTTAGTGCCGATGGTCAGGGTAACGTCCGGGCCGTTGGTCCAGGAAGCCGGCATTTCGGTAATGTGTTTTTTAGCGGCGGCATCAGCATCAGCGCCTGCATCCTCGTCCGTAGAAGTCGTTGCAGTGGTCATATCTCTTCCCCCTTCCGGGATTTCGTTGAGGGTATAGTAGCCCACGTTGTGGATCAGGGTAGAACCGTCGGCAGATTTTACTTTCGGCACTCTTACTTCGTAAATGTAGCCGGGACGGAATTGGTCGATAGTGAGGTTGACGCTCATGCCGTCATCAGCAATGGTGAGTTCGTTGATCTTACGCTTTGCCTTATCCGTTACCGGGCTACCGTAAGTACGGTGGTATTGATAGGTGAAATCAGTAATGCTGAAGTCGCTGGCTGCAACGGAGGTTTTATCGATGGGTTTGGTAAAGGTGATCTTAAAACCATCCGGTTGTACTTCGATCGTTTTCATTTCAAAAGGCACCTGTCCTGACCAATTGAGTTTTTCCAAGGCAAAAGATTTCGGTCCGGTGGAGGCCCAACCGCGACTGGTCATACCCACGTACAAGGATTTATTATCCGGTGCCCATTGAAAACGCAATACCCCTGATGAAAAACCATCCACAAAAGGAAAGCAAACACCCTGGTAAACGCCATTTACTTTTTCCTGGAATACACGCATGATCTTACTATGCCCCTGATCACCCACTAATAGTTGATTTTCGAAAGGACCAAATTCCTTAGGGAAAATGGCGATATCCGATGTGGAAATACCCATCAAGGTATGTGGGAACCAAACCGATGGTGGTTTTACAGCCGGTTCTTCCTGGGCGTATTCAAACAAGGTCAGTCCTTTAGAGTCGTCGATATCTTCTGGTGTAAGCGTTAGGGGAGAACCCGGTAAAGACGTCCATTTCAAGCCTTCAGGGTTACCGACAAAATCTCCTTTTTCAACGTGCGTCATCCGTCCGGAACCTACCCAGTCACCCTGATTTTCCGTATAAAAAATATCGCCTTGGGCATTGTAGCCAAAACCGGCGGGTGAGCGCATACCCGTTGCAATGGGTTCCATCTCTCCATCTTCGGTGATTTTTAACATCCATCCCCGCCACTTAGACAGACTGGCACCACGACCGATCCAACCTAAATTCAAGGTAACCAGCATGTCACCTTCCGGGGTAAAGACCGGACCGTAAGAATATTCGTGGTAGTTTCCCTCCAATTCCCAGGCGTAGATGGTTTGGTAGACATCGGCGATGTCATCTCCGTTTTTATCGATTATTTTGGTCAGCTCTCCTCGCTGTGAACAGTAAAAAGCACCATCCCTATAGTTTAATCCCAACGGCTCGTGCAGGCCGTGGGCAAAACGGACAAATTGCCGATTGGCAGATCCGGGATTCTTGATCAGCCATAATTCACCCCGACGGGTAGTAACGCCCAGGTTACCTTCGTCATCAAAGGCAAGACCTCCAACCTCCAAAACAATATCTTTTGGAATGTTGATGGAAGTAATGCTATAATAATCCTCTATGGATTGACTTTGGATAATTCCCCAATTGAAAACACAAAGTACAGTAATGACAAAAACGCTTCTTAACATTTGAATATACATTTAAACTTTTGTGACTGATTTGCTAAGATAAGATTAGGCAAATATACTATTATCTGGTAGGTGTCAATAAATGGTTGTTCTTATTGACTCACTTTTAGTTTTACTTTGTCACTTTAAAGAAAAGTCTATGTCAACTGATTTTCAACTTGAGACTGACTTGGTTATAGAGGTTATTTGGTTATGCGGTTATGAAATTTAAGCGGCGTTTTGATAACCAAATAACCAAAAGTGTTTTGCTTAGGAGATTAATTCAAAAACTTTCTTTCAAACAATCTAGTACACTGTAACACAAATTTCTTTGCATTTTGAAGCCGTCTTTTTGTCCAACTCTTCGTTACGTACTCGCCTTCGGGACTATGGCCACGAGGCTCCGCCGATATTCGGATATGGGTCCCTTAATCCCATTTCCTCATCGATTTGGACAAAAATCCGGTGGTTCAAAACACCAAGAAACTTATGTTACAGTGTACTAGCCTCTTAAATCTGGTTTTTTATTTTAAGTTAACCATTTACGTTGAAACTTTTCATCCTCCCCAAAGCACCGTTAATAAAAAATAAAATAAGGAAGGGCACAACAATACCCCCAACCCGGTGTAAAAAGTAGCAGTTAAGGCACCGTACGGAACCAATTTAGGGTCGGTCGCCGCAAGTCCCGCAGCCACTCCACTGGTCGTTCCAATCAATCCACCAAAAACCATCGCCGAATGGGGATTGTCGAGTCCAATCCGGGGTGCAATCATCGGCGTAGCAATAGTGGCCACAATACTTTTGATCACACCGGTAGCAATGCTAATGGCAATGACATCCGAACTGGCGCCGATAGCAGAACCCGTCACCGGTCCAACGATATAAGTACAAGCACCGGCGCCGATGGTCGTGAAACTTTTCACATCTGTGTATCCCATCAAGTAGCCAATCGTTCCTCCCAGGAAAAAGGCTAGTGTTATACCAACGAGAAGGGATAATAGGCCTGCCAGTCCCGCTTTTTTGATCTCGTAATAACTGGCCCCCATTGCGGTAGCAACGATGGCGAAATCGCGCATCATGGAACCGCCTAATAGCGCCATACCGGCAAATAGGGGGATGTTGGCAATTCCTTTATCTTCACCAAGGTAGGCCAGCGCAAGACCAGTAGCAATAGCAATGGCAGCACCCGGAATTTTGTTGCGGGTAAACCGGTAGGAAATTTCGTAGGAGATCCACATGATCAATCCGACAAACAAAAAAGCGAATACAAGTCCGTTTTTTCCGATTAATTGTTCAATTGTTTCCATGGGTTATTCTTCCTTTGATTTAGGATGACGGCCTACTTTTGAAAGTACTGGTACCAGTAAAAAGCAGGCAAAAGTGCAGCCGATGCCAACTATTACGGCGACCCAACCACCGGTCAGGGCTGCCTTGACGTTTTGCGTTGCCGACATGGCTACTACGATCGGGATGTACATGGCACTCCAGAACAAAACGCCTTGTTTTGTTTTTTCCGATAGCTCTTTTTTCTTGTAAGCTACCGTGTTTGCGATAATTAATAGTGCCATGGCAAAGCCTACACCTCCAACGTTACCGTCAATCTGGAGGAATTGACCGAGGAGGGCTCCTAGTAGTTTTCCGGTCAAATAGCATGCGGCTAAAATGGCTACACCGTATATTTTCATGGTTGGAAGGTGGTTTTCTTAAAAAATAGAGTATATTTTTTTATTTTAAATTTTTTGTTTATTTTTACGGAGTCAATGAAATAATTTCTTTCAGTACTGAATTTTTGAATTAAGTGAGTTCTAGACTGAACTCCTGTCCGATAGTAGCATGGTGGTCCCGATTGTTATCGGGATAGGGCGGGCATTTTATACCCCACTCAGAATACTCTTAACACTATCAGTAACTTGTGGCCTGTGGCCAACACCATAGCCGGCCACGTAGGGCCCGTAGGGTCTGGACAGGTTAAGCGTTAATTTATAGTAACAAGTTAAAGAACGCTTGAAATCTTTGATTTTTCGAGACTTCGTCTCTCAAAATTTT
>CAZHNG010000426.1:0-5313 GCA_964533785.1 uncultured Saprospiraceae bacterium | reverse complement strand
CCGAACCTCCAGGAGTGGAAATATTCTCATGAACCTGGACAAGCCCTTTCCCGATCAGATTTTCACGGTATTCATTCGAAAAAAGCATATTGTGAATTTTTCTACTGATCCTGAGCAGGCCTGGATCAATCGGGAGGTATGCGTTCGCGGTAAGGTAGTCAATATGGATGGCGTACCGGCAATGTTTATTGAGGACGAAAAGAAGATTGAGCTGCGGAAATAGGGAAGATTAAACAATTTCGTAAAGTGTTTCGCCAACGAACTATTGAACAAAGAAATCTGAAACCAATATTTTGGACTTTGCCCCCTTGGATGGAGGCGGCTTCCTGGGATTTGGGAAGCCTTCAATAAATTCAGAAAAAAGCCAAATTACTATGGCTTAGTTGCTTGAGAAAATAATGATCTCCGTACTCACCAATTCCGTACAAATAGCAATTTGCGTTTTAGTTTTTCTCAGTTCCATTTCTATTTAAATGTCAATGAGCTGTCACAGCTTTACAAACTCTAACTAACAACAAATAGCCGTATTTGGCGGGGACACCGACTATTGCGATCATGAAGATCACCGGCCACCGCACGGAGAAGGCTTTCATGCGGTATATCCAGGTAACAAAAGAACAGCCGAAGGTTTTTTATCCCCAAAGATGACAAGGCAAACGATGCTTTTTAAAAAATATATGGAGGAAATTGGCAGAAAGTTATGAAGGAAAAAAATGTTTGGTGATGTCATTAGGAACCCGGAAGTGCAATGATCAATGGGGGGAACTCTTGGAGGTTCTTTGTGGTTCTTGGTCTTTATGGTTGACTTTTTATTATTCTTTGTTGGTTTTTTGCGCTTTGGTGATGGATGGTGTATTTGGTAGTTTGGCGTTGCTTCTTTCAATGGTTTGAAACACGGATTTATACGGATTTGTGGATTTCACGGATTGAACCACATTGCAAAAAATCCGTTCAATTCAAATCTGTGCAATCCCTTAATCCTTTCAATCTGTGTTCCGTTTTGCACCCCCCTGCACCACTTTGCATTTTCACCCAATCCCCAGATCACAGATCTTTGTGATACCGAAAATGTAAAAATCACAAAGCATGAAAAATTCCCTTACCGTAATACCTACTAATGAATTAGAAGAGTATCATACTTTACTTGAGAAATCAGCCAATGAAACATTAACGGAATCTGAGCATAAGCGATTATTGAAACTCATACCGTTGGCAGAAGCCAAACAAGTAGAACGGTTGAAATACCTGATAGAATTAGCGCAACTCAGAAACATTACGGTTGATGAATTGATGGAGCATTTAGGTATCATACCTCCCGCTAATGTCTAGAAAACCCGTCTCAAAGGCTGATAAAGCAATCATTTCTGAACGTGCCCAGGAGCTTTGCGAATATTGCCAAAGTTTGAGGAAATATAGCCCATAGTCTTTCGTTGTTGAGCATATCATTCCAGTTTCCATAGGAAAAACCTATTTATTGGAAACCGGAGCAATATTGAAATTGTATTTAATCAAAGAAATGTAGATATTTATTGAAAATTGGAGTTATGAGCAAGATAATTGACCTTAATATAGAGCGGATAAAAAAGATTTGCCAAAAACGACACGTGCTA
The DNA here is from genome assembly GCA_964533785.1 of uncultured Saprospiraceae bacterium. Classification (GTDB taxonomy): domain Bacteria; phylum Bacteroidota; class Bacteroidia; order Chitinophagales; family Saprospiraceae; genus JANQRV01. Next base: position 3,703 of record CAZHNG010000426.1, on the reverse strand, counting down.
AGACTATATAGCTTTGGTTCTGTAAACACGGATGCATTCACTCAAGAGAGCGACATTGATCTACTGGTAGAGTTTGAGCCGATGGATATCGAATATTATGCGGATAATTATTTTGATCTCGTTGAAGAATTGGAATCCTTATTCAGAAGAAAAATTGATCTGGTGACGGTGAAAAGTGTTAAAAATCCATACTTCAAAAAAGAAATTGAGAAATCTCGTCAACTTGTTTTTGCTGCTTAAGATGAACAACCTGAAGAATAAGTATTTACTAGATATATACGAGGGGATTCAACACATTGAGATTTTCACTGCTGATATTGAATCCTTCTTTGATTATGAGAATAATTTATTGGTTAAGAGAGCGGTGGAAAGGGAACTTGAGATAATTGGAGAGGCGATGAATAGAATTCTGAAATTGGACGAAACTATAGAAATTGACAATGCAAAAAGAATCGTGGGGGTTAGAAATAGAGTAATTCATGGATATGATAAAGTAGATGATGGGATAATTTGGGGAATTTTAATCAAGCATCTCCCTACCTTAAAAAATCAATTGGAGCAATTAATTCAACATAGTCAAGAGGAAGAATAATATATACTTTACTTTTATGCCGCTTCTTCATACTGGTAATTCAATTCAAAATTTAGTTTTTCGATTCCCGGGACACCTCCGAAACGGCCAGACAGATACCACTTTTCATAAGGGGTTTGCGACCGAACACCGGTAATATCCGCCAAAGAAAATAAATTGGAAGCCCCCTGGTTATCCTTTTCAACGATTAAGATCTGATCTCTTCGTAAATTACTATCCGATAATAGATTGGTGTCATGGGTAGCTACAATCAATTGGGCCCCTTTGGTATTTATTTGCGGATCGAGAAACAGCTGGATTATAAAAGTTGCAATGTGAGGGTGCAAGCTACGTTCAAATTCATCAATTATAATGATACGCCCATTCATTAATGCCCTAAGAACAAGCCCGGCTAGCACAAATAGTTTCTGCGTTCCTGCCGATTCTTCCTGAATGGGGTGGGCCTTGAAACCAACTTTTTTTCCATTACTATCGAATAGGTGATGATTGACCAAAATTTCAAACTCCTGCTTAGCATAGGGAGTCTTATGTTTTTGAATTTTAAAATCCACAATCCCGGTATCAAAACTTTTCAATAGGTTTTTGAAATTTTGAATGAAGGCTTTATTTGTTGTTTTCTTCATTAACTCTTTGGCAATCCTATCAGTGTAATAACTATCCCTCCATACGTTTAAAAATGGAATGGGCATGAAATCTTGCTCGAAGTACTGGTAAACTTCTACCAATTGTTGAATATTGTTAATAGCTGCCTTTGAAAGGAACAACTGATTTTCACTTGTTAATCCAGCTACGACGGTTTTTTGCCCTTTCAGGTAGTCACCAAACTCAAAGTGTTGCTTTTTTCGAACAAAAAGTTTTGCTTCTCTGCCTTGGGGATAAAAGTACAGTGACTCATTGATCACAACATTCGCAAGAATACTACATTGGTAATGATACCTAACTTCATTTAATAAAAACTCAATTCCAAAATGAGTTGGAGCGGTTTCAGTGTCTTTATGAAATTGGAAGGAGTCATATTCACTGAACTTTTCATCGGGACTTTTAGTAGCAGAAGTAAGGACCAGATTTCGTAAGGACTGCATGCCTCTAATTAAATTGCTTTTTCCAGAGGCGTTGGCTCCATACACAACTAATGCTCCCAATAAGTTGAAGTTTAAACCTGTTTTTATCAGTGAATCTTCAAACTCATGTTTTCCTTCATCAGGCAATAAGCTGAGAATTTGTTTCTCCTTAAAAGAGCGATAGTTTTCTAATATAAACTCTAAGAGCATTGGTTTTAATTGTAGAATTTGAAAATTATCTTCAAAAATACACAATAAATCTATGGCATTCAAGTGGTAAATGAGTATTTTTTTCTTTTGCTTCTCGAAGGAATTAGGATCAAATCCATTAATTTTTAACGCGTCTCTTTCATACATTCGAGTATTTCTTGGTCCATGCTTTTTTATGTAAGTGTAACGTTAAAACTTCTTGCGAATGCAGTTGTACTTTTTTAGCTAGAAGAGAGGATCTATCCCAACAAGAATCACGCAGCCGATTTCAACGCACTTTCTCATCCACTTCCATCACCCGTTGATCATAATTTATCGTAAGTTCAACTAATACATCTCCTGAATAACTATCAATCCGCCAAAAAGGAATATTCCCGATTTTCTGCTGGACTTGCTCTACTGTTTTTTGCAGCAAATGATATAGAATCCCGGTCTCATTTTAGAAAGACTGAAAAACGCTCAGTTTTCATCTTCTATTTGATCAACTTCCTGAAGCTCTTTTTCAAGCTCTTCGATAGAAGGTAAACTAGACTTTAGATTTTGTGGAATAGCTTCGGTCAATCTGTATTCGGCTATTCCGATTGGTTTTGATATTGCCCGAACACTTTTGTAATAAAGTGATATTGTGATACCAGCTAATTCAGCCAAGTGGCGCTTGCCCAATTTCAAATTCAGGATATTTGAGAATATCCAGGACTTTAATCGGAATTCAGGGCTTACATCCCTGAATCCCTCAAGCCAAAAATCACGCAGCCGATTTCACCGCCACCTTCTCATCCATCCCCACCACCGGCGGATCATAATTCATCGAAAGCTCCACCAAGGCATCCCCACTAAAAGTATCAATCCGCCAAATCGGAATATTCCTGATTTTGTGCTGGATCCGTTCCACTGTCTTAGCAGCAACGGTTTTGTACGCAAAATCAGCGATATAATACTTGCTGCCGCTACTGCTATTAGTCCGTTCCTGCGGCGTGATGGTCAGTTCCACGCCGCAAAGATCTACTTCATCGTAATACATATCCTGGATGGTCCGCATCAGGTTATCGACGCTGTATCCATGGACCAATAGATTGCAGACCACATCCTTTTCGTTGACGAAGAAAAATTCGGCCCACTTCTTCGGACCATAACCAAGTATGGCATCTTTAAAAACCTCAGTGCTTTGGGAACAAAATCCTTGACACCCCAAGTTTTGTTCTTTTCCAACTACTCTTCGTTGTAGAACCGCTCATTTAGCTGAGGCTAAAGTCGCGAACCTCCGCCTTGATTAGTTGAAAAATAACTTCAACTTAAGTATCAATGACTTTATCCCCAAAGCACTAACAGCACAAGGGATAAAGCTAAAGGAACCTCCTTTTTGGGTAATCGGTTTTTTGCCGTTGATGGAAAAAAGCCCCCTGCTAGCGTCGAAACGAATCGATAGTGGACGGCCAGGCAAATAGCGAATATTCAATACTTCGCCGGTTTCAGGGTCGATTAACCCATTGTTGATGCTGTTTAAAACTGCTGTCTTCATAATAATTGTGTTTGTGAAGTGAAAAAATGTGTAATTGTATGCTTAAGGGAGTTGTAAGTCCCTATTCATATCTTCTTTGATGCATTCATTCCGTTCGCGACTTAATACTTGCTCCCGTGTATACAATGTTAAAGCTTCGAGGGAGTACGCTTGTATTTGATCAAGAGACAAAGAGATGGCCTTTCCTTCATCATCATAAACGGCCAACACTTCTGCGACAGTTTCTTTAACGGTGTCGCTTCTGTTGGTGCGCAAGCAATAACCACGGCAATATTCCTGCTCATAAATTTCGACATGGACCGTAATGGGGACTTCTTGATT
>CAZHNG010000425.1:0-5317 GCA_964533785.1 uncultured Saprospiraceae bacterium | reverse complement strand
GTTCAACAAAGGCTGATGGGCCGGTTGCACCAGGCCCATCAGCCTTTAATATTGCCTGCTGGCTTTCTTCTTTGAATTCATTTAGTTCAATCATTTCTCGTTTTTTCGTGGGTTGGCTTTGTAGCTCTTTGGCGCCCGCAGGAACAGCCTGTCCCGATTTTTATCGGGAAGGACGACAATGTGCTGCAAAATGCGTTGGCAATCACGGTTCGTTGACAAAACTATTTTCATAATCATCATTGCTTAAAACTGTATCGTATAATCCAATATCTTCTCCTTCGTGCTTATTGATTCCAGTATAACTTAAACTGGCATCTTCATATCGTTTAAATTTGTAAACCGCATCGTTCATCAATCCGCTATTAAAAAGACCAAGGCTTACCAATAATTCAAAATCTTTGACATCTAACCCTGTTACCTTTTTGAATAATGCTGGCTCCAATTGAGTAATCACATCTTTTAGACTTCGTTCTCTGTAGTCTGTCAAGTACATAAAGACTGGAACACGAGTAGCGAACTTGATGAGCTTTTCTTGAATTTTCTTCCGCAGACTCTTGTATTCCTTTTCTTCTTCCGTCAGTTTCTTTTTTTGAGCCTTGCTCATTTCTTCGTCATTCGCTTCTTTCTTTACTTTTTTAACCGCTTCTGATTTATTGATAATCGTTTCAATGTCTTGATTTAGCGACCGAAAACCTTCAATTGCCATTAATGCTTTGAGGGCTTGGTCGTTGTCTAAAAGTCGTTTTAAAGTATAATTATCTACGTTGACCAACAAAGCACTTTCCCATCTTCTTGCCAATAGTGTTGCCGTTGTTCCACTCATAGCCATATCCAAAATTCCCGCCGCATCAATTTGCTTCATTGAGCTACCATCATAGGCAAGGACGGGCAAAAAGTGTATAAATTCAGCGACACATTTTTCAGGGTTAGGCTCTTCTACGTTCAGTTGAGTGCTATACTCCGCTATTTGTCGCAATGCTCTGGTTGGGGCAAAGTCAAAGACATAGCATTCTTCTTTAATGATGGTTTCTTCGTTAGGCGACTTATCGTCCATATTTTTTACGGTCCAAGGAGATTGAACTCTAAATGCTGCTTGAAAGTAAGTTTCTGGACTGGATGAGTTTCGAAGCATAAAAATACCTGTCCATGGTTTTACAGTAACGCCCGTTGTTAGTTTACCACAAGACAACGTGATGGATTTAGATTGTAAGGGATTTTCCATGGCCTCCTGTACGGGCGGCAAGGCTTTTACCCCGATACCTGCTTTTTTCCCCGCAGCTACTACAATAGTATAGTCGTGATAAAAAGAATTGTTCCGCTTTTGCATCAGGTTGCGCATCGCATAGCAGGAGGCTACACTCGGCAAAAACCAAAACGTATGGGTCAATACTGACAATAACCTGGAATCAGAAAAAGGCATAGGTGGTTTTTGAGCCCCTAATTTTAAATTATCTACCGTTGTTTCGAGGTAGGAACCTCTGATTAAATCCAACCACTTTTGAACTTCACTCTCATATTTGAAATGGGCACTTTCTCCTTCTCCATCCGCTTTAAAGAACAAATTCAAATCAAATTCATTGAACTCGCCACCCATAGCAATTTCTGTTATAGAGTCAGGCAATTGATAGGTCAGCATGACCATTCGAGGAAGGGCTGAATAAGGATTGTCTTCTCCCTGCCATTCTGATTTGGCTTTTTGTTCGTCTGAATACGTCCAATTATAGATTTGCTCTTCGATAAATTCTCCTGAGGTAATGGCTCTGAATGGGGTGCCTGAAAGGTAGAGAAACTGGTCGGTGGTGATTGGTATGATGTCCGCATCGAATTTCTCGATTTTATCAATATAAACTAAATCCTCATCCTTGCCATCTTCAAACATTTCATCAAATAAGCCTTTAGAATTGTCATTCCAAGCTCCAAAATGGTATTCATCAAAAATCACACAATCCCAATGGATGGCGTGTACCCATTCATTCTTTGTTTTTATTCCTCCTGTACTTTTATTTTTTCCTAAGAAGTCTTGGAATGAACCAAAGCAAACAAATGGTTTATCAGTATCTGCATCTTCATAATTTAGGGTATCAGGATTATTGGAGATGAATTGCCAGCCTTCAAAATCTACGTGACTCATCAAATCCTCTTCCCAGGCGCTATGTACGGCAGGCTTGAAAGTCAATACCAAGACCTTTGACCATCCCATTGTTTTAGCCAGTTGATAAGAGGTAAACGTCTTACCAAATCGCATTTTACAATTCCATAAAAATTGGGGCGTCTTTCCTTGATTTTCTTTGTCCGCACGAAAGCTCTCTAAAAAAATCTTTGTCTTTTGCACCGCTTCTTTCTGCTCGGGTCGCATGGAGAAAGTAAGTGTTCTGTTCTCCTCATTTTTCTCGCCTTTGGTAACCGCAACGATTGCAGCCTTTACTTCTTTTAAGGAACATCTGAACCACTCACCATCTGGATTAGCTACACCTTTTCTTCTCAAATAGCGATGTACATCATGGTCAGTAAAGCTACTGCCATCATTTCGCATAGCATCGGTGTGAAACTCTATTTCGTAGTTTACGCCGCTTGTTTGAAGCTGCTCTGCTACTCTTGTTGGAACATCTCTTATGGTATAGCCAACTTTTAGTAAACCCTTACGATTAGGTGCATCTATGGAATAGACGTAGATTTTTGGGTTGGCTTCGGGGCGGGGTGGAAAAAAATTATTTTTGCTCATGGTTAGTCCATTGGTCTTATTAGGGAATCAATGAAGGCTTTTTCTTCCTCGGTAATACCGTATTTGGCGTAGAGCTTTTCGTCTGTCCATTCTTGGGTAAAGTCTTGGATGGGGACGAATTGATAAGATTGCTTAGTGATGTGATGCGAATACATGAAAAGAGAAACCAAGAACCGAAAAAATTTAGTCTTCATATAGCTGACTAAGTTATCTGCTTCTACTTTTGAGTCAAAAGTGCCAATGACGATGTAAGTTTCGTTACAAATTGTATTCGGAGGCAAAACCCCAATTTTTCCGAATACTTTTAACTTCCCGTCTTTCCCGGGTTGTCCACCATGATCAGTCGAAACATAAGAAGTGATTACTTTCCATTTATCAATCATTTCTTGACCCGCAGTTACCTCACTACTCGGAAATGGTCCCTCTCCTTTTTGCCAGTGCAATATGAGATCACCATTTTTTTGAGGTCGAATAAAGGTTCTCAATCCAAATGGTTTTGAAGGGCTAACAATTGAATTCATTGATTCTTCCTTAGTTTCCTTCACCTTGTGAATAACATCCACTCCTATACTATATCGAACAAGAGTGCTAAATTCATTTAATGGACGCTTAGAAACATATTCAACACCTGACCTAACTGAGACAACCTCACAGCCACCTTCATATTCTCTATCCCACAAAAAGTAACATATACCACCAGAAATATCTACTCCTGGAAAAACATCAGCCGAACTTATATAATCTACTATTTTCCTTATCCGCTGATCATTAAGCATGTCCTTTCTAAATTCATTTAATCCTTTTCCACCCCCAAACCAACGAGAAGGAATAACCATGGATAAATACCGTGGGTTCAACTTCTTCGCTTGTTCTACAAACTTATTGTAGATAGGACTTGCACTCCTTCCGTGTCCCCCATCACTCAACTGATAAGGCGGATTTCCTACAATGACATCAAATTTCATATTAAAGATATTTTCGGGTTCGTTGGTGTGAATAAATTGGTAAGCATAAGATTCAAGAACATCCTCTCGGTCGTATTCGGATTGACTGGCGCCACAAAAGATGCACTTTCCGTTTTTCCACGTGTGTTCTATGCGGTCGTACTTGATATTGCCCTGAGCATTATCAAATCCCTCTACAATGGAGTATTTGCCATTGGCGGTTTTAGAGCAATAGACCGAACGCCTGGCCAGTAGTGAGGTCAGCTCGGTGATGGCAATACCGTAGATTTGATTTTTGAAGATGTGATTGATACGTTGTTGTTGGTCTGGGATTTCGTTTTCCTGTCCTTTCATCAGTCTTTTGGCGATCTCCCGTAGAAAGACTCCCGACTTGGTGAAAGGGTCAAGGAAAGTTATAGACTTGTCCGACCATATTTCAACAGGAAGCAAGTCCAACATTTCATTGACCAGCTTGGGCGGCGTGAATACCTCATCGTTACTCAGGTTGGCCAGGCAAGAGAGGACGTCGGGGTTGTAGTTTACTTTAAACATCGTGCTCTTGTAGTTTCAGAAAATGGGTTAGGGGGAAATCAGCCACCGCTTTTGGTAAGAATGCTGGGTCTGATTCATAAACATCGTCAAAAAGCCCACCTGGCACTTTTGCTGCTTCGGCTTGTAGTAAATTTGCCAAAGTGTAATCTCTTCTTTTTATCATACTACCATTTACGGCAGACCATTCAGAAAAAACAATCGGCTCTGCACCATTAACCTTGTTCAATGTCAGCGCATCACCTTGTATTACGTTTTTACTCAAAATGAATCGAATTGATTCAAGACATTCCCTTTTTATTTCATCTTTGAATAGCTTTTTGTACTGTTCTTCAAAAATGTTAAACAATCGGTTTCGACATTCTTCCACATTATCAAGCAACAAATCAATGCCGTAAATACTGGAAACAGCGATTACAGCATATCGCTCATAATCCAATTGATTCTTCTTGTAACGGCTTTTCACTACTTCTAATTTCCTTCTCAATACTTCCACCAGAAAATTGCCTGTACCACAAGCGGGCTCTAAGAAACGAGAATCGATTCTTTCTGTTTCTTGCTTTACCAAATCGAGCATGGCCTTTACCTCTCGTTCATTGGTAAATACTTCTCCATGGTCAGCTACACGCTTTTTGGATTTTACTTGCTTTATCGATTTATTTTCTTCCATTCAATTTTTTTTGGTTGAAACGAGTAATTCTCTTGCGTCAATATCCAGTATTTCAGCAATTCTAAATAGGACTTCGATACTCGGCTGCCTTCTATTCTTTGCATAAGAATTTACCATATTGTAGCTCTTACCCAACTTTTTGGCTAACCAAATTTGAGTTAGTCCTTTTTCTTCCAAAACCGCTTTAATTCTGTTCATTTTGAATTATTGGTTATGAAAGCTAAAGGTAGGCAATAAATTTCAATATCTCATAATATGAGTATATTTCTTAGCCCTGGGTGGTGGGTGGGATTTGTGCGGGCTGGCAGAAAAACAATGTGTGCGATAGCACTCTTTGTTTTTGCGGGTTGGCATTTTCTTTTTTCATGCTTGCAGAGAACGGATGGCGCTGACGCAGGCCCGGATTACTCACCCAATCCTCCTCCATCAGCA
>CAZHNG010000424.1:0-5321 GCA_964533785.1 uncultured Saprospiraceae bacterium | reverse complement strand
ATTAGTTAGAATTTTTAGTCTAACTTCTAGAGTCTAGCGTCAAAAGTCTAGTATTTAAAACAAAGCAAACAAAAATAACTAAAAGAATGCTTAAGTGTTAATGGCTTGTAAAATTAGTTATGCACATTGTTGATAAGTTGAACGGGTTAGCGAGTTAGACGGGTTCTACGGGTTAATGGATCCTTGTTCAACAACAGTTGGCACAACTTAATATAACCCCATAACCAACATTAACGGGTTAGCGAATTCATCGAGTTTTGGAAAATGCCATCTATCCATCCTGACCGCAGCATCAATTGCTCATCGCTCATCGCTCATTGCTCATCGTTCATCGTTCATTGTTCATCGCTCATTGCTCATCGCTAATTGCTCATCGCTCATTGTTCATCGCTCATTGCTCATTGTTCATTGTTCATTGCTCATTGCTCTTGCTCATTGTAAACAACAGGCATTCGCCCTTTCCATTGCTCCCAAAGCTCATTATCGGAGATAAGATCAGCCATGAAACGCGCAACGTTAATGCGGCTGGTTTGCCCGGGATTAAAAATGGCACTTCTAATAGGGGAAGGATGAACACTATACTCCGTTACATTTTCCTCATTGATCAGGGAATCCGGACGAACGGCTACCCATTCGATCTCATTATCCTCTTGTCCTATCTGAAGCCGTAAAAAGTCAGCAGCCTGCTCATTGTCCGCGTGCGGTGGTAATAGCAACCGGATAAGCCCGACGACAATCTTATGTCCTGATGACAAAGGCTCATTGAGGTCCCGGTTGCTGTTGCCCGCCGTATTCATGAGTACGTATTTTACCGGATGTGCCGGTTGATTCGCTTTTATAGCCTGACATAAACGGCGAGTAGCATCGGTAACAAGCTTGCGCGGATGGCCAAATAGACCTTTAAAGGTAAGGTTATGCCCCAGGCAAGAAGCGACGGCATCACAGCCTTTCACATGTTGCGACATATCAGTATCAGTCAAATCCAAAACACTGGCCTGGATAAGGGTTAACTGTTTATGGTCCTTCAATTCCGCCGGCAACTTTTCCGGAGAGCGTACTATTGCCTTTACCGAATGGCCGCGATCAAGCAATTGTATTACCAATAATCGTCCGGTTGCTCCGGTCGCACCTACTACTAAAATGATCATTTTGTTGATTTTTGGGTGAAAAAAAGTTTTGAATTTCGGTAAAGAACATCCACCATACAATTTTATAATGCTCAATCTATCCGATTCACATATTCCTGATTATCCTTATTGGCTGCCCTTTCCAAATATACGGCTAATAATGCGGACTGCTCAGCTTCACTCAACAAAGCCTGGTCATCATAAAAGCCCTTCAGTCGCCGCTGACGAAAAGCTTCGTAAACCGAAACTGCACAAGCTACCGAAATATTCAGGCTTTCGGTCATTCCTACCTGCGGAACGATAAAATTACCAGTAGCGTAGCTTAAAGTTTTTTCAGTTATACCGCTTCTTTCGTTACCGAAGATCAACGCTACGCTTTGGGTCAAATCGAGTTCATAGAGCGACTTGGCATCCGCACTCAAATGCGTGGCTAGAATTTGATCATATCCTTTGCGGACTGCTGAAAAGCAAGCATCCGTATTATTATAATAGCGAATATCCACCCATTTACGGCTACCGGCAGAAGTGCGTTTTCCCAACTTAATTTTTGCATGCCGATGCCCTTCTTCATTATTCAAAACAAAAATTTCCTTAATGCCCACAGCGTCGCAAGAGCGCATCACTGCACCAATATTATGCGTATCGAAAACATTTTCCAGCACAACAGTAATATTAGGCTGTCTACGCCTCACCACTGATTCAAATTTTGCTCTTCGCCTGGGAGTCATACCTTTGTTGTTTTATCATTACTTTGTTGTTTATTTGGTGAATCAAAGCACAGAAGAATAGAAAATTCGAATGGTCGATAGGCCGCCTAGTGGTTATTTGATGAGGTGAAGTAGGTAAAAAAACCCGTTCAACCCGCAACCCGTTTAACCCGTCATCCCTTAGCTGCCAACAAATACAACACCGCCATCCTTACCGCCACCCCATTCTCAACCTGCTGCAAAATAATGGAGTGATCGGAATCCGCCACATCACTGGTAATCTCAATGCCGCGGTTAATGGGTCCTGGGTGCATGATCAGAATGGGTTTATCCAATTGATCCAGTAAGCTTTTGTTGATTCCGAAATACTGGGTGTATTCTCTTAAAGAGGGAAAGTATTTGATGTCCTGTCTTTCCAATTGAATACGGAGGATGTTGGCAACATCACACCACTTTAGGGTTTCTAAAACGTCGTACGCAACCTTTACTCCCAGCTGCTCGATATATTTGGGGATTAGGGTTGGGGGGCCGCATACTTTGACTTCCGCACCAAGTTTTTTCAGGCAAAAAATATTGCTCAGCGCAACCCGGGAGTGCAGTATATCACCAAAAATAGCGACTCTTTTGCCGTTCAGATCGCCCAGTTTCTCCCGAATAGAATAGGTATCCAGTAAGGCTTGGGTGGGGTGCTCGTGCGTACCGTCGCCCGCATTGATGATATTGGCGGGAATATGGCGGGATAAAAAATGAGGAGCCCCCGGAGCAGGATGCCGCATCACTACCATATCGACTTTCATCGATAGAATATTATTGACGGTATCCAATAAAGTTTCCCCTTTTTTAACCGAAGAAGAAGAAGCTGAAAAGTTCACCACATCAGCGGAAAGCCGTTTCTCCGCCAACTCGAACGAAATTCGCGTTCGTGTGGAGTTTTCGAAAAAAAGATTAGCCACGGTAACGTCGCGCAAGGACGGTACCTTTTTAATCGGCCGATTAATGACCTCTTTAAAATTGTCTGCTGTCTCAAAAATGAGTTGGATATCCTCCGCTGTAATGTTTTTGATACCCAACAGATGTTTGGTACTCAGTTCTGTCATCTAAAGTTCTTATCAGCAAATAATAGCACCGGTCCTGACCGGATTGTTCTTTCCATTCCACTTTAACGTAAGCTTTATCGAGCGCATCGATCGTATAGCCTATGTAATCTGGTTGTATCGGTAATTGCCGGTTGAACCGGCGGTCGACCAAGACGAGTAGTTCAACTTTCGAAGGTCTCCCAAAGTGGTTTAAAGCCGTAAGTGCGGCACGAATCGTCCGCCCGGTATACAACACATCATCGATCAATACCACGTTTTTATTTTCCACCAGGAAATCCATTTCTATCTTATTGGGGGCGAGCGGTTTATCCCTGCGTCTAAAGTCATCCCGGTGAAAAGTGATGTCTAATTTACCTAATTTTATCTGAATACCTGCCAAGGTGTATTCCAGCCGTTGCTTCAACCTTTCCGCCAGGAATACACCTTTCGGCTGAATTCCAACCAAATAAGTATCCTCAAAGTCACCATGTTGCTCTATCAACTCACGACACAACCGCTCCATGGTCACCTGAAACCTCGCTTCTTCAACGATTACACGACTGTCTTTCATTTTAATTATAAGCTATTAAAATTCTAATTATCGATCGATCATTTTTTCTTTTTCTTATAACCGTCCTTCAAGGACACCGTCCGATTGAAAATAAGCTTTTCCGCAGTACTGTCGTCATCTACATTGAAATATCCCTTGCGCATAAATTGAAAACGATCGCCTGGCTTTGCTTTAAGCAGCCAAGGCTCTACTAACGCGTTATCCAGTACTTTCAATGAATTTTCGTTAAAAAACGCCAAAAAGTCCTTTCCTTCGTGACTGGTAGGTTCCGGATCGGTAAACAGCCGGTCGTAGAGACGCACCTCAGCCTTTACGGCATGTGCTGCAGATACCCAGTGCAAAGTCCCCTTGGCTTTTACACCTGAAGTATCGGAACCACTGCGGCTATTGGGATAATAAGTACAATGAATTTCCTTGAGCTCCCCTGTGGACTCATCTTTTATATATTTTTCACAGTGAATGATGTAAGCATTTTTCAGCCGTACATTCCTCCCGGGGCCAAGACGGAAAAACTTCTTGGGCGGATCTTCCATAAAATCTTCCCGCTCGATATACAATTCTCTGGAAAAGGGCATTGTCCGGCTTCCCATGCTTTCATCCTCAGGATTATTGATCGCTTCCATTTCTTCCACCTCTCCTTCCGGATAATTGGTGATCACTAATTTAACCGGATTAAGAACGCCCATTACTCGCATGGCTTCTTTGTTTAACACTTCACGAACAAAGAACTCCAGCAATTCTATTTCAACCACATTATCCCTCTTGGCCATCCCGATGCGGTCACAGAAATTCCGGATCGCGGCCGGCGGATATCCTCTTCTGCGCATACCGGAAATAGTAGCCAACCGGGGATCATCCCAACCATTTACGTAGCCTTCATTAACCAACTTCATGAGCTTACGCTTACTGGTGATCATGTAGGAAACATTACGACGCGCAAATTCTATTTGCCGGGAAGGGAAAATCTCTAATTTCTCGATCAGCCAATCGTACAAAGGACGGTGGTGCCGAAACTCGAGCGAGCACAAAGAATGGGTGATGTGTTCTATTGAATCAGATTGCCCGTGTGCCATATCGTACATTGGATAGATAACCCATTCTGTACCGGTGCGGTGATGCGGCTCCCGCTTGATACGATAAAGCACTGGATCCCGCATATGCATATTGGGACTACTCATATCGATTTTCGCCCGCAACACGCGTGAGCCGTCCTCAAACGCTCCCGCACGCATGCGTTCAAACAAATCAAGGTTTTCTTCAACGGAGCGCTCACGGTAGGGACTATTTGTTCCTGGTTTGGTAGGCTCACCCTTCATTTGGGCAATTTCCTCCGGCGTAGAATCGTCAACGTAAGCCAATCCTTTTTTGATGAGCTTTACCGCAAATTCATAAAGCTGCTCAAAATAATCAGAAGCATAATATTCCCGGTCTTCCCAGTCAAAGCCAAGCCATTGAATATCTTTTTTTATGCTATCGACGTACTCCGTTTCCTCCGTTGCCGGATTCGTATCATCAAACCGCAAATTGGTTTTGCCGCCGTATTTCTCAGCAATGCCAAAATTTAGGCAAATGGAAGTAGCATGACCGATATGCAGATACCCATTCGGTTCGGGCGGGAACCGCGTGTGCACCCTACCGCTATGCTTACCTTTAGCAATATCTTCTTCAACGATTTGCTCTATAAAATTTAATGCTTCCTTTTCTACTGCTTCTGCCATTTTATATGATTGATTAAACAATGAGCGATGGACAATGAACGATGGACAATGAACAATGAACAATGAACGATGAACAATGAGCAATGAGCGATGAACAATGAGCAATGAGCGATGAACAATGA
>CAZHNG010000423.1:0-5328 GCA_964533785.1 uncultured Saprospiraceae bacterium | reverse complement strand
CATAAAATTTGGCTCCCTTTCGCTCGTTCATGACCCACCGAACAAGTCTAATCAAAGAAGGTACTACCGTCAAAAGTCAAAATACAATGAGCAACTAAAGCAAAATAGAGTATAGAGTATAGAGAAGTATTTTGTATAAAATGCAACCCTAATTAGTAGCCTTTTATCCTTCCACTAAGGTGCCGACAGCATCTCCCAGCACAATTCTTTTTAGATTATCGGGGTGATTGATATCGAAAACGACGATCGGTAAGTCATTTTCCTGGCAAAGGGTAAAAGCGGTCATATCCATGACACTTAAGCCCAGGCTAATGACTTTGGCAAAGGTGAGTTTATCGAATTTAGTAGCGGAAGGATCTTTTTCCGGATCAGCGGTGTAGATACCATCTACTCTGGTACCTTTGAGAATTACGTCGGCACTTATTTCATTAGCACGTAGAGCGGCTGCTGAATCCGTAGTGAAATAAGGGTTACCCGTTCCGGCCGAGAAAATGACTACTCTGCCTTTCTCCAAATGGCGGATGGCGCGGCGGCGAATGTAAGGTTCTGCAATGGCTTTCATTTCAATAGCTGAGATCAGGCGGGTAAATACTCCTTTGGCTTCTAAGGCGCTTTGTAAGGCTAAACCATTGATCACAGTGGCGAGCATACCCATATAATCACCTTGGACACGTTCGATCCCCGATGATTCGGCACTGAGACCCCGGAAAATATTGCCTCCGCCAATTACTACTGCAATTTCTACTCCGATATCAACTAATTCTTTGATCTGTTGTGCGTAATGCTGGAGCATAGTGTCAGAAATGCCGAATTGTTGAGCACCCATTAGGGATTCTCCGCTTAATTTTAACAGTATTCGTTTGTATTTTATGTTCATGGCTGAGGATATTTGTACATTAGAAAAATATAGGCATAAAAAAAGCGGGTTAGAAGATTCTAACCCGCTTTTGTTTTACTGTTTCTTTATCCTAAAGTTACATGTTTGAAGTCCGTAACCGTGAGATCTTTATTTTTTGACTGTAAATACTGGGCAACAGAACTTTTGTTGTCTTTAACGAACTGTTGATTCAGTAGCGTATTTTCCTTATAGAATTTGTTTAATTTACCAAGCGCGATCTTTTCCAACATTGCTTCAGGTTTTCCTTCGGCTCTTGCTTGTTCTTTTCCTATTTCAATTTCTTTTTCGATAATAGATTGGTCAACACCATCTTTATCAACAGCTACCGGTTTCATAGCTGCGACTTGCATGGCAACATCTCTGCCGGCATCAAAATAGTCAGCATTCTCTATACTAAGACCAACCAATACGCCCGCTTTATTTCCCATATGGATATAAGAAGTAACCATTGGTGCTTCCAACTTTTCGTAAGTAGCCAATTCAATTTTCTCACCAATAACGCCTAATTGCTCCGTTACTTTTTCACCGACGGACAATTTGTCGTTGTAAGGCAAAGCCTTTAGTGCTTCAAGATCAGCTGGCATATTTTCCAATGCAATCTTGGCAAATTCATTCGTCAGATTGATAAAGTCCTCGTTCTTGGCCACGAAGTCCGTTTCACAACTCAATTTAACAACGACACCACCTTTATGATCATCAGATACTAGTGCAATGACTACTCCTTCCTTAGCGTCACGGTCAGCTCTTTTGACGGATAATTTTTGCCCTTTTTTGCGGAGCAATTCAATGGCTTTCTCAAAATCACCTCCAGCCTCGTTCAATGCCTTTTTCGAATCCATCATGCCTGCGCCGGTCATATCGCGCAATTTTTTTACGTCAGCAGCAGAAATTTTTACTTCGCTCATTAGAATTTAAATTTATTATAAGGTTGATTACAATTTAATTAACGGCTTCTTTTTCCGCTTTGCTTTGTTTACGTTCTTCGAGGCCTTCCTTGATAGCTTCTACCATGTAACTGGTAATTAAACTTATTGATTTCGAAGCATCGTCATTAGCTGGAATAGGATAATCTACTTCGTTGGGGTCCGAATTGGTATCTACGATACCGAAGGTTCTCAATCCAAGTTTATGTGACTCAGCAACTGCGATGTGTTCGTGGGTGATATCCACAATAAAGATCGCAGAAGGCAATCTGTTCAAATTCGCAATTCCACCCAACACATTGTGAAGTTTGGCGTGTTCACGGGTAAGGGTAAGCCGTTCTTTTTTGGTAACCGAATCAAGCGTACCGTCAGATAGCATACGCTCGATGTTTTGCATTTTCTTAACAGAACGGCGGATAGTAGAAAAGTTGGTCATCATTCCTCCCAGCCAGCGTTCGGTTACGAAAGGCATGTTTACGCTCATAGCGGCTTGTGAAACAATCTCACGGGCTTGTTTCTTCGTAGCTACGAACATGATCTTTCTTCCGGATTTTGCGATCTGCTTCATGGCTTTGCCTGCCCTTTCTATGCAGTCGATGGTACGGTTTAGGTCAATTAAATGAATGCCCTTGCGCTCCATAAAAATGTAAGGTGCCATTTTAGGGTTCCACTTGCGTTTCAAGTGGCCAAAGTGTACACCGGCATCCAACAACTCTTTATAAGTAGGTTTATTCATCATCAATTAAGTTGAAAACTTTTTAAATAAAAATTAACGCTTGGAGAACTGGAAGCTCTTTCTTGCCTTTGGCTTACCATATTTCTTACGTTCCACGACTCTCGAATCACGCGTTAAGAATTTCTTACTCTTCAGTGGCTTGCGGAAATCTTCGTTTAGTTTGATCAATGCACGCGAAATCGCCATTCTGGAAGCTTCTGCCTGTCCTTTGAAACCACCACCTCTGACGTTGATCTTGAGATCGTAGATATTTTCTATCTCCACAGTGGAAAAAGGAGCCAAAATTCTGGTTTGCATATATTTTATAGGGAAGTATTCTTTGAAATCTTTACCATTAATGGTGATCTTTCCTTCTCCCTTAGTTAGGTATACTCTGGCAACGGATGCTTTTCTCCTACCTATTGCGTTTATCATCTCCATATTCGAAAAAAATTAAAATTTAAAAGGTTGAGGCTTTTGAGCTTCGTGTGGATGCTCAGCTCCTTCGTATACGAATAATTTTCTGTACATCGCTCTTCCAAGCTTGTTTTTGGGAAGCATACCTTTCACCGCAATCTCTACCGGAGCAAAAGGTTTATTCGCTAAAAGATCTTTTGCGATAATTCTTTTTTGCCCCCCGGGATAGCCCGAAAAAGTGATGTATTCTTTCTGATGAATCTTATTGCCGGTATACCGGATCTTTTCAGCATTAATGACAATTACATAATCACCGCAATCAACGTGTGGAGTATAGCTAGGCTTATGCTTGCCACGTAAAACGGTAGCAATTTTTGAACAGATCCGCCCTAGCGTCTCGCCTTCGGCGTCCAGAACGTACCAATTGCGTTCTACCTCTTCGGGTTTTGCGGATAACGTCTTATAACTAAGTGTATTCACTGCTTAAACTTTTATTAATAATTTTTCGCCCTCATTTTTTGCGACTGCAAAGGTAGCGTTCTTTTCTGCAAAAAGCAAAATATAATTTATAAAAAACTGAAAAACAGTTGAATTTTCGCACAGCAATTTTAGTGGGTGGGAATTGTTTGTTGGTTTATAATGTTTATTGGTTGATCGTATTTATGAATAAATAACTTAACCCATAAACCCATAAACCCATAAACTCATAAACTCATCATCTAACCACATAACCACATAACCACATAACCATATAACCACACAACCACACAACCACACAACCACTTTCAATCAACAGCTTTTCCTTATATTGATCGATAAAATAGCATTCACTCATGCAAGACTACGGTTTTCTATCTGTTTTACCCCCGGTTTTGGCCATTTTCCTGGCGATTCGCACCAAGCAGGTTTTTGTTTCTTTATTATTTGGAATATGGCTGGGTTGGTTGATCGTCAGTAATTTCAATCCTTTAACGGGAACGCTGAATACCATACAGGCGCTGGTTGATGTGTACCAAGATGCGGGAAATACCCGGACGATCATGTTCTGTGCATTGGTAGGGGCATTGATCATTTTCATTCAGCGATCGGGTGGGGTAGAGGGGTTCATTATCAGGGTGAATCGTTTGCTGGCAAGATACGAACATAAAGGCGGAGGCATAAACCGTATTATAGTACAGTTACTGGCCTGGCTTACCGGGGTGATCATTTTTGTAGAAACCAATATTTCTGTCCTGACGGTTGGTACGCTCTACCGCCCACTTTTCGATCAATTAAAAATACCCCGCGAAAAACTGGCTTACATTGCCGATTCCAGTTCAGCACCAGCTAGTATTTTGATCCCTTTTAACGGATGGGGGGCTTACATTATGACTTTATTGGTGGCGCAGGGATTCGACAATCCATTTTCGACAATGATCAGAGCGATGGGCTACAATTTTTATCCGATGTTTGCCTTGCTGGTGGTTGTGATCATCATCGTCACCAAGCGTGATTTTGGGCCGATGGCCAAAGCTGAGAGAAGAGCAACTACGGAAGGTAAACTACTGGCGGATGATGCGCAACCAATGATCGCCGATGAATTGACGGATGTAGAAGTGATTAAAAGTGTTAAGCCTAAGGCCTATAATATGGTTGTCCCTATTATCACGATGGTGTTGATGATGCCGGTGATGCTGGCTTTTACCGGTTGGGAAGGAGCTACTGCTGAAATACCCAATGCTGGTTTTGGACAAACCCTTTTCGCTGCCATTGGAAGAGGTTCGGGTTCTACTTCGGTTTTGGTCGCCGTGATTACGGCCATACTGCTCACCATGATCTTGTACCGGGCGCAGGGTATTATGCGGATGCGGGAGATGGTAGAGTTGACCCTCAAGGGTATTTCGGGTATGATTCCGCTGGCCCTGTTGATGATGCTGGCCTTTGCGATCGGGGCGGTCTGTAGAGAAATGGGAACGGGACAGTACGTAGCGGATGTGGCCAGCCAGTGGTTATCTCCTAATTTTGTGCCGCTCATTGTTTTCCTGGTGAGTTGTTTTATTGCCTTTTCGACGGGCACTTCCTGGGGGACTTTTGCCATCATGATCGCCATCGCTGTTCCGATGGCTCAGCAGATGGGGGCTAACCCGTATATCACCATCGCTGCAGCGTTGGGCGGCGGAGTTTACGGTGATCATTGTTCGCCTATTTCGGATACGACGATTTTATCATCGATGGCTTCGGCGAGTGATCATATCGATCATGTGCGTACGCAGCTACCTTATGCTTCGATCGGAGGAGGAATGGCTGCTTTGATTTATTTGGTGATGGGATTAATAGGATAATTAGACTTGTTCGGCGGGATCATCAAACGCCTACAAGCGGCAAATTTTATACTG
>CAZHNG010000422.1:0-5357 GCA_964533785.1 uncultured Saprospiraceae bacterium | reverse complement strand
ATGCTCCCTCGTCGCGCCTAGCCCCGCAGGAAAATAGCCTCCCGAACTATACCGTTTATTTAATGCCCGAGGCACTATAGGCTGAATTTGAAACCAAGAAGTGAGAACGCTGACTGTGGGAAGGGTAAAAGTTTCCTCACCGCAACGATCCAAATGATAAGCTTATTTGTTTAAATTGATATTATAGCCAAAATTATCAAGCTTTTTCCTAGCATTACTTTATCTTTTGGACTTTTGACGCTAGACGCTAGACACTAGACGCTAGATTTTAGACAACAAACCGCTGATATTCAATGGATATCAATTTTTTAGAATAAATAAAATTTCCGTTGATTGTCAATTAGTTAGAATTTTTAGTCTAACTTCTAGAGTCTAGCGTCAAAAGTCTAGTTATCTTAAATGTTTGAATTTTGTGTTTAGCCCAAGGATTGTAAACCTCCTTTTCTGCAGATCATAAACAATATGAAAAACTATATTCTTCAAATAGGTATTGCGCTCTCCGGTATTTTGATAACAGGTTGTAGCGATAGTATGCCGGCAGAACTGCAAAAAGCAGCTGCGAATCTACCCGAGATCGTGGATTTCAATTACCACGTCAAGCCCATTTTATCAGACCGTTGTTTTGCCTGTCACGGGCCGGATGAAAATCAACGCAAGGGCGAATTGAGGCTGGATGTGGCTGAAGATGCCTACGCCGAAGTCGCAGGAGAAAACAATAAAGCAAAATACGTTCTTTCCCCCGGAAACCTAAGGCAAAGTGAAGTCTTTCACCGCATCCTCTCGGCAGAAGCGGAGTATATGATGCCGCCGCCGGAATCTAACCTAAGTTTGAGTCAAGAGGAAAAAGCACTGTTGGCCCGCTGGATTCAACAAGGTGCGGAATACAAGCCGCATTGGTCTTTCGTAACGCCGGAAAAATCGGCTTTGGCGAAAGTACAAAACAAAGAATGGGTACGGCAGCCATTGGATTATTTCATTTTACACACAATGGAAAAGGTCGGTCTGAAACCAGCACCAAAAGCGGAGCAATCGACTTTACTACGCCGGATCACCTTTGATCTAACGGGTTTGCCCCCCAGTCCGGAGGAAATCGATGCTTTCCTGAACGATAATTCCCCCGACGCTTACGAAAAAGCGATCGACCGGTTATTGGCCGCTCCTCAGTACGGAGAACGCATGGCAGTAGAATGGCTGGACGTAGCGCGTTATGCGGACTCGCACGGCTATCAGGATGACGGTTTGCGCAACACCTGGCCCTGGCGCAATTGGGTCATCGAAAAATTTAACGAAAACCTGCCTTACAACCAGTTTTTACTGGAACAGTTAGCCGGAGATCTATTGCCCGATCCGACCAAAGACCAAATACTGGCGACCTGCTTCAACCGCAATCATCCGCAAACTCAGGAAGGTGGTGTGGTCGATGAGGAATACCGGGTAGAATATGTTGCCGACCGGACCAATACTTTAGGAAAAGCTATTCTTGGCCTCACCTTAGAATGCGCTCGCTGCCACGACCATAAATACGATCCCATTTCCCAAAAGGATTATTATTCCCTGTACGCCTTCTTCAATAACAACAATGATTCGGGCATTGTGCCATACAACGGAGAAGCTGCTCCGACCATCATGCTCCCCACTCCGGAAGAAGAAGCGAAACTAAAAGAGCTGAAGAGTCAAATGAAACCTTTGGAACAAGCTATTTTACCCGATAACTACGTTCAGGATCTCGAAAAATGGTTATCAAAAGAGAATATTTCCCCTACCCTGCAGGAAGGCTTAATGGCTGATTTTGATTTCGAAGAAGAATTAGAAGTGCCCAAAAACAGTTTGAACCTGGATGGAAAAAGATCTGCCGGATGGGGTGGTATCGGTAAAAAAGGCCTGACCACCAGTTATTACAACAAGAAAAAAGGGAAAGCGGACGCCGCCATCATTGGCGATAAGGATAGAAAACCCCTCATTGTCGAAGGTAAAAACGGAAATGGCGTACAATTCCTCGGCGATGCAGGTATTCGATTTAACCGGGACCTTGATTTCGATCGACACCAGCCTTTTTCGGTCAGTATTTGGGTAAAATTGATGAAAGCGGGCGAAAAAGGCCCCATTTTCAACAATACCAACGGAGATTTTGAGGGTTATCGTGGCTGGATCTGTAAGCTCAACGAGGACGGCACCCTTTCTTTCCAGCTAAATCACGTCTGGCCGGACAATTGCATCGATTACAGAACCCTCGATACGCTGCCGGCAGAAGAATGGACACACATCGTGATGACCTATGACGGCAGCAGTAAGGCAAAGGGGTTTCGGTTTTTCATCAATGGTGAAGTCCCCAAACATAAGCTATTAAAAGACAATCTGCACAAAAGTCTCTTACACGGTGTTAAAGGGTCAAACTGGTCCAGTTACCCCTTCATGCTGGGAAAGGAAAAGGAGCGTTCGATCGAGAATATCGTCATGGACGAATTAAAAGTATACAATCGCGAGCTTTCCTACATCGAAGTACTCCGGTTGTTTGGGACCACGGAAGAACCATTGGCAGGCAAAGAGGAACAACTGGAGTATTATTTATTGAGTGGTAAGAACGAATCTTTTAATGCCAAGCTGGAAGCACTCACGGCACTGCGAAAAGAGGAGAACTTAATCGCCACTGATGTGCTGGAAGTTATGGTGATGAACGAGAGAAAAGAAGTCAGGCCCACTTTTATTTTAGACCGGGGTATGTACGATGCGCCGACCGACCGGGTGGAGCCCGCCACGCCGGAAGTTTTTGCTGAATTACCAAAAGACTGGCCCCGCGACCGGTTGGGCTTGGCTAAGTGGGTCATCGATGAAAAAAATCCGTTAACTGCCCGGGTACAAGTCAATCGAATGTGGAAAATGCTGTTTGGTAAAGGCCTGGTATCTACTCAGGAAGACTTTGGTAATCAAGGGGATTTACCCAGCCATCCCGAACTGCTGGATTGGTTGGCGGTGGAGTTTATGGAAAATGGCTGGGATATGAAGGCTTTCATAAAAATGATCTTGCTTTCCGCTACCTACCAACAATCTTCGGTTAGAAGTCCTGAGATGGAAGCAGAAGATCCCGGTAACGAATACTACGCGGGTTTTCCGGCCTACCGGATGTCAGCTGAAATGATCAGGGACAACGCACTGGCAGTCAGCGGGCTGTTGGTTGATTCTATAGGTGGCCCAAGTGTTTATCCCTACCAACCCAAAGGGATCTGGAAAGCCCTCGCCACCAGGAACGCCACGGAGTACCAACAGGGAGAAGGTGCAGATCTCTACCGCCGCAGCATGTATACGATCTGGAAGCGCAGTGCACCACCGCCCGCTATGATGAATTTTGATGCGCCCGACCGGTACTATTGCATCGTCAACCGCCAAAAAACGGCAACCCCTCTACAATCATTAGTCTTGATGAACGATCCACAGTTTGTCGAAGCAGCGCGGATGCTTGGGGAACGCGTGATGAAGCACGGAGGAAACAGCCTGTCCGGCAGGATCGTCTACCTTTACAAATGTGCCATTGGCCGGTCGCCCGATGAAAATGAACGGTCCTTGCTGATGGATTTGTACGAGGAAACCGTTAAGGATTATGAACAAAACCCTGCCAAAGCAAAGGATCTGCTGGCCATCGGCGAACATCCGGTCAATGATGATCTTGACCAGGAAGAACTGGCGGCCTACGCTATGGTAGCATCGACCCTAATGAATTTTGATGAATTTGTAATGAAAAGATAGTCTCAATCATGAATAATAAATTTGACCATCTCGTTTCCGGTATGAACCGCCGGGTGTTTATGAAGAACAGCTTGTACAGCTTAGGCTCAACGGCTTTTGCATCACTGCTGGGCGGTAATGGAATAAATAGCCTGTTGAACGGCAACAATGAATTACCGCATTTCTCTCCAAAAGTGAAACGGGTGATCTACCTTTTTCAGAGCGGAGCCCCGTCCCAACTGGAATTGTTTGACTATAAGCCGAAGCTGAAAGAGATGTTTGGCCAGGAATTGCCCGATTCTGTAAGAGGTAACCAAAGAGTGACCGGGATGACGGCCAACCAACGTTCTTTCCCTTTGGCCATGGGGGATTTTCCTTTTCAGCAATACGGAGAAAGCGGGGCCTGGCTGAGTGATATTTTGCCGCACCATCAGAAAATCGTAGATGATATCTGCTTTATTAAATCGATGCATACGGAAGCCATTAACCACGATCCTGCCGTCACTTTCGTACAAACGGGCTCCCAACAAGCTGGTAGACCGAGTATCGGTTCCTGGTTGAGTTATGGTTTGGGTAGTGAAAATGAAAATCTGCCGGCCTTTGTGGTTTTACTATCGCGTGGAGTGCCGGGAGGACAACCGCTATACGCTAAATTATGGGGCAGTGGATTTTTGCCCGCAGAACACCAGGGCGTTCAATTCCATTCGGGAGACGAACCGGTCCTCTACCTGAACGACCCCCACGGCGTTGACCGCGAAAGTAGGAGAAGGATGCTCAACTACCTGGAAAAACTTCACCAGAACCAATACGACAAAACCCAAGATGACCAGCTTAATTCCAGAATAGCCCAATACGAAATGGCCTTCCGCATGCAAATGTCAGTACCGGAAACCCTCGACCTTTCCAGTGAGCCGGATTACGTGTTCGAAGAATACGGCGAACAAGCGCGTACACCGGGCAGTTTTGCCTACAATTGTCTACTGGCCAGAAAACTAGCAGAAAGCGGCGTCCGCTTCGTTCAATTGTACCACATGGGCTGGGATTTCCACGCGAATCTCCCCGGTCAGATCCGGAAGATGGTGAAGACGGTCGATCAACCTTCCGCAGCTTTGATCAAAGATTTAAAACGACGAGGCCTGCTAGAAGATACGTTGGTGATCTGGGGCGGAGAATTTGGTCGTGGCTGCTATTCACAAGGCAAATTAACGCCCGACAACTACGGACGGGATCACCATCCGCGTTGTTTCACGGTCTGGATGGCTGGTGCGGGAGTGAAAAAGGGCATCACCTACGGCGAAACGGATGATTTCGGCTATAACATCTCGAAGGACCCGGTTCACGTACACGATTTTCAAGCTACGCTTCTGCACTTAATGGGTATTGATCACGAGCGGTTTACGCATAAGTTCCAGGGGCGGCGCTACCGGTTGACGGATGTGCACGGGGAAGTGGTGAAGGGGGTTTTGGCTTAATGATGAAAAATAGGTACAAAAAGTAAAATGAATAGTAGACGGGGCTGTCTTATTTCGTTAATCGGTTCAAAGTCAAATAAATCATACTTTGATTTTCGAACCTTGTTTTTAATAGACTTGTTCGGTGGGTCATGAACGAGCGAAAGCGAGGCAAATTTTATGCTG
>CAZHNG010000421.1:0-5391 GCA_964533785.1 uncultured Saprospiraceae bacterium | reverse complement strand
AAATCGCTGCCGCGATTTCTAAATGGGTGTTTTAACCCTTGATTCGCATTATTTAACAAAATACAAAAATTTAATCAGTTATGTTACTCCCAACCAAAATCAAGCTGCCTATTAATGCCAAAAGTATCCACTGCCCTAATTTCAGGTAACGTTTGGGAAAAGGCTTGGAAATGGTAATGGTGAAAGCCCAAAATATGGCATAGCCCCAAAAATAAAGTGCCAGAATATTCAACAATTGTTCCTCTTGGTTGAGGTAATTGGTAAAGTTGATTACCCCCAATCCAACGGTCGCAAAGAGCAGGTCAAAAGAGATCCAGTGCCAGCCGGCGCGGGCCATGGTCCATTTTTCCCGTTTGTTATTGGCATTGTCTTGTTCTTCAGTAGGCTCGATTAGATGTAGTTCCCGATCTCCCACAAAGGTGTGAATAAAAAAAGCCATTAGAGTCAATACATTAGCAATGATAAGTGGTAAATTCATATTAGATAATTTTTTCAAGTTTAAATAGCTGTCGATTCAGTCGGTTTTTAAATGTAGCAGGAGTCCATCTCATTAAGGTATTTCGGATGCTGCTTAAGACCGGACTTTGCAAGTGGGCTATTTTCCCAACATTCCAACTGGTATCCACCACCATTCGGGCTTTTTTCTTTCTGATGCTTTCGTACTTTCTGAAGGCGTCTTCAACTTGATATTTATCCAGGCATTCTGCTAAAACATAGGCATCTTCTATTGCTTGACAAGCCCCTTGCCCTAAATTTGGGGTAGTAGCATGAGCGGCATCCCCCATCAGGCAAATTCGTTGTTTGGTCCAGGAAGTTATTAGCTTTAAATCATATAAATGGCCCGTATGAATAGATCCCAATGGAGTAGCTTCAATCAAGTTTTTTATAAGGGGATGGAAATCTTCGAAATATTGGTCGATGGCAGCTGTTTTTTCCAAATTGATCTGTCGAGAATGTGACTGAACAGCAAACCAATACACCTGATCTGAGCCTATTTCTACGAACCCGAAACGCGATCCTGACACCCAGGGTTCAAATAATCCCCCTCGAAACTGGTCGGGTAGTTGATAGGGAACTACCCCGCGCCAGCAGATCTGACCGACCTGCCTGATGGTGTTTTCACCAAACAACATTTTGCGGACGGTGGAATGGATGCCATCAGCTCCGATAATAGCGGAGGATAACCCCTTGGTTCCGTCCGAAAATTCAAGTTCTGTTGGTCTCCCTGACTTAATTTGAATCAATTCTTTACCGAGGTGAAGTTGTTTCGGTAAAACTTTCCCAATTAACAATTGTTGAAGTGCAGCCCGGTGGATGGCAATGCTCCTGACCCCATACTGCTTTTCAAACGGAACCAGGTCAATAGTTGAAATAGGCCTGAGGTCCCGGTCCGTAATATTCAAAGTATGAATTGGCCGGCCAAGGGATTCGATGGACTCCTTTAATTCGAGTCTATCGTATACCTGCATTGCATTATTCGCCAACATAATGCCCGCACCAACCGGCTGTATTTCCGCTGCTCTTTCAAAGATGTTGGTCTTAATGTGTTTTTGCTGGAGGGCAACGGCAAGGGTCAGTCCCCCGATACCTGCCCCGATTATATCGATAGCCATAAATTACAGGATTAATTCTTCCCCACATCCACTTTTCTGCCCGGCGTATAGGGAGCGCCTGCTTCTTTCAGTTGTTCCTGTAGACGCGCCATATCATTTTGCAACTCCATCACCATAATAGCAATAGGTTCAAATTCTTCTTTGGCAATCGCATAATTATCCCGGTGTGTTTGAGTCGGTGCGGCCGTTGAATAAAACTGCTCGTACATCAGTCCCCCAAGTCGTCGGGCCACAGAAGGAGGAGTATCTATATCCAAGGTACTAGCCACCCGGTCACCATATAGTTTCAGCCTCACTTCCCTCATTTTATCCTTCATCTCATTCACTTCATCAAGCCATTCATCCATAGGGTGCTCCACCCGTTTGATCGCCTCATTGATGTACCTCAGTTGATTATCCAATTCACTCAAGGTATTTTGAACGCCTTCTACCCTACCGGATAATTCGGAAACTGCTCTTTGGAAGGCAACTTTTTCCGTACGATTATCAGCGGGTAAAGTGGTATTGTTTAATGCTTTGACTTCCAAACTTTGTGGAGTAGCTAACTGGGTTATTTCTCCGTCAACTACCTTCGCCAAGCTGACGTTGTAAGTGCCTGGCTCTACCAAGGTACCTTCCGTCTTGCCGGCAAATGGATTGTAAAAAGATGGCTTTCGAAAACTAATGGGTTCTTTGGGTTCATAGCGCAGATCCCATTGAATCGTATGCAACCCTTTTTTAGGAGACGTGGTAATTTTTTTCACGACAGTGCCATTACTGTTTGTAATGGTCAGCAAAAGCTGGGGCTCCTGTTCTTCGCGTTCTGCTTTTAAAGCCTCGTAGGATGGGTAGGCATTATCCTGGTCATTTTTTAGCTGTTCTTTTTCAGCTTTGCGCCTTTTCTCCTGGAGCGTAGGAATATTATCTTTCAAATAAAACCGGATCAAAGCTTCCGGCCCCAGGTTTTCGGCTGCATAATAACTGTCTCCCTGGAAGGATTTACCCGGCAGTCCCAGCGGCACGCTTTTTTCAAACTGCAGAGCAGCTCTGATCGGGAATAATTTTGCTTCAGCAGTGAGATTTGATGCATCTACAGTTCTCAATGGAGAATAATCATCCAACACGTAAAATCCCCTCCCAAAGGTGGCCAGGACCAAGTCATTTTCACGACGCTGAATAGCCAGATCCCTTACTGCAATTGTTGGCAATCCTGCTTTCAACTGTTTCCAGTGTTCTCCCCCACTGTTGGAGAAAAAAGCACCAAATTCAGTCCCAACAAAGATCAAATTTGGGTCTACGTGATCTTCCTCAATGGAATAGGCAGATCCTCTTTCGGGCAAATTATTGGTAATCGAGGTCCAGGTTTGACCTTTATCGGTACTCTTATAGACGTATGGTTTGAAATCGCCGTATTTATGGTGATTGAACACTGCGTACACCACATTTTCATCATGTTGAGAAGCGTAAACGGCGTTGACGTAAGTACGGTCGGGTACGCCGGGGAAATCGCCCATCTTCCTCCAGCTCTTTCCTCCATCTTCGGTGATTTGAATCAAACCATCATCCGTTCCGACGTACAACAGGTTTTCATTTAACGGAGATTCGGAAAAAGCAACAATGGTTCCATAAGGCGAAGTACTGCCGTTTTTCGCAATGGCTTCGAAGCTCCATACTCTGCCCATCACCTTCAGCTCGTTGCGATTGATCTGGCGGGTAAGATCATCGCTAATCACTTCCCAACTGTTGCCCCGATCATCGCTGCGGAACAACTTATTCGCCGCAAAATAAACCCTGCCATCTACGTGATGACTTACGGCTAGCGGGGCATCCCAATTCCAGCGGTAGGCATTTTCGCCTTTTCCGGGTTTCGGTTGAATCCCCAATTCTTCACCGCTGCTGCGATCATAACGCACTAATACGCCGTATTGAGATTGAGCGTACACGATGTTGGGATTTTGGGGATCGATCTGTGATTCGAATCCATCTCCACCGTGGGTAATGAACCAATCTGAATTGACAATGCCGTGATCGGTATTGGTTCGAGAAGGGCCACCCAGGCTAAAATTATCTTGCGTACCACCGTATACGTAATAAAAAGGTTCCGAGTTATCTACGGCGACCTTATAAAACTGAGTAATGGGAAGATTAGCCTTGAAGTCCCAGGTTTTGGCGTGATCCCAGGTTTCGTAAATACCACCATCACATCCTACGAGCAGGTGGTCGGTGTTGTTGGGATCGATCCACATGCAATGGTTGTCCACATGTTTGGTATCCTCTCCCAGGATTTTAAAGGTTTTGCCGCCATCTTCGGTATAGCTCATCCAGGTATTCATCGCAAATACCTTGTCGGGATCTTTAGGGTCGGTGATGATTTCCTGGTAATAATTACCACTGGTTGAATAACTGGAACGTTTTTCCCAACTCGCTCCCCGGTTGGTAGAGCGATAAAAGCCCTCTTTGCCCTGGGCCGCTTCGACAATAGCGTAAATAATTTCCGGATCAGCAGCGGAAAAGGCCATACCGATCCTGCCCAGGTCTACAGAAGGTAAACCTTTATTGACCTTCTTCCAATTTTCACCTCCATCGGTGGTCTTGTAGATGCCGGATTCAGGACCACCACCCAGGTAGGTAAACACGTGCCGGCGACGCTGATAGGCCGTAGCATACAATACGTCCGGATCGCGGGGGTCCATGATGATATCATTCACCCCGGTATGCTCACTGATATAAAGTACGGAATCCCAGGTCATCCCCCCATCCGTTGTTTTGTAGACGCCGCGGTGCCCGCCTTCTTTCCACAATGGTCCAATGGCAGCCACGTAAACCACATCGGAGTTGCGGGGATCAACGATGATTGAACCAATATGCTCCGATTCTTTCAGACCTGCGTGTTTCCAACTGTTGCCGCCATCTTCCGATTTATAAATACCATCTCCGTAACCTACGCTGCGTTGGTTGTTATTTTCACCGGTACCCACCCAGATCACGTTCGGATTATTGGGATCCATGGTTACCACCCCAATAGAATAGGAGCCCTGGCTATCAAAAATGGGTTTGTAGGTTGTTCCCGCATTGATGGTTTTCCATACGCCACCGGAGGCAGTGGCCACGTAGTATTCGTTTGGGTTATTGGGATGGACGGCAAAATCGGCAATTCTTCCGGAAGTTAGGGCCGGGCCGATATTCCTGAATTTCAAACCGGAAAAGGAAACGGTATCCAGGTAGTGTTTTTCTTCGACGGATCCCTGAGTTGTTTTTTTGCTCTTTTTTTGTGCAGATAAATTAATATTTCCTAAGCAAATCAACGAGAGGGAAAGGCTCAGAAGTGTTAATAAGCGATTCATGGTGTTGTGATGATGTTATGAATTGTTGAAAGATTTCAATGCTGAAATTAGCAATAATCTTTGTGAATTCGATAACCTCTTCGTTTTAAAACGCTAATGATAATAATAGAATGTTGGTGGTGTCAATTGACGAATTTCCACGAATGAGTTCACTTTAGTAAGACTAAAGATTGCACCTGCCGGCCATACTGGAACAGTAGGCAGGGATGCGAGATTGCAGAAACCAGGCTGCGTGAGATTAGAGATGAGTGATTTGTGTGTAGGCTACATTAAAATAATTTTACTTCACTAAGAGGCTGTTTCACTTAAACCCCTGCCTACCCGATGGTAATGCAGGCAGGCTTCGATTTTATTATGGCCCTTTTTCCGCCACTCATTGCCATTTCTCCGGCCCATACCTAGGGTGCAGCCCAAATCTGATGTAAAGTAACGACGAGGAAAGAAAGGCGGTTAGT
>CAZHNG010000420.1:0-5467 GCA_964533785.1 uncultured Saprospiraceae bacterium | reverse complement strand
AATTAGTTAGAATTTTTAGTCTAACTTCTAGAGTCTAGCGTCAAAAGTCTAGATTTATTAATTAAGGTTGAATATGAATGACTTAAAAACAGATCAGATAACTGAAAAAATGAATAACCCCATTATACAAGCGGGAATTGTATTGGGAGCAGCGATAGTGATCTCAATTATTGCAAAACTAATTAAAATGGTCAGTGAAGGGATTGTTCCGGACCTTTTTCCCTGGATGACGGCGGCCTCGTTTCTATTATTTTTTTCCGTTTTCAACAGCGTTCTTTCCCTTTCCGCTAAAAACATGAACACTTATTGGGGACGTTCAATTTACTGCTTTATGGGCCTGGCGGCACTAACCGGATTAATGGCCTACCTTTTCTCTTCCGTATCGATCAGCAATGCCGGATCTTTCCGTTGGATTTTTATAGTAGTTACCATTGGTTATCTGGTCTTCCTTTCCATTATGACCTTTATGCGTAAGATTGTCGAGTTTGCTCAAAAGGAGGAGTGGAACCAACCCAGGATCAGGAGGTAGCAGAAAGATGATAAAACTTTCTAAGGGAACTTTCTTCTGCCTACAAAGATATCCACCAGGTAATGGCTTACCCAAAGTAACTACTAACTATTTTGGGGGCGTTTACCCCCAAAATAGTCCGAATGGATAAATAAGCGATACGGTTTTTGGAAGATACTAACTACTGGATAATTACATCATCAATGTAATCCTCCCCTAATTCATCATTAAGGAGTTTGGTAATTTTATCCTTGCCGTAGGAAAGTTCCTGCTTCAACGGAGCAGATTCGATTGTGAGGTAAAGTTTATTACGCCTTAGCTTAATTTCTTTGGTGTAATTGGCAATGGCCTTGCCCATAAGGCGCTCCCAGAGGCTTTTGATTTTGGTTTGGTTAAGTCTGGCTTTCAATCGGTAGGTCTCTACCATGTCCTTTAAGACTTGCTTGAGACTTTGTTCATTAGTGTTTTTCATAAATAAGAGAGTTGGTTTAGTAAAACTAATGCAGTGTTCCTACCACTATATCCAAATTTATTTAGAACCTGGCGGCAGTTGCACTACTCCCACTCCTATTTCACCTGTGCGTAATCCCATAAAAAGGGCCTTCCAGCCCAAGAAGCACAACAAAGTTAAAAAAGGTTTGCGGAACCCGCTACTATTTTGTAATTTTTTATTGGTGCATCGACCTGAAGGCCAATGATTTCCTGCAATCTGAGCGGATGGGTATCAGAAATAAAAACTTGCCCGTAGCTTTCCTGAACGATTATTTCAATCAGTTGCCGGATCCGGTTTTGGTCCAGTTTGTCAAAAATATCATCGAGGATCAAGATCGGTTTGATTTGTTTTTGGGTTTTCAAAACCTGGTATTCCGTTAATTTGAGAGCCAGTAAAAATGACTTCAATTGTCCTTGAGAACCGAATTGTTTTAAAGGGTGTCCATTGATGCGAAATTTCAGATCATCTTTATGAATGCCCACCGTTGTTCTTTGCAATAAAATATCCTTTTCTCTGGCTTCCCGGAGTAGATCAGCTATTGCATTTTCGTTTAACTGGGAGTGGTACTTTAAATTAACGGCTTCCTGATCGTTGCTAAGGCATTGGTATTTTTCTTCCAATAAGGGTAAAAAGGTATGTACAAAATCAGCCCTTTGGTGGTGAAGAAACCCGGCAGGTACTACCAACTGATCAGAATAGATATCCAATAAAGCAGGATCAGGTCTTTCTTTCCATTGCTTCAAGATCGCGTTGCGTTGCTTGAGAATCGAATTGTAGAGCATTAAGTTTTGAAGATATTCCTTGCTGAGTTGCGATAGAATATTGTCTAAAAATTTGCGTCTTTCCTCACTTCCTTCCCTGATCAAATAAATATCGTCGGGAGCAATAAAGACACAAGGTAATCGACCAATGTGCTGCGATAACTTTTGGTAAGCAATACCGTTACATTCCAACGCCTTTTTTCGGTTGTTAGCTACTTTAGCTACGACGGTTTCCTGCTCGTTCCCACTTAAAAATCGTCCTTCAAGACGAAAAAAATCAGTACCGTGGCGGGACAATAATCTATCTGAGGCCAAAAACTTACTTTTCCCAGTACACAAATAATGAATGGCATCCAGCAAATTGGTTTTACCCATACCGTTATTGCCAATAAAGAGATTGAATTTCGAACAAAAAGTTAAATCCTCAAATTCATAATTTTTAAAATTTGTCAGCTTTATCCGTTGCAGCTCGAGCTTATTCATGTACGATAATCTTAGTCTTTGCCGTTTTACTGAGGCTTTATCTATCCATTGCTGAGAGAGGAGAGGTTATCCTTTATTTCAGGATTTAGTTCTTCCGGCGGTTCTTTAAATTTCACTCTTAATTTATAATCTTTACTAAAAGCCGTACTGATCAAAGGGCCGAACATAGTGTTCATAATCTTTATAGCATTCGTCTTTGCCTTGTCCATAGCCTGATCTTCTTCAACCGCTTCTCTGCGAAACTCTTCTCTTAAGATATTCAGGTTTTGATTAAAATCCAGGTTTTCTACTTCCCGTAACCATCCGATGTCCAATTTATCAAAGCGGGGATATACTTCGTGGGAGACAATGGTGGGTTGCGGTAAAGTGATACTGACAATACCACTGCGTTCGTCCAATGAAATTTCAAAATATTCCTGAATATTAAAACCGACCTTTAAAATGCTGATAGCAGAAATTTGCACATCCGAACTGGAAACTGCAACGCCCAGGAATTTAGTCTGCATTTGTTTGGAAAGTCCCTTTTTGTTGCGCAATTCGTAGGTAGCCAGTTCCGCCACTGCTTGCTCCATTTTCTCTTGTAGCATACCTTTGGACCGGCTGAAATCCGAAATAGCCGCTCTTTCTTTCATTTGCTTGATCATCGGCCCCAGTGCTTCCCGGATAGCTATGCCGCAGGGAGTGTTGATCTTCTTACCGGTTGCGTAGGCAACACCACCTTCTGTTTTAATTACATTAGCTAGAACATTCTGCGTAAGGAAGCAAGTGTATTTGGAAGCAATTTCATGGAAAGCGTCTACTGAGCTGCCGGCTTTATTGTCGTACCAGGTCTCGTACATGGCTGACGTTGTATCCCGCAACATCATATAATCCTTAAAAAACAGGTCTTTAAACTCCTGGTGGTAGTTATTTTTATATTCTCTAACTACCTGAACGCGCTGATTTTCGGACAAGCCCATGCGCTTAGCTACGTGGCGAAGCATGGAGACATTAATATCATATACCATTTCGTCGAATTCCCTCCGGTAGCGGAGCGGATTTTCTAAAATGGCAACCGCATTCTCATTATCAACAGGTGTGTCGTAATCTGCCGGGATATACCTCAATTGAATTTCTTTAGTCCTCTTCTGTTCGACTTTACTTTGCGGACTTTTCCAAGTAAGGTTTTCACCCAAATATTTTATACCGACAATACCGATTAAACACAAAACCAACGCGATCAGTATGGATCGCATGATCACTAGATTGCGCTTGCGGGGATTTCCTGAAGCCATATTTCAATTCTTTTTATCAAAGATAATATAAGTAAGCCAGATACAACCTGCCTAACTACAGCAAGGAGGTTATTACTGACGTTTAACTTAAGACGTTTGAATTGGCGAGAAGTTTCTAATTGGAAAATTTGAGGCCAACTAGTCGGACTTTATCACTCTGAAGGAAAATTCTCAGAAAATAATATTTCAACTCATTGTTGACTTGCTTATGGATGACAAAAAGTTTTGGCACTACAAATAAGGATTGTTTGGTTGTATGATATAGATTACCAACACCGGCTAGACAAGTCGTGAGTGAGTATCTTAATCCTATTAAAACCCTTTTACCACCACCCCTAGTTGGCCGTTAAGTGCCAGATAGATGCGCATGCCCTGTGGAAGGAGATAAGCATTTTCAATATTCAAAGTATTGAGCCGGCCATTCAGGGCAATTCCCTCATTGATTTTATAATCGGTCAATTGTTGTTGGATCTGTTTTTCCATTTCTTCGAGGTTGTACTGCAACAGGAAGTCCAGATTGTCCTGAATTTGATTTTTGATGGTACTTTTTAATAACCAACCCGCTGATCTCACCAAAAAGTTTTTAGTATCCAGGGTATATTTCAGATCCCGGATCTTAATCCGATTTCTTTTACTATCGAAGACGGGTTTTCCCGTAAGGTAGATATTACCATTGTAGCTGCCGCTCAATTTGGTACTGACCACCAGGTCTTCTCCCTGGCCGTACAATTCAATATCCTCAACCGTAACGGAGCGTTTACCGTAAGAATAAGTCTCTCCCAGTAATTGGCTTTTAGCGATCTTTTCTGCTTCTTCGTAGGAAATTTCGGTACTTAACAACAGCGAAAATTCGTCGGAGTCATGTTCACGGTATTTAAACAATGGCAATGGACGCCAGGTAGCCGCCAGGGGCCTTTCCCCAATCGTAATTTGAGGCTGAGATTCTATAATGATCGTACTGCTGATGGTATCGCGGTCCATGGAGATCTGAGTCATTCCGATATCTAAGGGTTGGACACTTAACCAGGCTTTGTATTCCTGCGATACCTCCATTGGGTCGAACATCATTTTCCAGGTCTCTTCAATAGTTGATTTAAAATCAAAATTGTTTTTCAACTGGTCATCGATGGACTGGGCAAATATTTCCTTACTGCGGTTAACGAT
This sequence comes from uncultured Saprospiraceae bacterium, assembly GCA_964533785.1. Taxonomy (GTDB): domain Bacteria; phylum Bacteroidota; class Bacteroidia; order Chitinophagales; family Saprospiraceae; genus JANQRV01. Next base: position 784 of record CAZHNG010000420.1, on the reverse strand, counting down.
CATATTACCGATAAACCCTACGGGTAAGTTAACCCCCGCTAAACGTACTTTTGGTGCTCTCAGCCATTCGTAATCATCGAGGATGGTGGCCGTTTGCAATTCCCAGTTTTCCTGAATATTAAAAGCCGTTTTAAAATTCAAGGCTATTTCGGCCGTTGCATTAACCGTAGTAAGCCCCAGGTCATAATCAATATCAAGGGCCAATGGTACCCGGTAGTTGATCATCTGGCTGTCTCCGCTGATGGTGATAGCTTCTTTTTTCACTGCCTTCACCCGCATATTGTCTCCGTCCGAAATTTGATCATCCTCGTACAGGGGATCCGGTAATTGTTTATTGATGGATTTTTCCAGTTCCTTGATATCCACTTTCAATGGAATACTTAAAACGGAATTACGGCTGGCAACCTCGTCGTTCAGGTATTGCTCCATAGGCCGGATAGGTTGGGAAGTTTTACAGCTGGCCAAAGCCAAAACTACAGAGAAGAAGAAAATGTATTGTTTCATGAAGCGGTACATTCTTTCCACAAAAATAGTAAAAAGAAAAAAGCTGATCCAAACGGATCAGCCTAACACATTCATGGGATTACTAATAGTATACTAAACTCACAACAAATGTAAGTTCTTTTATTTTATTGCGCAAATTTTTTCTTAATAGATTATTTCATTAATGAAAAAAACGGGTTAAAAACTTCCTAAGTAAAAAAAGCCGCACTGCTAAAAAGGAACAGCACGGCTTACTACTAACAAATTATAATCCCATGAATATTTGTATTAATAACAGTTT
>CAZHNG010000419.1:0-5469 GCA_964533785.1 uncultured Saprospiraceae bacterium | reverse complement strand
CTGAAAAAGATGGGGTGCAGTTAGGGGATACGAATTGCGAACATTTATAAATTATTGGTATAGGTACCTCGAAACCTCGGGGGCTAAAAGAAATCCTGTAATAAAAACAAATTTAAAATACAATGAAAGATTTTCCACAAAACTACGACCAACTGAATACTCTCATGAGCGAATTAGGAGCGGAGCTTCCGGAAACGATGTCTGCTTTCCGGTATTTGCATCGTGCCACTATTGATGATGGGGCATTGGGCGCCAAAACCAAAGAGCTTATTGCTTTAGGGATTGCCATTACCGTAAGATGCGATGGATGTATTGCTTTTCACGTCCATGATGCATTGAAAGCCGGCGCAGAAAAGGCTGAGATCCTGGAAACTATTGGTGTCGCTGTTTTAATGGGAGGCGGTCCTGCTGTCGTATACGGATGTGAGGCACTGGAAGCGCTCAAGCAATTTTTGGCAAAGGGAATATAAGAAGGACTGCAGATTCAACACATTAGTGGTTATAAAGTTATGTGGGGATAAATATTGGGAGTATTTGTATAACAGCATGACCGTCTACAAATAACCAATAGTTTACCAAAGAGACCGATTCAAAAACTTCCTTTGTTTTAAGATGACAAAGTAGTATTAACTTCTTGCGGGATTTCAACGCGGAAAGTGGTGCCCTGACCTTCTTTACTTTCAAAGCTAATCTCTCCTTTCATAATATCCAGGTAACGCTTTACAATGGTCAACCCCAGGCCGGTACCTTTAATATCGGTTACGTTAGATGCCCGGAAGAAACGGCTGAACAACATTTTTTGTTCTGCTTGCGGTATCCCGATCCCCCGGTCTGTAACTTCGATGCTAAAGGTACGATCTCTTTTTGTGGTGATGAGGTCCACATCTTTATCGCCGGGTGAGTATTTGATCGCATTGGAAACCAGGTTGATGATGATATTTTTTACCAGGTGACAATCGATGACTACTTGATTTTCGCCATGGTGCACGAAACGGATCTTTTGTTGCGGATGAGTTAGTAAATTAACTTCTTCCAGTACTTGTTCCATATAGTCGTGCATTTCGACCGGTTTTGGATGGTACTGTACTTTTCCGGATTCTAATTTTTCCAGGGAAAGAAAATCGTTCAGAATACTGGTCAGGTTCTCTACTGATGAGCGTATGCGATTGATGTGCCGGGGAAACTTATCCACTTTTCCAAGTTGGGCATGCATTTCTATCAAATCAGTGGAACCCAAGATAGAAGTGAGGGGGGTTCTGAATTCATGAGAAGCCATCGACACAAAGCGGGATTTCAATTCACTCAATTCTCTTTCTTTTTTTAAGGCATATTCTAATTGTTGTTCCGCCCTTTTGTGAATGGTGACGTCTTGCGAAACGCCGAATAATTTTACTGCATTTTGGTCATTGATCGTTTTTTTCTCGAAGTAGCCCTGAATATATTTTAACTGGCTGGACCGAGTATTGATCCGGTACCAGTATTGCATTCTTTCCCCCGAAGCGATACCTTCTTTTTCGAGTTCCTGAAGTTTTTTTCGGTCTTCCGGATAGATTAAGCCCAAAAACTGCTCCTGGTTAATGGGAATGCCGGGATCCAGTTCAAATATTTCGTACAGTTCTTTTGACCATTTGAGTTCCTGGGTTTTTACATCCAGTTCCCAATATCCAAGTTTGGCGAGTCGTTGTGCTTCCCGCTGTTTAGCTTCCACTTCTTTTAGGGTATCTTCCAGTTTTTTCATTTGGGTAATATCCTGTACTATTCCGCTAATGCGAATGATATTGCCTTCGTTATCTTGGAGGTGTTGCTGACCAAAACCATACATGTGTTTGATCTCTTTCTGAGGGGTGAAGATCCGGTAGTTCATAGGTTGAGGATCCCAGTTTTCTTTCAATTGATTGGTTGCAGAGGCCAATTGTTCAACATCGTCGGGATGTACCTGTTTCAAAAATAAGTCCACCGTAATTTTGGTTCCGATAGGCAGCCCGAAGTTGCGGTACATCTGATCGGACCAATAAATAGAACCATCGGTAAAGTCCCATTCCCAATATCCGACCTTAGAAATTTCCTGGGCCATTTTCAGTTTGGCTTCACTTTCCTGCAGATCCCGGGTTCTATCGGTCACGATTCTTTCCAACTTGGTATTATACTCCTGCAATTGCAATTTACTGCGCTTCAGGTCTTCCTGCATCTGCCGTTGTTCGGTAATATCGATACCCGAAATAATGATGCCATTGATGTTTTCTTCATCCGTTATAATACGGTTTTGCCAGCGGATGATCCTGCGGTCACCCTTTTTGGTAGCAATAAGACTCTCATTGGTGTCCTTGGGGACTTCCTCTCCTTTCATAATGGCATCAAAACGCTTTCTTCTATCCTCTTGTGCATCAGCCGGCACACAACAATCAAACCAGTCTTTTCCAACCAGCTCTGATTCAGCGAAACCGGAAACTTCGGTGGCCATTTGGTTGGCTAACTGAATGATCCCTTCCCGGTCAATGACCAGGATAATACTTCCTGCCATGTTGAGGTAGGTCTGTGCTAATTCCTTTTCCCGGCGCAGTTCGGCCTCCCGCTTTTTCAGCTCAGAAAGATCCATGAAACTGGCTAACAGACAGAGCGGCGTTCCCGCTTCGTTTTTAATCAAACTAGAACTGATAAAAACTTCAAACGGCGTCCCGTCTTTCTTTTTCGCAGTATCATGCCCCACCCAACGACCTTCGGTCATCAAGGCTTTCATGATCTGCTCGACTTTGTCTTCCTTATTACCAAATTCCACGGGGTTCTTACCCAATACTTCCTGACTACTCTGATATCCCCACATCTTCATATAAGCATCATTAACGTAAGTAATTTCCCCTATGAGGTTAGCAAAAACGATGGGCATTGCCGCCGAAGCAATGGCCATACTTTTTACCTTCAGCTCTTCTTCTTGCTTTTTTAATTGCTTGATCACCTTATGGTGGCGAATGGCATAGCGAATAGAGCGGTCAAGCAGGTCAGCAGATAAAGTTGCTTTCACTAAAAAATCTGCCGCTCCCGCTTCCATGGCCTCCAGGTCCAGATCGCGGTTATCCACTCCGGTAAGCAAAATAAAGGGGGTCTTGAATTCTTTATGAGAGGCTTGCGTCAATAATTTGAGGCCGTTTTCCTTACCCAGGCGGTAATCCACCAGATAAACGTCGTAACCATTTTGTTGAATTGCTCTGATACCTGTATCAAAGTCAGCAACCCAGTCTACCTGGTATTTTTGACCAGAGATTTCATTAAAAAGTTCTTGCGTCAAAATATAGTCATCCTCATCATCTTCAATTAATAAGACCTTTATAAAATTGCGGCTCATTGTTAATTTTTTCTTTCAAGGCTCGGCAGCGTAGCTACTTCCAACCAGTATTTTTTAAGGCTTTGCATGGTTTCTATCATACCGTTGTAAGTAACGGGCTTGGTAATGTAGGAGTTTACCCCTAAGCTATAGGTATGCTGAATGTCTTCGTCGGCGGTAGAAGTTGTAAAAACAACGATGGGAATTGATCGCCATTTGGCATCTTTTTTAATTTCAGCGAGCACTTCTCTTCCGTCTTTTTTAGGCATATTTAAGTCCAGCAGAATCAATGCAGGTAGAGGGTTATCGCTTTCATCCTGAAAGCGTCCTCTGTTATTTAGGTAATCCAACACCTCTTCTCCGTCCACAGCGAAACGCAAGTTACTACGGAATTGGCTATCTGCTAATGCTTCTTCAGTCATCATGCGATCTTCTTCATCATCGTCAGCTAATAAGATGGTAATAGCTGCTTTTTTCTTATAATCTAAGTTCATAGCAACCAATTTTTATTAAATTTCTTGATCAATAGACATTTCTTGCTGCATAGTGCTAAGGTTGATAATAAAGGTGGATCCAGCCCCTTCTTTACTCTTTGCGTTAATGCTTCCTCCGTGTCTGCCGGCAATCCGTTGACAAATGGCCAACCCAATACCGGAACCTTCGTATTTACGGCCTTCAAGCCGTTGAAAAATTTGAAATATTTTATTGGCATATTTCTCATCGAACCCGATACCGTTATCTTCTACCAGGATTTTCACCGAACTATCGCCAGCTTTTCCTTCTTGCCAGTAAATCTTTATAACGGGTGCTACCCCCTCTTTCCGAAATTTTATGGCATTGGCAATCAGATTTTGAAATAACTGCCGCATTTGCGTCGGCTCCGCTTCGATAATGGGTAAAGGTTTCACTTCAATAGTAGCACCACTGTTTTCAATGATAATTTCCAGATCAGAAAGCACTTCCTCTACAATAAGATTCAAGTCAACTTGTTCAAACTGTTTAGCTTTCGTGCTCAACCGGGAAAATTGAAGCAAATCAGCGATGAGACGCTGCATTCTGACCGCAGCACTCAGCATCCGGTTCAAATAATCGACTCCTTTTTCACTTAAGTTTTCCCCCTCTTTGATCCGGAGACGATCACCGAAAGCCTGGATCTTACGCAAGGGTTCCTGAAGATCATGGGAGGAAACATAAGCAAAATCCTGTAATTCCCGGTTACTTCGCTCCAATACACTGGCATAACGCCTTAATCGTTCCTCATTGCGCTTCCGCTGGGTAATATCGCTCACAAAAGCAATGGCTACCGATTCTTCTGCCGTTTGCGCATAACTTAAACTCACTTCCACCGGAAACTGGCTGCCGTCTTTCCTCAATCCAAATAATTCCTTACCAATTCCCATCGGTCTCGGCTTCGGATTTTTAAAATATCCTTCACGGTCTACAACATGCTTATCTCTCAACCTGGTGGGAATAAGTGTCTCAAGCGGCAGACCAACTAACTCCTGCCTATCATAACCAAAAAGACCGCAGGAAAATGGATTCACATCAATGATACTTCCGCTTTCATCTACCATTAAAATCCCCAAGGTCGCATGCTCAAACATGGACTTCAGTAAAAAGGCGCGGTCAATATTCTTATCGTTTGAAACGGTATCCATAATACTACTACTGCAATAGCTATTCCCTGATTTATTCCAGTAGTCAAAATTTCTATGGGAATTATTTTACAAAACAACCAAGCACATAAACACCTGACTATCATTTTTTTATCAAAAAAATGGCACATTCGACTCTTCTGTGAGCAAACATAAAAACCAAAATAGCGAATCGTATTTAATTGACCTAATAACTACACCGCAAAATCACACTCCTCTAAGTTCGTCTATTTGGAAACAAAGGGCAATAATAGCCTGAACTATTCAATGAAAATTCGTGATTTCGGACAAATAGCCCACAACCCACCCCTTAGCTATGATAAATGTCATCACTAACCTTGACATAGATCAAAGCAAATCAAAACACAATTCGATACTTTTGAACAAAATGAACGATTTCATTTATACCGCAAATGGGATAAATTCCCAAAATTAAAAAGTAATGCGAATCAAGGGTTAAAAGTAGCCCTTGAAGGTTATTGAAATAAAAAAGAT
>CAZHNG010000418.1:0-5487 GCA_964533785.1 uncultured Saprospiraceae bacterium | reverse complement strand
GAGGGCATGGAGTGCATGGAGTTTGTTGGATTTTTCGAGACTTTGTCTCTCAAAATGTTGGAACCATGGAGGACATGGAGTGCATGGAGTTTGTTGGATTTTTCGAGATTTCGTCTCTTATAATTTTTGGAACTATGGAGGACATGGAGTTTTTTTGACTTCCTTGCGGAAGTGATAAGGTGGATTTATTGGATTGAGCATTGGTTTGCTCAGGGTAAGTGCGTTAACTTATCATATCCGTTGCTCGTCCAAGTCTTTGACTCGTGACGCCAAAACTCGAAAGTCTTTCTGGCTTTTATCGCCTATTGATTCAGAAACTCGCAAGTTTAGTCGCATCGAGACAGCGTCTCTTGCGGGCATTTATAAATTATTTACATACGTACCTACCGAAAACATAGGAGGGCATGAAGTTTTTGAGTGGGTTGGATTGCGGGTTTGGTGTTAGATTTCAAGTACGCAACCTTAATACTTCGGGATACTGTTATCGATTTCATCCGACCAGGCGAGGATACCGCCTTTCAGGTTGTACAAATTTTCGAAGGCAGGGTCGATGGATTGAAGTAGTTGAATGGCCTGGGCGCTGCGTTTTCCGCTGCGGCATTGCATGATCACAGGTTTGTCGCGTGCGATATTGTCGGCGTTTTGCGGGACGGTGCTGAGGGGCATGAGTTCGCCGTCGATATTGCAAAATTCGTATTCGTAGGGTTCGCGGACATCGATGAGTTGGAATTCAACACCGTCATCCATCATTTTTTTCAGTTCTTTCACCGTGATTTCTTTGACCATATCTGTTTGTTGTTTGAGGCCGCAAAATTGTTCGTAATCAATGAGTTTTGTGATTGGTGTGCCGGGCATTTTGGGTATTTTCAAAACCCTGGGTGTGAAACTGGCAACATCGAAGATAAACAATTTTCCCGCTAATGGGTCACCCACGCCGGTAATAATCTTGATGACTTCGCTGGCCTGGAGGCTACCGATTATCCCGGGAAGTACACCGAGCACTCCACCCTCTGCACAATTGGGAACCAAACCAGGAGGCGGCGGTTCGGGGAAGAGGTCCCGGTAATTCGGGCTGCGACTGCCATCGTCGAGGGGATAATTGAAAACGGCTACTTGTCCCTCAAAACGAAAAATAGAGGCATATACATTAATTTTATTGAGGATGACGCAGGCATCGTTTACCAGGTAGCGGGTAGGGAAGTTGTCCGTCCCGTCGGCTACGATATCGTAGTCTTTCAAGATATCCAATGCGTTTTCGCTCGTCAGTTGGACCGGGAACACTTCAATATTAATATAAGGATTCAAGGCCAGGAGTTTGGCTTTGGCCGTTGTTGCTTTGGGTTGCTTCAGGTCGCCGGTATGGTACAATACCTGCCGTTGCAGATTGCTGGCGTCGACGGTGTCAAAATCCACGATGCCGATATGTCCGACACCCGCAGCAGCCAGATAGAGTAGGAGAGGGCTGCCCAGTCCGCCGGCGCCTACCACTAAAACACGGGCGGCTTTTAATTTTTGCTGGCCTTCCAATCCGAAATCGGGAATGGCCAGGTGACGGGCATAACGTTGGTACTCTTCGGTGGATAGGTTCATAACTATGAATTTCTGATGGCTTCAAAAATAGGGATGTTTTTGGAATAGGTAAAGTCCGTGGAAAATTTGTCCTGAAGTAGAAAAGGTTCTTTAAAAAAGGTGCCAATAGATAAGATGGGGGCGTTTTCCTTTTATCTGGTCTCTAAGTTTGTTAAAAAAGGGAGCAGTTTAGCCCTATCGTTTACTATACTCGTCTTGGATAACAGGATCCTCAGCTTAGTCTACCAAACTTTATTAATCAGTCTATTCTTCAGAGATTCTCGTAGAAAGAAAAATTTAATTGTCAGCTCAATTACATACATTGATCAAGGTAATCTGTAACTAAGTTGAAAAAATTTATCTATGAATACACTTTCCCTCAATCAGCAAGCCAGGCTTACCGGGATATTTTATCTTTTGGTGGTAGTCACTGGAATTTTTAGCTTGATGTACGTTCCTGCTCAAACTATTGTTCTAGGCGACCCAGCACAAACAGTAGCAAACATTAAAGAAAAAGAGTTGCTGTTTAGATTTGGAGTGGTGAGTTCATTACTGTGCTACTTCTTCTTCTTCTTTGTAGGCTGGAGTGCCTATAAACTGCTTAAAAAAGTGAATGAGAATATAGCCGGGATTATGTTCGGCCTTGTGCTTTGCAGTATTCCCATTGCGGTGTATGGGGTACACAACCTCACCTACATCTTGTCACTCCTATTCGACAGTCGATACAGTGTTGGTTCCGGTCAGGAGGTTGAGTATCGAGTGATGAGTGCCATTCTTTCCTATGGCCGGGCATTGTCCATTACAGATCTTTTTTGGAGTTCATGGTTATTTCCTTTTGGTTTTCTTATTTACCGATCCGCATTCTTGCCAAAATTCCTCGGAATACTGTTGATGATAGGTTCAATCGCCTATTTCACCTATTTCTTCGGTAATATTCTGTTTCCTGATATTGATATCATTAAACGGCTAAGGGTGCCGGCACGAATTGCTGAGATAGGCACTTGCATTTGGTTGGTGATTGGGGGAATAAAGAAATCCGGGTAATTGATAGTTTTTAGCAAAATTTATGACGGGATTTTCATGAACTGGGTGATCAAGCCTCTATCGAAAAAGTCCAACCTTTATCCCTATGGTCAAAAAATCTTATTTATTGGAAAAGTTCGTGTTCATGGGGTTCATTGCTGTGCTAATAGGCCACTCCAATTTTAAGAAAAACATAAACCGCCTAGACTGATCGGATCTATCAAACCAATGAAATATTTGATAATGAAAAAGAAATAAAAATTGTTAATTAAGAGCTAAAAAAAGACAGTGAATTTACACCAAACTATAATGTTCTCCTTACCTCAACAAAGCCGTACCCGCCAATTCCCGCCGGATCAGTGGTTTGACCTGTTGAGCCGCTTCCAGGATTAAGCTTTCCTCCGTTGGAAATGGCAATGGACGCTGTTGGCAATATCTCTGGCTACGGTCGCTGAGCGCCCGTCGGTCGCCCTCGAAAGTAGCGGCATAATGTTCAAATACGGCTTCGCCACCGAAAGGCTTGCTGTCTAGTAACGCTTTTGTTTGAGCATCGAAAAATTCAACGTATCCATCCACCCGGGCGGCTTTGTGCTGAAAAGTTTCAATTACATCGGCAGCAATGATCACCTTTCTGGCTACTTTGATATCGTTGCCCAGGCTGTCCTTCATGACATTTCCATTATCGTCGAGCACATAATCAAAACCATCTTCAATTTCCCTGGTTTCCTGGTATAGTTTTTCCTGGATCAGAGAAGGACTGACTTCCAGGTTGGTCAGGCTGATATTTACTTCGTAATGATAATTAACACCAGGGTGTTGTTGGATATGGAAAACACGCCATCTGCCATTTAGGTCATTTACTCCAAGGTCCATCAATGCATTTTCAAAAACCGCCGGCATGACGACGTTAGCCTGATTATCAGATCGGATGAGGATGTGGGCAACTCCCAATTCGGCGGCTTCATCCATTAGGTGGGTCTTATCCTTGTAATCGCGGTAATATTTATCGATCTTTTGAAACTGCTGAAAGGCATCTCTGGCGGCCAGTCTATCTCCCTGACGCGCGTTACGTAAGGCTTCCACGCCAAGGCTGTAGTGGTATTCAGCAGCATTTTGTTTGGCCTCTTTCTCAAAGGCTAAGGTATTGACAAACTTGAAATTGGCCTTTATCCCGTGTTTGTCGATAATGGGGAGTAATGGTTCTATTCGTTCCTGCCGCTTTCTGATATTGCGGTAAATATCGTAAATATGCCCCCAATTACCAGGCTGTCCATCTGCTTTCAGCCGTGCTGCTTTGCGCAGATCAGAGTCCGTTACTTTGGCAAAGGCTTCCTCCAAGGCTTGGACGTGTTCCGTTTTTTTGTTCTTTTTACCCGCTAATTTACGCAGGGCAATTTGGATAGCACGGTCGTAGTCACCCTGATCAACCAGTTTTTCGGTAGAAACGCAGGAGCTTAAAAAAATACTGAAGAGTAGCGTAGTGCAAATAAAGCTGATTTTTTTCATTATAGATCACTTTTGGTTTTTCAATGACTGATGTAGAGCGTTTGAGCGTAATTGTCTTTGTTTAATGATTCTCAATTTATGTGCTGAGGAAATACCAAGAAACTTAGAAATTGTTAATTGTATGGAAAGGAAAGTTAAAAGCTCCTAATGAATTGTTAAAGGATGTTACTAATTTGCGTTGATCAGTCATAAAGGAAGAATTGAGACCCTTTTCGCGGAGAATTGTCGAAAAAGGAAATCAAGAGTTGATCTTTTTTATTTGGTTTCCGTTACTTGATCAATACTTAGTTAGAATAGAAAATTAGATTTTTAAATGCTTCTTTGGGTTCTTTTTATAATAATGATAGTAGGATTTCTGGCATTGGACTTGGGAGTGTTCAATAAGGAATCGCACGCTATCTCAACGCGCGAAGCGCTCGGATGGACGAGTTTATGGGTATCTGTATCGCTGTTATTCAGTGGTGCTGTATATCTCATTTATCGTGGAGATTTTGTTGCCAATCTTGACGATTTAACTCCGGTAGAAGCGGTTGTCACTTATCTCACTGGTTACGTTATTGAACTTTCTCTGAGTCTGGATAATATTTTCGTCATTGCCCTAATCTTTTCCTATTTCGGCATACCCCGAAAATATCAGCATAGGGTATTGTTTTGGGGCATACTGGGAGCTATTGTTTTTAGAGCGATGATGATCGTGGCCGGCGTGGTGTTGTTAAGGAATTTTTCCTGGATGATCTATTTCTTTGGTGCCTTATTGTTGTATTCGGCGTATAAAATGCTGAAGACAGACGAAGAGACGATCGATCCGGACAAGAACCGGATTATCCTGTTTTTCAAAAGATATTTTCCAATTTCCAAAGAACTGGACCAGGAAAAGTTTTTTATCAACGTAAGAGGAGTTACTGCGGCTACTCCCTTATTTATAGCACTTTTAATGGTGGAAACTACCGACGTACTTTTTGCGATTGACAGTATTCCGGCCATTTTAGGAATTACAACCGATCCTTTCCTGGTTTTTAGTTCCAATATTTTTGCTATCCTTGGTTTGCGTTCTTTGTACTTTGTGTTGGCGGCCATGCTAGACAAGTTTTATTATCTGAAGTATAGCCTTGTTTTTGTGTTGGGGTTCATCGGGATCAAAATGATGTTGTCGCACTGGGTACATCTACCCGGCTGGGTATCTCTGGTGTTAATTATTGTTGCGTTGTTAGCGGGAATAATTGTTTCTTTGCGATCGAATAGAACTCGACGTTAGGTGTGCTGAATTTCGCCCCGCTGGGGCTACAAAGGTGTCGTCCCGCTGGGACTATAGAGGTGTCGTACTTGCGGGACTGTTAAGTAGTAGAGCAATATTAAATTGCTTTTTTGATTAAGGGGATTTTTTCGCTG
>CAZHNG010000417.1:4188-5489 GCA_964533785.1 uncultured Saprospiraceae bacterium | reverse complement strand
CAAAAGCCAACGCTAAAAAAACCAAAAGAGCTGTTTTTTTGCCAACGCTCGACAGAATGATAGAACAAAAAAATGAACGAAACTGAATGCTGAAAAGACTTATAATACTGAATTCTGACATTTACTCGAAAGCTGATATTGAGATTGACAATTGTAACTCTCTTCAAATTGTCGGACCAAACAATATCGGGAAAAGTACATTGATTTACGCACTTAATTTCTTGTTCATAATTGACGGACGAGAAATGACGTTTAGTGGAAACAGAACGGGAGACAAAACCACATTCAACCACTATTTTCCTTCTATAAATTCAAGTTTTATAATCTTTGAGATTTTCAAAAATCGCTACTATTCTATTTTGGTCAAAAGAAATGCTGAAGGAAATCTCGACTACTACAAAATCGACAGTGAATATAAAGAAGAACATTATTTTACCAACACATCGAATGGTCAAAAACTAAAAAAGTTTGATTCATTACTTTCCGAATTTACCACCAATGGAATTGAACACAGTAAGTTTCCAAACCGTAGGGAAGTTTTCAACTTTGTCTATCAAAAAGGGAAACGAAATAATGCGGTTATTTGGTTAAACCAAAACGTAAACCAAGACGGACGGGGAATAAGTAATAATTTTTCCAAAATTTATAAGTACCTGATAAACTCACAGCTTATAAATAACAACTCACTAAAAGAGTCATTGATAATTGCAGATAATAAAGAAAACGAAAGTGTTTCTTTTTCAAAGAAAAACCAAAAAGACATACAAACCTTATTGAAGCACAATCGGGATATAAAAGTTATCAAGAGTATCCAGCGTAGCTTTAATGACTTCAAAGAATTGGTAAATCAGTATGCAGGAAAAAGTACGATTCTTTCAGAACTGATTTACGCTTTTGACCACCAGTATTCATCCCTTTATTCAGAGTTAGGAACCTCTGTTTTGAAAATGAAAACTGAAAGAGACAAAGATAGAACCCATTTGAACGAAACGCTCAATCCGAAAAAAGACCAACTAAACCAAGAATTGGGTAAAATTGAAACCCAATTGGACCAAAAACAAAAAGACATTGACAAAAAAAACGAATTGGTAAAAGAAATCAAGTCTTATGAGAGTTTACAGTTTTTAGAACAATCCTTTCAAAATTTGGATACTGATAGGAAAACAATTGAGAGCCAACTAACCCAAATTGAAAATCAAAAGCTAAACAGTAAAGCCATTGAGAGCAAGATTGAAAAAGCCGACTCTCAAATCCGTAAAATCACAAGTCAAGTTGACACCTATTCCAATCAATTGATTCAT
>CAZHNG010000417.1:0-4171 GCA_964533785.1 uncultured Saprospiraceae bacterium | reverse complement strand
AGACAATCAAGATAACAAGGAATTACTGAACAGGATTCTGTCAACTGATATTTCAAGTCTGCCATCTGAAAACATTTCTACGGAAATTAAGCGAACAGAAAACTTAATGAAACTCTTTGATGGAGTTATCAAGTTACCGAATGATTTGAAAGGAAAACCAATAGAATCAATTGAAGAGTTGAAAAAACAAATCAAGGAATTTCAAAAGGAAAAAAGCTTTAATGAAAAGCTACTTCCAATTGCCAAAGATTTAGAGAAGCACCAAAAAGATTTAGAAGAAATAAAGAAAAAAATCAAAAATGTATCGGATAAAATTGAGAAGCTAAACCAACTTCCAAACCTTGAAACAGCACTTGAAGCTATAAAATTGGAATTTGAAAGTTTATTCAAACAAAAAGAGCAATCTGCCAAAGACATCAAGATAATTGAAGAAGAAATTAGGAAGCTTTCAGAAAAAATTGACGGAGCAAACAAAGATATTTTTCAGAAAGAAAAGAGAATTGAGGAAATCCAAGATTGGAAAGTGGAACTTGAGCAACTCGGAATAATACCCAAAGAATATCAGTCAAACGATTCTTTAGACAATATCTATAAGAACCTTAAACGAAACTTTGACGAAAGAAAAGACATCAAATATAAAAAGGATAGTCTCTTTGAAAAGCTGAAATCCAAAACAGAAACTTCTTTTGCTAGCGAAACCGATTTTATAAAACACGTTGATTCGGAATTGGTCACTTTAGACGACAAACAAAAAGCAATTGATGGCTTATTGAAAAATATTTCTACACAATTTGCAAATCCTTGTCGCACGCTATATTCAAGGTTTGAAGAGTTCAACTCTTTTATATCCAATCAGTTCAATTCTAAAATTCGGAAGATAAAGATTTCGGATATCGATACGTTGAAGATAGAAATCATAGAGAATGAAAAACTCATCAAGGATTTAAACAAAATCATTCAAATCAGGGATTTAACTTCTGAACTGATTTTTGACGACCAATCTGAAAACCTAAATACGCTCAACAAATATTTGGATAGTCAAACCACAATTTCGTTCAATGATTTGTTTGATATTAAACTTCATCTACATAAAAAAGGACAGCACAAAGTCGTGGACCTAAAAAACCAAATCGAATCGGACGGAACAGACAAAATGATACGTTTGGTTCTTATTATGTCAATTATCAATCAAATCGTTGTGAAAGATGATGAAAATAAGATTGTGATATTTGTGGATGAAATCGGAACCATTGATGAGGCAAATAGAATTGAAATTTTGAACTTCTGTAAGGAACATAACTTCATACCGATTTCAGCCGCACCATTGCATCCTTATGACGGTTTTGACAAATACTATTTGATAAGGAGAAACCAAGGGAAAATAGTGGTTAGTGAGAAAAATGGAAATGTTATTTTGAGAAAACCTGTTGAAGCGTAATGAAAGAAGTCGATTTCAAAACATATCACTCATTGCTTGTAAATAAAAGCGTTTCAAAATCGGTTATTCCGAAAAGTGTTTTGCAATCTGACACATTTCAAAATTTGCTTCAAGCCGAAATTCTGAAATTTTCAAAGCTTGGTAGAGGGTTTAAGGTTGAAGTTTCCAAGGAAATCGAATTTGAAAAGTTTTTAAACTCATCATTTCCTGAACAAAACGTTTCCAAAACCAAATCCGGAAACATTAAGAAATTTAGAAATTCAAAGGCGACAAAGGTTGATAGCAGCCCAATTTTTTTGTTTAGGGGATTTTCCGCTTATCAGATTAATGAGCAGATGATTGATTTAGGAAAACAAACTCGTGATTTTGGATTGTTCTCTGTAATCCCTATTTCCGTCATAGCTGATAAAATATGTTTTGTCGAGAATTTGGAAACCTTTTTGAATGCGGAAAAATTATTAGGCAACGAATTTCTATTTGCCCACAAATACGGACGAATAGGAAAAGATTCTATTTCAATGATTAAAGCAAAGAAAGTTTTGGTTTTTGTTGACTATGATTTTAACGGACTTGACGAATATTTGAGAATAAAGGAAGTTTTTGAAAATGCAGAATTATATCTGCCAAATAACTACAATGAACTTTTCCTTAAGCATTCGGCATCTTTAAAAGGAAACAAAGCTAAAATGAGCAAGGCTGTTAAGTCATCAGATGATTCAACAGTTGTAAAAATCAGAGAACAAGTTGCCCGTACCAATAGATTCTTAGAACAGGAAACACTAATCAATGTTTAAGTCAGAACCAAAAACCATATTGCAATTTTTGGCAACTCATTTTGACTTGCTACGACAGCTTTTTGATATTCAGGTCAAAAATGAAATCATCCTAAAAACCCAAGTTACAGAAACACTAGAAGAATTTGGAAGCGATATTGAGCCCCAACTTTTTGAGCACAAATTACTCGTTGAGCAGAATGATGACTATGTGATTAACGAACCCTATTTCTTGCTATTTGAGTTTGTTCTGCAACAATTTAAACCTTTGCTTCCAGAAGAAATTGAAAAATTTGGTCAGTCAATTAGAATCTTGTTTTTGAACATAAAAGAAGGTATCAATCAAGACAAAAACATTTTGTTGGACAGAATTGAAGCTTTATCCAATGAAATCAAAAAATTCAGAAATGCCGTAACAAATAATACGATTAGTCTTTTAAATGAATCAAGAGAGTTAAAAGCCAATACTCGAAAAATTGAATATCAGGAAAAAGTTCAAAATGCCAGATATTTAATTGATTACTACATTCTTCCCTTAAATACAATTTTGGATACTAATCACTCGCAATCAATCTATAACGAATTACTTGCAATTTCCCAGTTTTCTAACAACAAACGATTTGATTATTCAGACGAAAGTATCAGAAGACAATTTGAAAAACTCTACAATCTTCTACGACAAGTCGTTAAGGACATCAGCCAACAATCTACAATCTTAAGCAACGAACTTCTACCATTATTGGATAGAATTAGAACCGAAAGTGAATATTTACTAGGGTTTCATTTGTATTTGACAAATATGAATTGTTACAAAGGAATTAAACCGCCTAGACTATTTAATACAACAAGAGATAATCTTTACAATCAGTATATCTACGAAAACACAAAGGAGTACTTTGAGCAATTCAAAAATGAAGAAGATGTTTTTGTTAAAGAAGAAGCCAACGATGTTGAACAATGGATATTCAATAAAAATGAGTACAAAGCCCAACTAAACTCAAAGCTTCCTGTAACTGACTTCTTCTCGTGGTGCAAGAATGCAATTGAAAATGAAAAGAAAGATTTTGACATTGACAACTATTTTATGGTAACGAGTCTAATTTTTGAAGAAGAATATGATATTGTGCAAGATAAGGAAACACAGAATATTTCTTTGAAAACCAAAAAAGGCGAATTCATTATGCCAAAACTAAAAATCAGCAAAAAAGAGAATGTATCCGAATAAACACAAGCAAATAGTAACATCTTTAATGGATGGCAGATTTATCACAATTGATGAATCTTATTTTGATATTCTAAAGGAAAATCAAGACTTCTACGTTGAGTTTTTCGATAAGTCGTTTGGTTTTGAACTTAAAAACACACAAGAATTTTACTATCTGATTTCAGACGAAACAAATGAGAACACTTCTCGTGATATTAGCATCTTCTTCTCGATTTTATGTTACGAATTAGACAAGGATGGGAAAAACTTTATGGATGAACTTGGTTTTTCAGACTTCCACATTGACGAGATAATTATATACATAAAAAACAGCACTTGGATAGATGTTGTAAAAGCCAACAAACAATTAAATGATAGTGAAAGCATCAAAAGACTAGTTGGTTCGACTATGGTAAAAAGAAACATTGCAAAAAAGCATTCTGATGACAAATATTCATTTACCAAGGCTTATAAACTATTTATTGACTTTGCCAGAGAATTGATAAAAACTGAAACGAATGAAGCCAACGCATAAAGCCATACACATTTGCAATTCGCCCCAGCCGACACGCAAGCCTAAAATTGCAAAAGAGTATGTCTTTGCCAACGCTGACAGACGGTCGAAAAAAAAGTACGATTGCCCAACAATGTGTATAAGCAATAGCGGGTTTGGTGCTAAATTGAAAGGAAATGAATATTAATAACTGACCTTTCGCATGCGAAAGATTTTGAATTTTGAAAAAAATAGCAGTACCC
>CAZHNG010000416.1:0-5505 GCA_964533785.1 uncultured Saprospiraceae bacterium | reverse complement strand
CGCAGGAAAATAGCCTCCCGAACTATACCGTTTATTTAATGCCCGAGGCACTAGACTTTTGACGCTACCTGCCCACCCTGCCGGCCGATTTTGATGTACAACGATCGGATGTAGTACAAGCATCTGTAATAAAGGAGGATACTTAAAGAAGTGCGCGATTCTATTTTGTCCTCCTGAACCGCCTTTCTTTCCTCGTCGTTACTTTACATCAGATTTGGGCTGCACCCCCAAATATAATGCTTAACCCCACTAATCCGCCGTACGGATCGTCGTTGTTTCCTGAATCCAGCAGCCCACTTTAAAGCTACTACCCACTTTCAGATTACGGATAAAGACATCCTCTTTATTAGGCATGTACTGGCTGTAACGATTGATCCACTTATTAGCTTCTGCGGCAACGCTGGGATCTACCCTTTTCGCTTGTTGCCATTTATCGATGGCAGGCCAAACGACAATCTGGCTATCCCAACCGCGCCCCGGGCCGCACAACGGTCCACTGGAAGCATACAACCGACCGATCAAAATATAAGGTTCACCCCAGTTTGAGTTATATTCCAAAGCCTTGCGGGCGTACTGACGAGCCCGGGAAAAGTTCTTAAGATGAGCATTGTAAATTTTAGCGATCAATAAAGTATATTCTGCTTTTTTAGTGTTGTCTTCCTCTTCCTGAACAGCCTTTTCGAAAAGCTCAATTGCTTCGTCGTATTTTCCACTCCGCAAGGCATCGTATGCCAATTCTAACTCCGATTCTTCTACACAATTTTGATTCCCTGCCTGGATCAACTTTCTGAAACGCTCATCGTTTTCCAGACATCCCCCCCATTTCAAGCGACTGAATACGGTTATCAACATTTCACAATCCTGCGGATTGGCTTCAAAATCACCATAATATTTGTTCATATAATATTCACAGTCATAAAAGCCTTTCACCGTTTCAAAAGCTTCTAATCTTGCCGGAGCGTATCCTTGCACCACCTTCCATCTTTCGCAACCTCTGCCCTCGCAATTTTCCAATCCATAATCAATGATCTTCCTGATCTGCTGTTCATAATGCTTAGCTTCATCAACGGAAATTTTATCGTCAAAATGGAGTTCGACCAATAGAGACGTAAAAGGGTTTACCACAAAATCATTAGTTTCTTCCCCATCCGTATCGATCGATTTTTTGAATAACTGAAAGATCTCTTCTCGGGTTTTCAGATTTGGATACTTATAGTAATAATCAAATGCCTTGCGGCCGGCAATGAATCCCCCTTCCTGGTAACACTCATCAATTTGATCATAGAGATTGAAGATCTCGTTGATATAGTCTTGTTTTTTGGATTCGTCATCGGTTTGTGAGATGAAATACTCGTAGAACGTTATTCCATCAGCATAGACGCTATTTCGTTTCCCATCTGCTGCGGGTGCGACAGCATAAACCTTCTTCCAATAGTCGAAAGCCTGGTTCCACTCTCCTGCCTTCAAAAAATCACGGTATAGTACGTAATTCGTAGAAGCTTCGTCCGGATCTGGCGCATCTGAAAATTTTGGGCAAGGGCTCAAGCTTTCCGTTGGTTCAGCTTCTATGGTTTGTTGAACTGTTTCTTCCGGTTCTGCTTCCGGTTGTTGGATCTCTTGAGCTACTTTTGGTGTACAAGCTAAAGCTAGCAGAGCAAGCCCTATTATGACCAATTTAGTTTTTGTAAACATAGCGTATAGTATTGACAAGAAAAAGCTTCCTTTCTGTAAAAGAAGCTTTTTCAAAATTAACGATATGGAATATTATCCATTTTTCACGATTCGCACTATAGTTCACCAAATTCCAAATACAAATTATTCATTACCCAGCTAATTCAGATCAAACTGCTGAAATCTGTTGTCTGGAATCTGGCATCTGAAATTAATACCGAACAGTTACTGTTTCCCCGATCCAGCAAGGTACTTTTACTTGCTTTCCTTCTGTTTTACTCATAAAAACATCTTCTTTAGGTGGTTTAGAAGCGCTGTATCGATTGATCCGGTCATTGGCGTCCGCCGCTACGTCAGGATCTATTGATTTAGCGTATGCATATTTATCCAAAGCAGCTAGAACCGCTAAACCGCGCTTAAAAGCATCTTCCCCACAACTACCACTCGTAGATGCATACATATCCCCGATGAGCATGTAAGGTCTTCCCCAATCAGATTTCAGCTGGGCAGCTTTGCGTGCGTATTCTCTTGCTTGAGAGTACCTTTTATTCTGGCGAAACTCTATCGAAGCCATACTGTAATATACCTGAGCTAAAGCCTCATCGTTTTGCTCACCTTCTGATATACAGTCCTGATAACGGCTCAATGCTTTATCGTATTCACCATCCTTCTGTAACTGACTGGCATCGTAACAAGGGTTTTCAGCCCTTCTTACAATTTCTAAGCTATCGTTTATTTTCTGTGCCAAGGATTCATAAGTAACCCTAACCATCTTGACTTCTGCATCGGTACTATCACATCCTTGCTGTCTTAATTTGGTGTAAACATATTTTACAACATCAAGATCTTCTTTATTTTCTTCGAACTCTGGGATTAATTTTCCTTTGAAATAAGCACAATCGAATATTTCATTTTCAATTTTGTTGTATTCACTTTGGGCGATCTTCCAGGCGGAGTAATAATAATTACTATACTTTTCATTGTTGGCAATATTGTGCTCTGCCACCTCTTCCAATTTCAAATGAGTATCTCTCGCTTCTGATTTGTCTAACTGATCATTTTGATAAAGATAAACGACGAGTTTAGACAATGGATCAAACACGATATATTCGGAATCATTACCGCCAACTTCCAATGCTTTTTTAAATTCATCATAGGTCGCTTTACGAAAGCCGTATTTAGGGGAATAAAACATATCGAAGGCTTTTCTTCCCAGTAAGAAGGCTTCATTTTTGTAGCACTGAATCTGCTCATCGTACAATTTAAAGATCATATCATAATATCCATCATGATTTTCTTTGTTTTGGTCCCGCTTAAGCAATGATTTATAAAATTTACGCCCATCCATATAATGAGAGGCTCTTTTTCCATCGGCAGCAGGTGCTGCTTCGTAGGCCTTTTTCCAGTTGTTGAAGCCTAAATTAAAACTTTCCTCGTCCAATTCCACCAGGTATTGTTCCTGTTTACCCTTTACAAAAGGCCTGTAAAGGGAGTGTGCGTTTTCAATTGCATCTTTATTGGGCAGATCAGTCCAGGTTTCACATTGGCTAAAAGCTGTTAATGTAAACGCTCCCAATAAAATTATAATCATCAAAATATTACGCAAAGCTTTCATAGTTAGTTGAATTTTCTTTTGAAGAACCATTGATTATCGTTAAGTGTAAAACCGAAGTTTAGTTTAAAATAATTTTCTTTTAGGCCATCGTCAATTCCCAGGCTACTGTATTCCACTGCCAGGTTGACAAAAGAGAACTTTTGAGTCCTGGGAATGATGATTGGGAAACCAATACCTGCCGTTATTCCCCATTCGTTAAGTTGATTACCATTGAACGAACGGTAATCCTTGCCCGCGAATACGCCAAAACGGTAACGCACCCTTTCCCAATAGCTGTCTATTGACGCTATATCAGGTATAAACTCCATTCCAGCCCTCATTTTCCAGGCGTTGGAAAAAGCTTCATCCCGGACATCATTCTCATAGTTACTCCACAACGTACTGGTATAATCCAGCCCTATTCTCAGATTATTGATGTTTTCGTACATCACTCCAATCCCGTATTCAGCAGGTAATTTACCACTTCCGCTTCCATTATCGACGTTTGATAAAGTATCTGCATCTACAGCATAGCTCAAATTTTGGCCAAATGTTGTCCGGTTAGATCGGGTACTGAAAGAATTCCTGCCATTTCCGTATGCCCCAATAAGGATTCTTTTTCCTTCATTTTCTTCCACGGTTTGATCGAGATCGATGGCGTACTGTACACCAGCTTTCCACGAGAAAGCACCTATACTCAGTTCATCAACAAAGTCAACATTATAAACGGCATTCAAGCTATCGAACTCTATTCTGCGGTTATTCGTTATTTTTCCAAATTGGTAACCGATATTTAAACCGACAGAGAAATTTTTATACCGTACTGCATTTCCCCAGCCCACTGAATAAGTGCCGCCATCGCCTTTTAATTTATTCGTTGCAACAATAAATTCTTCATCCTCAATCCTATTGGTAATATTATATCCAACCAAACTATAAGGCGTGAGAGAAAAGCTCATACCGAAATCCCAAGGGGACTCCGACCGGTCAATGGCTCTATTTATAGGATTCTTTAAAGGAAAACCAAGTGCCAGATAGCCTAAATTTCCACTCCAGATATCTTCTGCTTCCCCATCTGCCGTATTTAAAGTCGTATTCTCCGCAAAGATACCAACTTCAAATGCCGTAGCTTTTAAGTGCGCCAAAGAAGCCGGGTTGACCAGGTTTAAATGAAAGGGATCATTATGAGTGGCCGATACCCCTCCCATCCCCGCAGAAGCGACAAAATATTGTTTGGCAATATTGCCAATCCCAAAACGAGAATAGGGTGAATTACTCTTGGGAAAGATCAATGCATCTTGCCCGAAAACTTGTGACCCGATACCAATTATTAGGATGAAAGTAAAAAAAATGATACTATGCCTTTTGGCTAACATTATAGTCTAGAATTTTATTTAACCCCTTAAGGACTAAATTTTGATCCACAAATATCTGGTTTTTCAATTTTTTTGCAAAAAAAACAGCGTCTCCACCAGTTAATAATACGTTAAGCCCCTCAAAATCCTGCATATACGAGTAAATAAAACCATTCATTTCCAGAGCGGCTCCCCAAATTGTACCATTCAGCATTGCTTCCCGGGTATTTTTTCCCGTAAAGGAAGTTGTTTCTTCAAGGTGATACAAAGGGAGCTTTCCCGTAAAATGATGCATAGCTTTTAATCGCATGCTTAGACCTGGTGATATATTTCCTCCCAAATAGTCACCATTGGCACAAAGAATCTCGTAGGTGATGCAGGTACCGGCATCAATTACCAAAGCATTTTTTCCAGGAAACAAAGTGCTCGCCCCTACAACGGCAGCGATACGATCCTTGCCTAGTGTTTCGGGAGTATGATACAAATTGTTAATGGGTAAAGGAGTCCTTTCGTCTAAGAGGAAAAAATTATACTGGTCATCTAACACTGTAATAAGCCATTCTAAAGAAAAACCACTAACATTAGATAAGATGACGTTCTGAGCATTTTGGTTGGTTAGGCTTGAAAGTATTTCCTCTTCTGCCCAGTCTTTAATTATTTTTCTATCAATTAATGTACCATCTCTAAAAACGCCAATCTTGGCCAAAGTGTTGCCTATGTCTATGGTTAAGTTCATTTTGCTTGAGTTGATGTCTTTTAAAGCTTCCTTCAGCGTTTACTATTTTGCACACATAAGTAGTACTAGACTTTTGACGCTAGACTCTAGAAGTAAGACTAAAAATTCTAACTAATTGACAATCAACGGAAATTTTATTTATTCTGAAA
>CAZHNG010000415.1:0-5531 GCA_964533785.1 uncultured Saprospiraceae bacterium | reverse complement strand
ACTGTTGTGGGGCATTGCTTGTGCATAATTTTGGAAGGCTTGAAGTTCGGTACTGTGACTCATCACCCAACTGTGCGCATGGGTGCCTTTAACGGGAATGCCGTACATTTTTCCGGCCATCATATTACTGGTCGCGTGACACCCCCCAATATAAGCTGCCCTGGACGCGAATATACCTCCGTTAGGGCCTTGAGAACGCCGCAAACCGAATTCCAGGACACTATTTTGCTCAGCGGCCTGAACAACCCGCGATGCTTTGGTGGCGATTAACGTTGAAAAATTAATGATATTCAATAAAACGGTCTCCAATAGTTGGGCTTGCAACAACGGCCCCTTTACCCTCACCAAAGGCTGGTTAGGAAATACAAGTGTTCCTTCCCGCACGGCGGCCACATCACATTCGAACCTTAACTTGCGCAAATAATCTAAAAAAGCAGAACTGAATAATGGATCATCACCATTCCCTTTTAAGCTTTTGAGATACTGAACGTCTGCTTCGGAAAAATGAAAATCCTTTAGGTATTCAATAATTAAAGCCAAACCACAAGCAATGGCGTAATTTCCGTTAAAAGGATTCTCTCGATAATAGAGATGGAATGCCGCTTGCTGGTCGTGTTTTCCTGATTGCCAGTAGGCTTCAGCCATAGTAAGCTGGTACAGATCAGTGAACAGTGGAGTATGGTAATTGGTCATTGAAAATAGTTAGTTTGTTTTTAAAACTAAGTTTGATTTTAAACGCATTTTGCTGATATTAGTTTTTTAATCTCTCAATTAATTGTCAAATGAATAGAAAAACCGATCTGCCTTCTTATTATTGCGGTCAGAAATCACCGCTATGACTTATTTACAATTGGTCCGTACGCATCCAAGGTATTTGGCGTACGGTTTTACGCATTATTTTTACTCGTTTATTGGTCAAACGTTTTTTATTAGTTTGTTTGTTCAGTCCATAACGGATGACCTGGGGTGGAAAAATTCATTGTTTGCATCTATTTACTCTGCCGCTACTTTAGCGAGCGCGTTTTTGTTACCGCAAATTGGAAAGGGGATTGATCGTTTCCGGATCCGGTACATCAGTACTGCCGTTGCCGTTTTGATCATTATTGGTTGTTTATTATTGAGCTTTTCCAATCATTGGATTATTTTTTTTCTGGGCTTACTAGCTGTCAGAATGGGCGGGCAAGGCATTATGACTTTAATAGGGGCGACATCGGTTGGTCGTTATTTTACGAGCGATCGGGGGAAAGCCTTATCCCTCTCAGTAATCGGGGTTTCCGCGGCTGAGATCCTAATTCCGGGTGTGGCTTTCTGGCTGATTCAACAATATGGCTGGCGGTTTACCTGGTTGATCATCATTATTACGCTATTGGTTGTTTTTTTGCCCCTGGTTTGGAATTTGGTGAACCGGCACGATGCTTTTCAGAAGGCTACTACGCTTCGGTTTTATCCGCAAGAAAGAGAGCGTCAATCCAAAAATGGTTTTACGAGAGCCCAGGTACTTTCCGACCCTGGTTTTTGGCTACTTCTTCCCGTTGTATTATTCGTTCCTTTTTTTGCAACCGGTTTATTTATAAATCAAAACCTCTTGGTAGCGGCGAAATCCTGGCCTGCCGGGTGGATCGCTTTTGGTTTTTCCGGGTTTGGGATGGCGAAAGTATTAGCTTCGTTTACTACGGGTGGGATAATTGACCGTTTCAGTGCCAGGCAGGTCATTCCGTTTACCATTATACCTATTTTAATAGGCACATTAGTGTTGAATATCACCGCTGATCACTGGCTAGGGTTCTTCTTTATGTGTTTGGCAGGATTGAGCGGCGGGATGTTGACCGTAACGGGCCCTGCGCTATGGGCTGAGCGCTACGGACAGTTACACCTTGGGGCCATCAAGAGTATGGTAAGTATGTTTATTGTGTTGTCTACGGCGGCGGCTCCAATAATATTCAGTTATTTTATGGCTGACCAATCGGGACTGACTTTGTTATTGTGGGGGATACTAGCCATCGGTATCACTTGTGTCTTTTTGGCCATGATCAGCATTAAACAGTATTCGTAATTGATACTTAGATACAAATAGACTCTGCCAGATAATCGGGAATGATCCCCGTATACTCGATCCTCAGTTGAGCGTGTTCTTTACGAGTGTTCCCCGTCATTACCAGCATGGTTTTCACACCAAATTTATTGCCGCCCAGGATGTCAGTATGCAGTGTATCTCCAACCATTAATATGTCGTCTTTGGTAAAATTATCACTTTCCGTATGGTTCATATGCTCAAAAGCGTACATGAACATTTGGGAGTCCGGTTTGCCGAAATAGATGAATCTCCGGTTGAGAATACTTTCGATCAAGCGGGCGATTCCTCCCGTTGCGATCGAGACATCGTTCTTGTTTACCGGGTAGAGCTTATCGGAATTGGCAAGAATGACGGGAATGTTCTTCCTTCTCAGGAGGTTGACGGTTTTGTTGATATCGATATTCCAGTCGAAGCCTTCATCGTCTAAAAAAACAAAGGCGTTGATATCATCATCGACGTGAAGGTCGCTTACGGGAATAGATTCCAACCCGGATTCTAAAATATATTCAGCAGCCTTATCAGTGCCCAGGTAGGCAACCTTTCCTTTAGGTATTTTGTGCATCAAAAATTGCTTGGCCAACATACCGGAGGTGATGATCTCAGATGCATCGATCCCCGATAGGCCTAATTTTCTGAATGCAATACCTTGTTCTTCCTGACTTTTCGAGGCATCATTGGTAAGTATTCTGATCACCTTACCTTCTTTACGCAAAAAATCAATGGTTTTCTGCACCTCGGGAATTAATCCTTTGTGGTTTTTCACCACACCGTAAGAATCCAGCCATACAGCTTTATACTGCTTTACAAGTGACAAAAAGGAAACCATTTTCATAACAATCAAGCGGTTATTTTTAGTTCGTCCAAAAGAATTTCGGGGTTAAAATCAGTTTCAATCGAAGGTAAATAAGTTTCATAGGCTTCTTGCTGCAATCGGGTAGCAAAGATCTCGTGAAAAAAGTATTTGCCATCTTTGATGACGTAGTTGAGGATAAAAAACCGGTAAACTTCTTTTAGTAACCGAACCTCCACTTCCTTTAACGGATATACTTCGTGATAATATTTCAGGAACAATTTAAACCGATCTCCTTTCAGAGGGTCAACCAAATAACTGAAAACCGTACGATCTCCAATTGCTGAAACCACTCTGCTGATAAAATAAAAATCGAGCATCCGGTAACTGATCCGGAACCAATCGTAATCCCAGCGGGAATAAAATTCGAAATTCTTGGTTACTGAAAAATTGCCAATATTCCAATCGATGAAGACGGGGATTTTATGCAATTTGTAAGTTTCCAGGGCTTCCATATTCCTTAAGAAGCTGCAGCAATGCATTCGGATCTGTTCTTCTTGTATGCCGAATTGATATTTCCCCGCGTCCGTATCCAGCGTATTTAAAAGGAGGTGGATGTCATCCTGGAGTGTTTTAGTGGAGCGTGGTAAGGTGTTCCGGATAGTATTACAGGCCTGGTGAAACCGTGCGAACTGTCGCGCTAGTTTTACGATTTGTTCCTCATTGAGAATTTTGGGAGGACGTTTTTTGGTTTGAATTGGCCGGTAAAAAACAACCCATGCATCCAGGATGTCTTCTTTGTGGTGGTATACGTATAAAGTGTTGCCCTTTATCAGTGAACGGGCCAGGAAATTTTCGAAAGGTTCAGGTAAATTGTTGGCCAGGACATTAATAATGGTGTGATCCTCCACAAAATGTTCAAACTTTCCGAAATACGAAAGTTTAGCAATGATAAATCCTTTATCTTTAAAAGTGACCCGGTATACGTGGTTGGTGGATACCTGGGCACTGATATCCGATATCCGGTCAATCTCGCGCGAATCATCGTAAGCTAACCACGCATGTTCGACGATAGAAGTAAAGTCAATAAAAGCCATACGGTTTATTTGATGGAGCAATGGTATTGTTATGCTAAGGATGCCAGACTGCGTGGGTTTTGTGAATTGTGTATATGGATGATTTTCCTAACAATGTTGATAGAGCCTGTTATCTGTATCTCATATCCAGCTTATCATTTAAATCACCTCAAAATAACGTTTTAATTCCCAATCGGTAACTTTTTTTGAGAATTGATTCCATTCCCACTCCCTGGTTTTGATGAAATGATCGACAAATGTTGCTCCGAACAATTCTTTAGGGATGGGGGATGATTTCATTGCATTGGTTGCCTTCTCTAATGACCGTGGTAGCGGGATTTGACTTTCGTTTTCGTATTCGTTCCCTTTTGTAGGAGCTACGTCCAGAGATAAACGATTTTTGATACCATATAGACCGGAAGCAAGACAGGCGGACATAGCTAAGTAGGGGTTAGCGTCTGCTCCGGGCACCCTCGTTTCTATTCGAACGCTATTCATAGAGTTATTGATGATGCGCAAAGCTGTCGTCCGGTTCTCAATCCCCCAACTAGCGGATACGGCAGCCCAGGAACCTTCCACCAAACGTTTGTAACTATTCACGGTAGGTGCATACAAGGGCAGGATATATGGCAGGCAATGCAATTGTCCGGCAATATAATGCCGCATCAGGTCGCTCATCTTTTCGGGATTTTTAGTATCTGCGAACAAATTCGATTGCTTGCCTGTATCCCACAAACTCTGGTGAATGTGACCACTGCAACCAGGTAGGTCATCATTCCATTTGGCCATGAAACTCGCCAGCAGATTATGTTTACCGGCAATTTCCTTAACACTGGTTTTAAACAATGCAGCATGGTCGGCTGCTTGGAGAACATCACTGTATTCAATGGCGCCTTCGTAAACACCGTCACCCGTTTCCGTATGTAATCCTTCTACTGGAATGCGGAATGCATGGAGCAGATCAAAAAGGGCGTTAAAATATTGTTGATTTTGAGAAGCTCTTATTACCGAATAACCAAACATTCCAGGCGTAAGTGGTGTTGGTTTAGAGTGGTTTTTCTCAGCCAGCGTGTCTGGTGTTTCTTGAAAGGTAAACCATTCGTATTCCGCTCCGAACTGTGGTTGAAAACCCAGATCGATACATTCTTGACGAATTTTTTTCAATAAAGTTCTGGGGCAAATAGGGGATAGGGTAGGGTCTTGACTAAAATCACCCAGAAAGAAAGGCATTTTATCGTCCCAGGGTATTTGGCGAAAGGTATTCAAGTCAATCGTTGCCCGTCCGTCGGGATAACCAGTGTGCCAGCCACTGAGCTTGGTGTTATCATAAGGAGCGTCGTTCATGTCCCATCCAAAGACCACATTGCAAAAGCCGATATTATCCTCCAGGCATTTGAGTAACTTGTTTTTACTGATTATTTTTCCTCTCAGTACCCCATCTATATCCACAATCGCAAATCCTATCCTAAGTAACTTAGAAGATTCGATGGTTTTCAATAATTCTGATCGTTCCAAATTATTTTTCCTTTTTGATATAATTTGGACTTTTGACGCTAGACGCTAGATTTTAGACAACAAAACGCTGATATTC
>CAZHNG010000414.1:0-5533 GCA_964533785.1 uncultured Saprospiraceae bacterium | reverse complement strand
GGGCTAACGGAAGACTTGGCCTTGGTCGCGGGCCTTCAATTCAACCGGTACTTAGCCAACAATGATGTGATTACGGTAGGAATTGAAAATCAGTATTACGGTACCCAGGATGAAATTCAGGGTTACAATCGACTAGTAGATCAGCAAGTGAATACCACCGGAATCTTTGCTCAATACGAGTGGAAGCTAAGCCAAAGATTTACTGCCTTACTGGGTGCGAGGTACGATCTTTCGAATGTAAATGGCAATTATCAGATCGGCGATATCAATAACATCGTGGATGTAAATATCGGGGTTTTTAGTCCGCGGGCTACCTTGCTTTATAAGATAAATGAAGACCTTAGGTTTAGAGGCGGGTACGCCAGAGGCTTCCGGGCACCCCAGGCATTCAATGAAGATCTGCACATTTCCTCGGTAGGTGGGGAACCCCTCTTTGTGATCCTGTCTGAAGATTTGAATAAAGAAACCTCTAATGCATTCACCGGTTCTTTGAATTACACCAAAAATTTTGGATTGGCCCAGATCAATTTGCTAATTGAAGGGTTTTTTACACAATTGCAAAATCCGTTCACTCAAGTAAGTACTGGGTCGGTGCTACCAAACGGATCCATCGTAGAGGAGGTAAGAAACGGGGAAGGAGCTAATATTTCCGGTATCAACTTCGAAGCAGGTTATTCGCCTTCCAGCAAGTTGGCTTTCCAGTTAGGAGGGACCGTCCAGCAATCAAGCTACGAAGAAACCCAAGTACTGTTTGAACCGGAAGGCGGCGCAGCAGAAGAAATTGTAGCCGTGGATGAATTTGTGAGAAACCCGAACCTGTATGGGTATTTCACCTCTTTCTACAACTTTTCTAAAGCGTTTAAAATTGATTTAACGGGGACCTATACCGGCTCTATGATCGTACCGCGGGTGGTAAGCGAGACTGGCTTTCTGGATTTGATTGACACTGACCCGTTTTTTGATGTGAACATCAAAGCCAGCTATCATTTTGATGTGGTCAATGATTTTCATTTAGAATTGAGCGGAGGACTGAAAAATATCTTTAACAGTTATCAACCAGAATTCGATTCTGGACCGCAACGTGATTCCGACTTCATCTATGGGCCGATGGCTCCACGTTCCGTATTCATTTCAATAAAAATAGGCAACCTAAAATGATGTTCCAAAAGCCTTATATTTTAGCAGGCTATTTAATGTCCATTTCTTTTTTCATACCAGCACCTTTGCGGGCACAGGAATGGGAATCAGTTCGTTGGTTGTCATTTGAAGAATTGGAAGACTCCTTGGCCATCAAGCCTAAAAAAGTATTCATTGATTTCTATACCGACTGGTGCACCTACTGCCGTAAAATGGACAAGGTGGTGTTTACAAAACAGGAGGTGATTGACGTACTGAATGAGCAGTACTACGCGGTTCGCTTCAATGCTGAAACCGACTCGACTATCACCTTCGGTGGGCAGCAGTTTGTAAACGATCAGGTGGGTAAATCCAGAACTCCTATTCATCAAATTGCCCAATTGCTGGCTTTACGGGAAGGGAGATTTATAGCCCCCACCTTGGTTCTTTTAGACGAAACATTTAAGGTGACAGCCAGGCATTTTGAATATATGGACAGCCAGACACTTTTAAATGCATTAAATACTCTGTAACACAAATTTCTTTGCGTTATCGTCAAAAAAGAACATACCTACTACCTCTACTCCATGGATTTTTTGCTCTAATTGCGGTAAAATCATGGTGGCCAACTGAAAAGTTGAAGCCATGTTGGTCTTAAAAATGTAAGCTACCTTCATAATGATATCTATTTACTTTTATGATGAATATAATGTGCACACTTTTATATGCAACATTGTTGTAAAAATAAACAGATAATCTTAAAATGCAACTAAGATAGGTTTGTAAAGGGGGGAACGATCGGAAGGGTTGAACGGGTCAAGATTTTGCTCAAGACGTTTTAGCAAACCCAAGCAGCTATATCCGGACCAGAGCTGGTGGAATAGTTTCATCATGAACGAACAAGTCTACGATTTAAAAAACTCTTGCGCGTTCGGAAGATCCTGCTAAATTAAATTCACTTTACCTAAAAGGATCGGCTCACATATGTGGGATAGATTTCATCTTTTAGCTAATTCTGTTACGATATCTTGTTTCCAATTCTTCATCTCGTCCTCCGAATCAAATTTTTTCTCTTTTTCTATTCTTCTTATATACCCATTTTATTTACTGTTAACACCCAATAATCATCCATAAAAATATGGCTTTGTTGCTAGGTTGGTACAGAAAAGCCTTCAATCGCCCTTTTCAACCTCAGCGCTGAATAACAACCAGGTGCTGGGATCCAAAATGATCGACCGGGGAGTAAAGGCACAGTTTAACGTTATGGTTTGTTCTTTTTGACTCAGGTAAAGGGTCCATTTTTGGGAGATTCCTGCATCACCGGCGGCTTGGATGTCCAAGGGAATATCAAAGGCTTCCCCTTTTTGAATTTGTTTTATTTTCAATTGAAGTTGTCCCTTTTTGGAACCGTTCCAACTGATTTTCAATTGTGGAAGTTCGGCGCGGTAAATCCATTGCTGGAAAAATTGATGTAGGTCCATTCCGCTGGCATTTTCCATGACCTCTTGAAAATCTTCCGTCAAGGCGTTTTTGCCTTGGAATTGAGTGTAATATTGCTGGATTCCTTCCCAAAATTGCTCCTCTCCTACCCTTCGGCGCAGCATATGCAAAACGAATGAGGCGCGCTGATATACGTTGGGCGTTAATAGTTTGTTCCAGTCGGTGATGGATTTATCGACGATGGGCGTTGCCTTTCTATTGTTAAAGTTTAATACACGCTGTCTTTCTGTTTTTAGGTTAGCGACCATGCCATCTCTGCCATATCGGTGTTCTAAATATAGGTTGGTGCAATAGGTAGCAAACCCTTCGCTGAGCCATACGTGGTGCCAATTTTTTTCGGAAGCAGCATTGCCGAACCACTGGTGGGCAATTTCATGAGCGATGAGCTTTTCGTGTCTTCGTTCGCCAGTTACGGAGTATTCGGAATAAAAAATGTTGCTGGCATTTTCCATGCCTCCGTACCGGGTTTTCGATTGGACATTAGCTAGTTTCTTATAGGAATAGGGGCCGATGTTTTTAATGAAAAAGGCTAGAATATCCTTCGCAATGCTATAGTCGTAATAGCCTTTGGTTCTGTCCTGGCGGTAAATCCAGCTAGTAACGGGAATTCCATGAGTGGAGCCCGCGTATTGTACCCCGAAACGCGCGGCTCCAAATACTGCTACCTTCATAGGCAAAGGAACGGTTTCCTGCCAATGGGTCATTTTTTGTTCATCATCCAAATTGATTTCTTCCACCTGGATGCCATTGGCAATTACCTGGTAGTGGTCGGGAGCAGTGATTTTGAAGTCGACGGCTGCTTTATCCGATGGGTGATCTACACACGGAAGCCAATGGTGCGCCCGGTTGGGCCAATTGTCGCCAAAAAAAGTCCGGTCACCGTACTTGTTCTCAGAAATAATGAGGCCGTCGGAAGGAATCCCCCGGTACCGAATGATGTAGGTATTGGTATCTCCTTTTTGAATGGTATTATTGGGAAGAATGGTTAATTTCCCTTGAGCGTGCTTCCATTTAATATCCTTTTGATCTTTCGTTATCTGCAATACCTTCATGCCATTTCCATCGGGTTGTTCCTCTACTAGGTCAAGGGTAAACTGGTCAAGGTGCTGCAAAAAATCAATTTTGACCGTTGCGGTACCAACCATTTCGTCCGAAGTATCAGAAATCTGGATTTCGAATTGATAGTGTAATACGTCCAATTCTGATAAACGGGGGATGACATCCTGACCAAAACCTAAACTGGGAAACAGTAGAATCCAGGAGATTAATCGGAATAAATGCATGCTTGCGGGTTTAAATCGATTCAAAATAGAGTTACCACTAATTTTTTAGAGCCTGTCCGGAATATAACTTAATCTTCCGTAATTAGTAAGTGACTCGCCATGATTAAAATTTAGGCTTTTTTATTTGTCCATTGAACAAAACTTCCGAAACGGCAGTTATGTGCCCGTAATTTAAGTTATTGAAATTATGAAAACAACAGTTTGCCGCAAAGCACATTTTAACGCTGCACATCGACTCCACAATCCAACGTGGTCTGATGAGCGCAACCAGGCGGTTTTTGGTAAATGTAACAATCCGAATTACCACGGCCACAATTACGATTTGATCGTAAAAGTCACGGGGGACGTGGATCCGGAAACGGGATATGTGATGGACATGAAAATCCTCAAAGATCTTATCGAAGAAGAGGTATTAGAAAAATTCGATCATAAAAACCTGAATCTGGACACCGAAGAATTCAAAGATTTGAATCCTACGGCTGAAAACATCGCCAGAGTCATTTATGAAAAACTCAGAGCTGGAATTGAAGCGCAATTTTCGCTACGAATCACCCTTTACGAAACACAAAGAAATTATGTTGAATATGGAGAATAACAAAAACAAATACGTAAACGGCTTGCACAACGGGGCCGCTAATAGTAATGGCTATTACAATAAAAAGAACGGACATAACAGCCAGGTAGAAGTACTTGAAGTCGATGAGCTGGGAGATAATCACGTCGGCACTTCCCTGGACACTCCCATGCGGGAAGATGCATTTGAGATGGACGATGACCTGAAAATGGAATTGATTGAAAAACATTTTCGGGAGATCATGCATATCCTGGGATTGGATCTGGAAGATGACAGTTTGAGCGGAACGCCTCACCGGGTGGCCAAAATGTATGTAAAAGAAATATTTGCCGGTCTGAATCCTGCGAATAAGCCTAGAGTAGCTTTGTTCGACAATAAATATCAGTACAACCAAATGCTGGTAGAAAAGGATATCACGCTGTATTCTTTCTGCGAACATCATTTTATACCGATTATCGGGCGTGCGCACGTGGCTTACATTTCGAATGGCAAAGTAGTGGGTCTTTCCAAAATCAACCGGATTGTACAGTATTTCGCCAAACGGCCACAGGTACAGGAGCGTCTGACTAAACAAATTGCAGAAGAGTTGAAGAAGGTGTTACAAACGGAAGATGTAGCGGTGATCATTGAGGCGGAGCACTTGTGTGTAGCGGCACGGGGCGTCGAAGATGTCAACTCCAAGACCGTTACTGTCGAATACAGCGGAAAATTTGAAGAACGTTCGGTTAGAGAAGAGCTTTTATCACATGTAAGAGGATAAAAACTGATTTTAATCCCCCAACTTTATGTCAATATTTGGTGTCTCCCC
Source organism: uncultured Saprospiraceae bacterium (assembly GCA_964533785.1). Lineage (GTDB taxonomy): Bacteria > Bacteroidota > Bacteroidia > Chitinophagales > Saprospiraceae > JANQRV01. The sequence goes on along the minus strand of CAZHNG010000414.1, from coordinate 252 downwards.
TCTCCGGACACCAAATTCTTTTTGTTGAGCACTCTGATAGTCATATCGCGAAGTGATAGCCTGCTCTTTTCCGACGAAGCGAGTGTTCGCTTTGAAATCGTTAGCCTTCCCTACTAATTTTTATATTATTTGTGGTGCTTAGATCAGACTGATTTGCCGTTGACTCTATCGTTACCACGTCTAATAGTAAAGGGTGTAGCCCGATTTTGATGTACAACGATCAGATGTAGTACAAGCGTCTGTAATTAAGGA
>CAZHNG010000413.1:0-5541 GCA_964533785.1 uncultured Saprospiraceae bacterium | reverse complement strand
TTAACAAAGTGCAGTATAAAATTTGCCGCTTGTAGCCGTTTGATGATCCCGCCGAACAAGTCTAATAAACATTCCAGATGGGGAAAAATCGAGTGACCATAAGAGATATCGCAAAGGCGTTGAATGTTACCTCATCAACGGTATCCAGAGCATTGCACGACCATCATTCAATTAGTGATGCGACGAAAAAACTAGTTCAGGAAACTGCGGAGCGTTTAAATTATCGCCCAAACCATTATGCCGCTGCTCTGAGAAGTGGTAGAAGTAATATCATTGGTATTATTGTGCCAACGGCCGATCGTGCTTTTTTCGGTTCGGTGGTCCGGGGTATAGAGGACGAAGTAGCTAAGAAAGGCTTTGGGGTCATCGTCAGCCAAGCTTATGATGATGTAAAAAAGGAGAAACGTGCCCTGGATAATTTAATTCGATCTCAGGTAGATGGTATTATTTCATCAGTGGCTAAAAACAGTCAGAACAGAGCCTATTATCAAAAAGTAAAGGAAGAAGGGGTTCCCTTCATATTTTTTGACCGGGTCATCGAGGAACTAAACGTAAGCTCAGTGGTTATCGATGACTTTAAAGGCGGCCGAATTGCTACTCGTCATTTGATTGATCAAGGTTACCGCCGGATCGCCCATTTTTTAGGGGATCCTAATACCACGATTTATACCGAACGTTACAGAGGATATCGTCAGGCCCTTTTGGATGCTAATATCGCTATTGAAAAAGCTTATATCATTGATTGTCCTTCGAGCGTTGAGTGGGGCAAAAAACAAACGGAAAAGTTATTTAGCTTACCTGAACCTCCGGATGCTATTTTCTCTTCCAGCGATTTTGCTGCCGTAGGCGCCTTGCATTATCTGAAGCAGATAGGCGTAAAAGTGCCTGAACAAGTTGGTATCGTTGGTTTTGCTAACGAACCTTTCAGCTCTTTTGTAGATCCTTCCCTAAGTACGGTAGACCAATTCAGCAGGGAGATGGGTAAACAGGCCGCAACGGTATTGCTGGAAATAATCGAGAATAAGAATAAAAAGGTCAGAACAAGAAAAATAATTTTGGACCCTAAATTGATTATCAGGACTTCCTCCTCTCGAAAGAAAAATCAAAACATTTTCTTAGCGGGTTAAAAAGTCTTTTCGTACAAAAAAGCGTTCTTTTGCCGTAATAATTAAGGGTTTAGGTTTCAAAAAACGTCGAACTACTAAACAAGTCCACTAAAAATTAACTGGCATGTTGAATCGTAGAAAATTTATCAAAAGCACATTAGTAGCCGGAGCGGCTTTTCATATTGTCCCTAGAAAAGTGCTCGGAAGGGGGTTCATTGCACCAAGCGATGAAATCACCCTAGGCTTTATCGGTTTGGGAAAACAAACCAGAGGGCTGGCCGGCCGCTTCATTGAACAGACGCCGACCAGGATACTAGCGGGTTGTGATGTCTTTACCGGTAAACAAGCCTGGTTTAAAAAACTGGTAGAGGAGAAATATGCCGAAAAATCAGCGAAAAGTAACTATAAAGGAGTGAACACCTATACCGCTTACGAAAGTCTCATCGCCAGAGATGATATCGATGCAGTAGTGGTGGTAACGCCTGATCATTGGCACGCTATTCCGTCGATTGAAGCGATGGAAGCCGGAAAGGATGTTTATTGTGAAAAACCGTTAGCCCATACGGTCAAAGAAGGCCGTAAGATGGCCGATACAGCCGAAAAGTACGGGCGGATCCTTCAAACAGGCAGTATGCAGCGGTCTTGGGAGAACTTTCGTAAGGCTTGTGAGCTAGTCAGGAATGGTTACGTAGGTCAGATCAGTAAAGTACTTGTCAATGTAGGAGATCCGGCAAGGCCCTGTGATCTGGAAGCAGAAGAAATACCTTCGGATCTGGATTGGGATCGTTGGTGCGGGCCGGCACAGGTCAGATCTTATCATCATCAATTGGCACCTCAGGACGCTAATCCGGACTTCTGGCCGCAATGGCGGCAGTATAAAGAATTCGGTGGTGGTATTCTTTGTGATTGGGGGGCTCATATGTTTGATATTGCACAGTGGGCATTGGGAATGGATAATTCGGGACCTGCTCAATTTATTCCTCCTACCGATCCCAAAGCCGTTCGCGGGTTAAGAATGATCTATGAAAATGGGATTGAAATGGTTCACGAGGACTTTGGTCGCGGCTGGGGCGTCCGTTTCATCGGTAGTGAAGGAACGTTGGATATTAGCCGTCAGTACTTGGATTCTAAGCCGGAAAGTATTGTAACCGCTCAAATTAAGGACGGGGAAACTCACCTCTACAAGAGTGAAAATCATTACCTGGATTGGATAGACGCGATCAAGAAACGTTCTAAACCAGTTTGCGATGCCGAAACGGGACATCGTTCGGCTTCCGTTTGTAATTTGGCGAACATTGCTTACGAGCGACGGGAAACACTCAATTGGGATCCTGAAAAAGAGAAGTTCAAAGGCAATGGCAAAGCCAATAAATTAAGGACAAAAAAGTACCGCAAACCCTACCGGATCTAATTAGGGCATATAAACAGTTGAAAATAATTTTCTGAACGCTATTAAAACACAAAAAAAGATATTGACAATGGAAGAAAATAACGTTTCTCGCCGGGTATTTTTACATTCGGTTAGTATGTTAGCTGCCGGAAGTATGGTTAGTTTACCCCAATTTTCGTTTGGAAAAGCGGGGGAAAAACTTAAGATCGTGTTGGTGGGTACGGGTGTACGGGGAACCTCTTTTTGGGGGAAAAGACTAGTGGATGAATACAGTGATATTCTTGAATTTGTCGGCCTTTGCGATATCAATTCCGGACGACTTGAATATGCAAAGGAATATATGGGCGTAAATTGCCCGGTTTCTGAAGATTTTGAAGCTTTAGTCAATCAAACCAAGCCGGACCTGGTGATTGTCACCACGATGGATTCTACCCACCACGAGTACATCATAAAAGGTTTAGAAATGGGTTGTGATGTACTGACGGAAAAGCCCATGACCACGGACGAGCGCAAATGTCAGGCAATTTTGGACGCCGAAAGACGGGCCAAAAGGAATGTCATCGTCGGGTTTAACTACCGCTGGAGTCCCTACATGACTAAAGTAAAGGAATTATTGACCCAGGAAGTGGTCGGTAAAATTACTTCCGTTGATTTTCATTGGTACCTCAACACTTACCACGGAGCTTCTTATTTCAGACGCTGGCACGGCCATACCGAATACGGTGGAACTTTATGGGTACACAAAGCCACGCATCATTTTGACCTGCTAAACTGGTGGCTCGATTCCGATCCATACGAAGTATATGCCTACGGCGATCTTGAACACTATGGCAGTAATGGTAAATTCCGGGGTGATAAATGTCGTACCTGCCCTCACCAGAAAGATTGTAAATTTTACTGGGACATTACTAAAAGCGACCGCTATATGAAATTGTACGTGGAGAATGAAAAGTACGACGGTTATATCCGCGATAATTGTCTCTTCCGGCGCGAGATCAATATCTATGATAAGATGTCCGCGCAAATAAAATATGCGGATAACACGCTGGTTAATTATTCCTTAACGACTTATTCTCCTTTTGAAGGTTGGCGAATTGCTTTTAACGGCACCGACGGAAGAATTGAAGCCTGGCAGGACATTCCTTATTACGAAAAAATGGATGAGGATCAAGCAGAACTCCACGCGGCTGAGATGAGCCAGAATAGAGAGGAGAAATTGTCTTACAAGCCAATTATTGTACATAAAAACTGGAATAAGTACGAAGTAGAAATGGTAGAATACGAACGTGGAGGCCACGGAGGAGGAGACAAGCGGCTCCATGATAAAATATTCAAAAATCCTGAAGCACCGGATCCCTATAAGCATGCTGCCGGCACAAGAGACGGGGCGATGTCCATTCTTATTGGTATCGCAGCCCGCAAAAGTATCGCAGCGGGAGAGCCGGTGAGAATAGCGGAGTTGACGGATCTTAAGCCACGGGCTAAACGGATTTAGAATGGTGGTTTTGAAGGTTTTGGGGTTTATGTGGTTTATATGTTGATTTGTATAAACTCAATAAACGACATAAACCTCATCAACCAACCCCAATTAAGTCTCGCGGGAAAGAAGCTGGCTGGCTAAATTTTCAAGAGCCACTTTGGGTTGTGCATTAGCGTCGATTTGATTTAGATGATTAAGTGCTTTATCGTGAAACGTTTGTTTTTCGGCTTCCGCAATTTCTCTGATGTTGAGGGTCTCGAGGATATTGGTAACCGCCGAAATTTTTTCTGATTCAGGAGCAGAAGGATCTGCCAGGTATTTTTTCAATTGCTGTTGCGTAGACACATCCCCGGCTTCTAAAGCTTTTAAGATCAAAAAAGTCTTTTTGTTTTGTGCGATATCCCCACCTACCTTTTTGCCAAATTTTTCAGGATCCCCAAAGGTGTCGAGAATATCATCTTGCAATTGAAATGCAATCCCTGCACAGCGGCCGAATTCATAGATATGATTAAAGTTATTTTCATCAGTACCAGCCATAATAGCTCCCATACCAAGACTTGCAGCTAGTAGTACAGCGGTTTTATACTCTATCATTTTTAAATATTGGTCGATACTGACATTATTAGTCTTTTCAAAATCCATATCCATTTGTTGTCCTTCACAGACTTGGGTAGCCGCCGTATTAAATATAGAAAGGATTTTGTTTATTTTTTCAGGATGATTGATCTGGCTAAGGTATCGATATACCAGAATAAGCATTAAATCTCCTGATAATATACCGGCATTTATACCGTATTTAGCATGAACAGTTGGTAAATTACGTCTGACCGGGGCTTCATCCATAATATCATCATGGACTAAACTGAAATTATGGAATAATTCCACCGCATAAGCAATAGGCAAGGAGTTTTGATAGGAAGGGTCAAATAAGTGATGGCCGATCAAAACTAACACCGGGCGTAACCTCTTACCTCCGTTACCCATGATATAAGAAACAGGCTTATAGAGGTTAGCAGGCTCTTTTTCCAGGTGCTGGTTTTTCGCAAATTTTTCAAATAGTGATTGGTATTTTTTTATAACATCCATTGCCGATTAGATTATCTCGGCAGTCAATATATAACAAAATGGGCATTTTTCCGTATTTACCAACATATCTCGATGTTTAGTATTGCGCTTTCATTTCTTTGGGCTGGATAGCGGTCAAATGGTGTAAACCAGAGATTTTGTCTTAACAATATATTTTTATTTTATATATTTGTGAGAAACTTGATTTACTAAGCTACTTTTTAGTTCACAAACCGATTTTGATTAGTATGTTAATCCTAGCTGGAGGTTATCTTGTTATCTTTATGCAAGAGGTATGATTATTAAGCTTTTAAGCTAAATTAGTAAAGATCAAGTTGTTGATTTTTGTTTCCTTTCATTTCAAAACTTTTGCCTTTTAACGTCATTAAGATGCTATTGGAATTGAACCAATTAGTATCTGATTTTTTATTACTATTCCTTTGTTGATTGGACTTTTGACGCTAGACGCTAGACGCTAGATTTTAGACAACAAAACGCTG
>CAZHNG010000412.1:0-5597 GCA_964533785.1 uncultured Saprospiraceae bacterium | reverse complement strand
TCAGCGTTTTGTTGTCTAAAATCTAGCGTCTAGCGTCTAGCGTCAAAAGTCCAAATTAATAATAACACACAATTTAAGAACAATTTGTTAGAACATCAAGTTCCCTAAAACGGATAATTACAAGGGATTCTTTTTCAAACTAACCAGGTAAGCCACTAGGTCTCGTATCTGACTCTTGCTCAACATTCCATCCATAGAAGGCATTCCCGAGGCCAAATACTCCTTAGTTTTAACTTCACCCATCGCCAATTCTTGTACTTCCTCCCCTACTTTTAATCTGATTGCATCTTCCTTTTCCGATATAGCAATACCTGCCAAAGACCGTCCGTCCTTTAATTCCAATAATACCGTACCATAACCGGGAGCGATCCTGGCATCCGGATTGATCATAGATTCCAGCAATTGCTCGCGTGATAGTTTTCCGGCGATATTGGACAGATTGGGGCCTACCAGCCCGCCCTCTCCATCTACTTGATGGCACCTCACGCACTGAGCGGATTGATCCCGGTAAAAAAGCCGTCTGCCCTTTTCCACATTGCCTCCCCAAAGCGTTTCCTGGTACAATTCCAGTTTATTGGTAGAATCCAGCGAAGTTTCGTAAGCCAATTTTTTTTCTTTCAGCTCGACAGCCCCACTTTTTTCCACGGCCATCAGTACGTCCAGTTTTAATTCCGGTTCGATCTCGTCCTCCAGCAAACTATCCATCCAGCCGCTCAGAATACGATCCGCTTCCTCGTCTTTTAAGGTAGCCAGATTAGCAATAGCTCTTTGCTTTTCATCAATATTCCCGTTATCCAATATTTTAGAGGTCATCTGCACTTTCTGCGCCGCGGGAAGGTCTATACTAGCCAGTAAATCCTGAGCAGATTGTCGAATATCCGGTAACGGAGAAGATAAGGCTAAATCTAGTGCCCCATTGATGCGCTTATCCTTACTTCGAACCAAAGATTCCAAGGCAGCTATCCGCAAGGCTGAGGGTTCATTCCGGTTTTCCAGAATGGCGTACAGATCGGGCATGGCTTCCTGATAATCAAGCCGTCCGATCAAGGTAGCAACGGCCGTCCTGATTTCGGGTAACGAATTTTCCAGTAGATCAAAGACATAAGGACCTACGGCTTGGTAAGCCAGTTGAACGTCACGTGCCGGTAATAACCGGTAACGCCCCTCTACCCTGTCCAAAACCGGTGGATTTGCCCAATAACCCAATGCCCACAAAGCGTCTTTTCGCATTGCTTGTGAAACTTTCGGATTTGCCGCAAAAACGATCAAACGCTGAGCACTCGCCTCGTCACCAATCCTCAGGTTTGCATTAATGGCTCTGCGCAAGAATGCTTCGTTGTCAATATCAGTTCTTTCCAAAGATCTCGCTAAAGCGGGCAAAGCTTCAGGAACAGATGTATCGTCATGAATAGCCCTGGCTGCTTCGACCACGACAAGTGGATCTCGATCTTCCAGAAAGACTGCTAATCCCGGAGAACGCTTTTGCCGCAGTACTACGACCGTTGCCAGACGAACAAACATCGATGGATGAGTACGCAAATTTACCAGCTCCTCCTCCACCGGCATTTTCGAAAGCGCATTGACTACTGCATGGCGCAATGCCAGGTCCTGATCTTCGATGCGTTCTAAAATGGCTACCATTGAATCAAAAGGCTTGGCATTTTCCAGTTTTCCGAGCGCTTGCGCAGCAAAGAATTGTACTTTCGCCGAATTGTCCTGTAACAGATCCGTCAGTTGTGCCAATGCCGGCTCATAGCGGGCATCGCCCAAAACTTTCGCCGCCTGAGCCCTGATATTTTCATCTTCATCCCTCAGAAAAGGAAGGAGCTGAACGGCTATCTCATCATTTTTCCTGGCCAATTGTCCCAAACCCCAAATAGCGTGAATTCGGGCGAGGTCAGACTTCCGTATTCTCACCACCTGCTCCAGGGTTTCCGCATCATTTCGCTCTACCAATTCAAACTGGGCAGCTAAGCGGATCCGTTGATCGGGATAAGCCAGTAGTTCAGCCAGCTCCTCCTTACTTTTAGCCTGAGTTCCTTCCTGAATAAGCTGTTGCGTACGCAAACGTTGTTCTTGTTGTTTTTGCGGCACATCAATCTTCCAGATCCTGCCTCTCGGCTTTTTGGCGTATCCATCCAGCCAGTCATTTATGTATAAGGCACCGTCGGGCCCAAAGGTACAACCGGTAGAAGCAATACCGGATAATACGCTGACCGTATCCGCCAATTCAAAAGAAGCGCCTTTGGGTTTCAATTTAAATGCCTGAATTTGTGATCTGGCAGAACTCCCCTTAAAATAAGAAGCGAAAAAATATCCCCGCCACTGATCATTCAATGCCGTTCCGGGATTGTAGGCCAGCCCGGCGGGTCCGTTAGGCGCCAAAGCCAGGGGTGGGACGATGTAGGCAGCTTGCCCGGGAAAGTAAGGCAGGTGCAAACCTTCGTCCATCCATACTTTATAGGATTCATTCTTTTCTCCGTATTTACCAAATTGCCAGTTAATACGCCAACCGGCATCCATTCCTTCGATGATGTGTACAAAACGCTCATGTTCGCCGGGATGATCCCCGTCGTTATCTACACTGATCAGATTACCATAATCATCAAAAGCTAATTCCTGGGTATTGCGCAGACCATGCGCAAAAACTTCAAAATCACTACCGTCGGGATTGGCGCGAACGACCACCCCTTCGTTGGGATACGCCCACCGTTTGCCGGTTTGGTCCACCACATTAGCTCCCAGATCACCAATGGCCCAGTATATCTTACCGTCTGGTCCGACCGTCAATCCGGACATATCATGCCCCGCATACGCAATATGGATACCAAACCCGCGGCTGATCACCGCCCGCTCATCCGCTGAACCATCTTGATCCATATCTTTAAGCCGGTAAACATTGGGAGCTGCCGTGTAAAAAACTTCATTATTGTGGTATAGTACGCCCGCTCCCACCCCAGTAAGCATAGTGTTAAAACCTTCGGCATACAGGCTGGATGAGTCTGCCCTGCCGTCCTGATCTCCATCCCATATTCTTCTGATGTATTCGCTTTGGACTTCAAGGTCGCGGTAATCCCGTTTCCCATCCTGATTAAAATCTTCCATCCAGCGGTTAGTATCGCTGCGTTCCGTAGCTAGTTTTCTCAAATGGAATTGCTCCGTATCTTCCAGTGTTTGCAAAGCCAGATCTTCCAGCATCCAATCCCGGTGAGCCCGGATATCAAGGTCGGAGGTTTTTCTCCGTTGGGTCTCAGCAACGTAAGCCACCCCGTTGGGATCAAAACTGATGGCAACAGCATTGGATAATAAGGAACCAGGTGCCCATAATTTCAGATCGAAGCTATCATTAAGCTGAACAGCCGCTTTGTTTTCATCTTCAAAATCTTCGGCATTGGTGGTAGCGATTTTATTCACTACCTTATCCGTTGTATTGACCTTGCAGGCTACCAATACCAACAATAAAAAACACATCGTGCCCCAAATACGCATAATGTTCAATTAGTTAAAATCAATGAAAAAAGTCTTGTTTCTTTTGGACGAGGTTGGGTGCCCATATCTTAATGTTATCGAAACGGCCTGTATCATCAAATGAGCCGAAACCGATATGTCCGTAATCAAAATGAGTGTCGGTCGCTACCATAACCGGTTCTTCCATATCATCAAAAAAGATCCGGATAGAACCCGTATCGACCTTTCTTTCAATACGAACTTTGTGCCAACTGCCGGTGTCGCCCCAATTGGTTCCCGTCGAAGTTTTTTCCGCTATTTTTACCCTGGGCTCGTCGTTGACCAGAAAAATATTATTGGCATGATCATCTGCTTTAGTAGCCAAATGGACATAATAGAAATTGGTAGGGTCTTTAACGTTGAAAAAAACACATAGATCTCGGTGTCCGTATTCGCGTCCAGTCTGGGCCAGGTTCACTTCCAGTATGAAATCTCCCAGCAATAATCCTTTGATCAATGCTATATTGAACGGAGAACGCACGCTTGCTTCGTAGTTGCTCTTGCCGAATAATTCCAACACCCCATCCTCCACTTTCCAGGCACTTTTGTCCGTCATAATGAACTCATTAATGGGCGATGCATCAGAAAAGTCCTCACTGTAAACTAATTTGTAACCCGCAGGAATATTTTGCTGTTGCTGTGCCCAAAGCGTACCTTCCAAAATTACCAACGCCAAAAAGACCAACAAGATTTCTATTTTAAAAAACCACTTCATCATTAGTATGCAGTTAAATGTATAATTATTTTCATCCATCTCCCATCAATCATTTGACGACAGGAGCCTTTGATGCACTGACATTCAAAGGTAATTCTTCCTCACCTTTCAGTTGAAATTGCTCATTTATGGCTTTCAAATGGTGGTCTATTCCTATTTCAGAACCAGGTACGAAACCGGGAACAGTGATGACCTGCGCCAGCACACCACCGACACCGCGGTGTATGATCCCTCTGGGAAGATAAACCAAATCTCCTGCTTTCAATGGAGTGGATTGTAATAAATCCTTCAAATTTTCCTTTTTCAGCAATCCGGGGTTTTCAATAAGTTCTAACTTTGAGCTGGTAATTATTTTGGCACCCGGCATGGCCATTTGAACCAGGTAAAACTCATCGAATCCACCTTTAAGCGGATGATAATGGGTAAAAGAATCCATAATGCGAACGCGATGGGCATTTAACGCGTGAAATTGGTAAGGTCCCACCTTGTTCAGCCAGGTAAGTAATATCCTTCGGTAAGCGTTGGTTTCGGTAGCGCAACCGCCGGGCGTATCAGTAATATTTTCATCCCAGTCCGGGCGTACAAAAACGGGGATATCCTCGGGAAAAGCTTCCGGAACGGTAAAGACCAATGCACTGAAGAGACTGTCCGTGCTTAGACCTACTCCTTTTTCCAACATGATAATATCACCTACCGAAAACTTAGAACGATCATTTGCTTTGGTATTCAGATAGACCATACCCCCTCCTTCCTGAATGAAAACCACCCTATTCGCAGCTTTTGCTTTAATGTCTTGGACAGTAGCAGCGTACATCATATCATATCCGGGATTATTATTCCTGAAGGCTTCACGGATAGCCTGAAAATCAGAAGCATCGTTGCTGGTAAGCCGTGCGATTTGCATTCCGCTTGATTTTTCCTTCTTTATGAAAATTTTTTGATTAACTTTTCCGCCGCATGCTGAAAAAAGCAGGGAAAAAAATACAAACAGGAGTAAATGGAAATACTTTAACATAAGTAGCGTAAATTTTCGATAAGGTAATAGAAAGGTATATTCTTGATTCTCAAATCAGAACCTCCAATACTCAAGCGAATAATAAATTTATCTCTAGATAAGCACATTAACTACAATTATTCGTTACTCGTCCAAGTCTCAAACTTTGAGCACCTAATTGAGTCAGAGACTCGTAAATTTGACTGTATCGAGAAAGTGTCTCTTGGTAGCATTCATATATTATTTATGTACGTACCTAAAGATAATTTAACCAAATGGATCACATGCCCTCTCCTACTTAAATTCAAAGCAAGCTTTAAGTAATCGAGCAGAATTATTTTATGTTATGTTCACACTCTCCTGACGGTACCGTCAGGACTA
>CAZHNG010000411.1:0-5637 GCA_964533785.1 uncultured Saprospiraceae bacterium | reverse complement strand
ATATCCATTGAATATCAGCGTTTTGTTGTCTAAAATCTAGCGTCAAAAGTCCAAATCAATAGCAACTCACAAAAAACAGAGCAACTATGCCGGCCAGACTCTCCTTAGCTTTCTTTCTTCTTTTCCTTAACCTACCCTTGTTCTGTCAATTACCGGACGGGATTTTCATAGAAGCCATCGATCACTATAAAAATGCGGAGCAAAATATGCTGCGGGGAAATTATAAAAAGGCCATCAGGGCATTTGAAAAATGTCTGAAGGAGCAGCCCGGTTTATCGGCCGCACACCGGGAGATGGGCTTTTGTTATTCCAGGTTGAATGATTTTGAAAATGCCATTATCCACTACGAAATCGTATTGGAGTCTGATTCCACTTTTTCACGGGCCATGTACTATGAACTGGGAGACGCTTACTATAAAACGGGAAGGGTCAAAAAAGCCTTAACCCTCTTTGAAAAATTTAAAGTGCTAAAAAAAGAAGAAACCGACGTTTTTGGTATGCACGGCGAAAGAGAAGTACAAAAAGAAGAACAATACATCGAAAATCTTAATACCAGCTTACAATCCTGTTACATGATGCTGGACTCCCTGAACTTTGGCAAGGTCAACAACTTTGAACGGCTCGGATCGGGTGTCAACAGCGGTGATGACGAATATTTTCCTTTCGTTTCAAACGACCAGCAGCTGTTGTTCTTCACTAAACGCTACCGGCGTAGCCAAAATAAAGACGAAGACCTTTTCTACAGCAAAGCTGACAATTCCGGAAATTGGCGGAACAAGTCTGAATTCAAATATTTTAACACTCCTGTCCCGGAAGGCAGGTTCACTATGGTGAGAGATGGAAAGAAAATGTTCTTTTCCGCTTGCAACCGAGAGGGCGTTCTTGGACCATGCGATATTTGGGAAGGCACGATTGAAGACAATGAGATTACAGCCATAAAACCCGTAGATGGGTTTCTCAATACCATGGGCTACGAAACTCAGGTCACCGTAAGTTGCGACGGTAGTCAGTTGTATTTTGTAAGTGACGGCGGCAAAGGGGACTTAAAGAATATCGATATTTGGTACAGTGAGCGCCAGGCTAATGGTGAATGGGGGGCTCCCAAGAAATTGGGCCCCAATATCAATACCGAAGGAGATGAACAATCTCCTTTTTTAACCAATGACGGTAATACATTGTACTTTACCAGTAACGGACGACTGGGCATCGGCGGTTCAGATATTTTTATGAGTCGAAAAAACCCGGACACCGGAGAGTGGGGAACCCCCGTAAACCTCGGTCAACCCATTAATTCCCCCAATGACGAAATTGGCTTTTTCTTGTGTGCGGACGGCAAAACCGGATACGTAGCTTCTGACCGGCCAAATGGTTTTAATGCTGGTTACAACTACGATATTTACGGCTTCAAACTGGATGAAAAACTTTTCAGCGATCCCATCACCTTCGTAGAGGGATATGTCACGGACTCCATCGTAGGGGTGCGCCTTCCTGCCACCGTAAATATTGCAGGAAAAGAACCTATTAAAACGGATGAAAAAGGCAGGTTTTTCCTTTGTGTGCCAGCCAATACCACCTTAGATATCTCTGTCGACCTGAGTGATTACGATTTTTACCAAAGCACTTTCAAGATACCCGAATGGGACAATAAAATGCTTTACCCGGTTAACATTCGTTTAAGACGTCAATACCTGGTAGGGTTCGCAGAAACTGAAGGCGATGAAGATCCCGAAAGCGAACACACGTTCTTCCAGGAAGAAAAAGAGGCCTTGGACAAAAAGAAAAAAGAAGGAATAATCAGAGGAGCAACAATAAAAACCGAACAATTCACCCATACTGTATTTTTCACGTTCGATAGCAATGAATTATCGCCAAGCGAAAAATCCAAGATCAGTAGTTTTATCAACCCTGTCAATAAAGAAAAGGTTACCCGTATTGAAATTATCGGATATGCTGATGACATCGGTACGGATACTTATAACCTCAAATTATCGGAAGAAAGAGCTAAAAATATTGCCGTTTACTTAATGGAAAACTCCTTGCGAGTGGATCAGATCTACCTGGAGGGCCGGGGTGAAATTAAAGACGATAACCCTAAAAAGCAAAACCGGAAAGTGGACATCAAAATCTATACGCAAGAGGATAACAAAAAGAATTAATAATCACAACCTTTCGATATCCTTCGTCATTTTCACCAATTCCTGGTTCAGGTGTTCGGTATCATCATAATCGGTGCTCATCCGTATGCGGTTGGAAAGCTCTTCAATCGTTTCCAGGTAAAAGGTATCCATTTCAACATTTGACTTAAGTTCTTCCATTTTCGCCAGATCGTCATAGTGCTCTTCTTGTAATTGGCGCAGTTCATCTTCTTTTGCCAGTAGTTCCCGCGCTATCTGGTGATTGTGCAATAAATTTTCCAATTTCTGAATGGAAGTCTCAAAAAAATTGATCTTAGATTTTCTCAACTTTAATTCCGACTCAAATTTTTGAAGTAACCGTTTTGATTCTTCTTTGATCTTCTCACTTAAGCCGGTTGTATTGGCCAGTTTCTCTTTTAAATCCCTGATATTCTCTGAAATGCCGGAAACAGCGGTCAGATGTTTATCCAATTCTTTGCGACAAAAATCCAACTTTTCCTGAATCTGACCTTCGGTGGTCTGCGCAAACCTTTTATTGTACCGCCACGTTTGGTACCGGTTAATTCCCCAGTAAAGCCCCCATCCTATCAAAGCCAGTCCAATGATCATTAATCCAACGAACCGCATAAAAATTAACAACCTTAAAAATAAGATCAAAGCAATGGCAATTGCAGCGTATATCAGAATATTTGAAGGGTTCTTTAAATCCATTTAAGTAAATTAGCGTATAAACTTAGATTCTACAAAAGTATTCGAAAAAAAAATCTTTGCAAGTCCTGAACCAACTATAAATTTCCTTGTTAACTACGATATTGATTGCTAATGTTTTTTGTTTGTTTATAGTTTACGTAGGTGCTCCTTGTTAAGCGAGCACCTTATTTTTTTATTGCACTAACTTATCGACCCCGGCCTTTCCTCAACCTATCCAGCCTATGAAATATCAAAATTGGTCTCTGTTCTTAGACCGTGACGGGGTAATAAATAACAGGCTTCCGGGCCAATATGTTGACCATTGGGAAGACTTTCATTTTATCGATGGCACCCTTGACACTTTTCCATTTTTCACCCGGTATTTTTCCAGAGTTTTTGTAGTTACTAACCAACAAGGAATTGGCAAAGGGTTGATGACTGAGGCTCAATTAAAAGCCATTCACCAACGCATGCAACAATCTATTGAATCATATGGCGGAAAAATTGACGCTATTTATTTTTGCCCTGAATTAGCTACCCTGCCTGATAATTGCAGAAAACCCAATCCCTCCATGGCGCTGGCCGCGAAAAAAGACTTTCCCGATATCGAATTCTCCAAAAGCTTCATGGTAGGCGATTCCATTTCCGATATGGAATTTGGAAAAAAACTGGGAATGTTAACGGTACTGGTAGAAAGTAACGCGGAGACGCTTGAAATGATCCGTTCCAATCCACCCTTGGCAAATTTAATTGACTGGCGATGTAAAAACCTGGCTGGATTTGTAAATTTGTTACCTTAAATGAGGTATCGCAGCTTCGATTAATTAATTGCAATGTCAAAGATGAAAGTTTTACTCTGTTGTTTTCAAGCGTTCTTTTTAACGCTATTGTTACAAGCACAAAACCGTATCGAAAGGATAGAACCTCCCAATTGGTGGGCAGGAATGCAGGAACCTACTTTACAACTGATGCTTTACGGTGAAAGTATTGGGGGATTTACCCCGGAAATCGATTACCCGGGATTGCTCATCAGCAAAGTGATCAAAGTCCCGAATGCCAATTATTTATTCATCGATCTAAAGATGGAGCCCACTATTGCTCCGGGCACTTTCACCATCAACTTCAAAGAGGGAAATACAGTTGTCGAGGCCCACAGTTATGAGCTTCGGGCCCGGGAAGAGAACGCTGCCTTACGAGAAGGCTTCAACAACGCGGATGTGATGTACCTGATCACCCCCGATCGTTTTGCTAACGGGAACCCACTCAACGACGAATTGCCGGAGTTGCAGGAAAAACTGAACCGCCAGTTTAAAGGCGGCCGTCACGGGGGGGATCTTCAAGGTATTATCGACCACCTGGATTACATCGTTGATCTTGGCTTTAATGCCATTTGGCTAAATCCGGTGCTGGAAAATGACATGACGGAATACTCCTACCACGGTTATTCAACCACTGATTTTTACCAGGTCGACCCCCGGTTCGGAACCAACGAAGACTACAAAAAACTAGCTGATCTGGCCAGGTCAAAAGACGTTAAATTGATCATGGATATGATCGTCAACCACTGTGGATTAGAACATTGGTGGATGAAAGACCTGCCCACGGAGGATTGGATCAACCAATGGGATGAATACACCCAAACCAACCACCGTAAATCAGTCCTCCAAGACCCATATGTTTCTGAAATAGATCATAAGGTATTTACCGATGGCTGGTTTGTTCCTACCATGCCCGACCTCAATCAGCGCAATGAATTACTCGGCAATTACCTGATCCAGAACGGTATTTGGTGGATCGAATTTCTCGGTTTGGCAGGGATCAGAATGGATACCTACCCCTATCCTGATATGGATTATATGACCGAGTGGACGCGCAGAGTGATGGAGGAATATCCGCATTTCAACGTAGTCGGAGAAGAATGGTACGATGTGCCTACTATTGTTTCTTATTGGCAAAAGGATAAAGAAAACCCCAACGATTACACCTCCTTTTTAAAAAGCTTAATGGACTTTCCGGTACAAAAGGCTATGGTCGATGCCCTGGTTGCAGAAGAATCCTTTAGCACCGGGTGGATCGATTTGTACGAGATGCTTGCTCAGGACTTTTTGTATCCCGATCCGTCCGAACTAGTCGTTTTCCCGGATAATCACGACATGAGCCGGGTCTTTACCCAGTTAAACGAAGACTACGGGCTTTTTCAATTGGCGATTGCTTTTGTTTTGACGACGCGCGGCGTGCCGCAAATTTATTATGGTACGGAGATCCTGATGAAAAACCCGGGTACGTCGGATCATGGCATCATCCGCAGCGATTTTCCCGGCGGATGGGAAGGCGATCAAGTGAATGCTTTCACAGGAAAAGGTTTAACCAACCAACAAAAGGAGGCTCAGACATTTACCAAAAAACTGTTGCAGTGGCGGAAAAACGCACCGGTTATCCACCATGGAAAATTGACGCACTTTTTACCGCAAAACGGCGTATATGTCTATTTCCGGTATGACGACACCGATAAAGTCATGGTGATTTTAAATAAGAATGAAAATGAGGTGGCTCTGGAACTGGAAAGATTCGCAGAAATGCTCGAGGGAGTTGCAAGCGGGAAGAATGTCCTTTCCGGAAAAGTGGTAGAAATTACAACAACGGTAAAAGTACCTGGAAAAAGCCCGCTTATTCTGGATTTGGAATAAAAGACTTGTGCCGTCCGGATATTTTTGACCAATAGATACAGATTAATATTTTAGGGCTGTGATCTGTTTACTAGACTTTTGACGCTAGACGCTAGAAGTTAGACTAAAAATTCTAACTAATTGAC
>CAZHNG010000410.1:1918-5648 GCA_964533785.1 uncultured Saprospiraceae bacterium | reverse complement strand
CACGGCGCACGGCAGGCCTACCCACGCAATCTCGAACATGCCCAGCGAGGCGCGGCCGGCGTCGGCGATCCACAGGCCGTTGACCACGAGGTTCGTGCTCGTGCCGATCAGTGTGCAAAGCCCGCCGAGGATCGCCGCGTAGCTCAGCGGGATCAGCAGCTTGCTGATCGGCAAGCGCAGCTTGCGCGCCCAGTCGGCCAGGACGGGGATGAACATCGCGACGACCGGCGTGTTGTTCAGAAACGCGCTCAACCCCGCGACCGGCAGCATCACGCGCCCCTGCGCAACGCCCAGCCGCCGGGGCCGGCCCAGCAGCCGCGCGACGATCCAGCCCAGCGCCCCGGTCTCCCGCAGCCCCGCGGCCACGATGAACAGCACGCCCACCGTCACCATGCCCGGGTTGGCCAGCCCCGCCAGCGCCTGCTCGGCCGACATCACGCCCAGCCGATACCCCTGCCCGTCGTGCCACGGCGCGACCATCAGCAGCGTCAGCCCGCCGAAGAGGATGATGTCCGGCCCGCGGCGCGTGAACGCCAGCATCGCCAGCACGATGCCCACCACGCCCAGGGTGATCCATGCGTCGGTGCCCATCAAGGCATTATCGGTAATCGGCCGGCCCGCGTGCAGCGAAGCTTACTTACGCGCGCCGCCGCTCATCCGGTACACTCTGCCGGCCGATTGTTCCTTTACCAACGGACCACAACGCTCATGGCTGAACCGCTCAAACGCATCCTCGTCACCGGCGGCGCCGGGTTCCTCGGCTCGCACCTGTGCCAACGCCTGGTCGCCCAGGGCCACGATGTCATCTGCCTGGACAACTTCTTCACCAGCCAGAAGCTCAACATCCATCACCTGCTCGATGCGCCCAACTTCGAGCTGATCCGCCACGACCTGACCTGGCCGATCTACCTCGAAGTCGATCAGATCTACAACCTGGCCTGCCCCGCCTCGCCGGTGCACTACCAGCACGATCCGATCCAGACGACCAAGGTCTCGGTCCTGGGCGCGATCAACATGCTGGGCATGGCCAAGCGCGTGGGCGCCCGCATCCTCCAGGCCTCGACCAGCGAGGTGTACGGCGACCCGGAGGTCCACCCCCAGCCCGAGAGCTACCGCGGCAACGTCAACCCCATCGGCCCCCGTGCCTGCTACGACGAGGGCAAACGTTGCGCCGAGACCCTCTTCTTCGACTACCACCGCCAGCACGGCGCGGACATCCGCGTGATCCGCATCTTCAACACCTACGGCCCGCGCATGCACCCCTACGACGGCCGCGTCGTGAGCAACTTCATCCTCCAGGCCCTGGCCGGCGAAGACATCACGCTCTACGGCGATGGCAGCCAGACACGCAGCTTCTGCTACGTCGACGACCTGCTCGACGGCATGCAGGCGATGATGAACCACGAACCGGCCGACGGCGAGCCGACGCTGGTCGGCCCGGTCAACCTGGGCAACCCCGGTGAGTTCACCATCAAGCAACTGGCCCAGATGTGCATCGAGCTGACCGGCTCATCCAGCAAGCTCGTCCACCTGCCCCTGCCGACCGACGACCCGACCCAGCGCAAGCCCGTGATCGACCTGGCACGCCGGGCCCTGGGCTGGGAGCCGAAAATCCCCTTGCGCGACGGCCTGGCGCGGACCGTCGACTACTTCCGCGCCCTCGACCTGGGCCGCTTCCACCGGCCACCCAAGCACACCCAGCACGGCTGAGCGACGCCGCCGCCGGCCGATCAGCGGACACCCGGCGGCGGGGCGAATCGATCGGCCGGCCCCGAGCCGCTATCATGCTGACGCGGCCCGCTCGTGATCGCCCGACCCCCGCCGACGCGGGCCAGGAGGTAACCATGCGTCCATCATGTTCACCGCCCACCCGTCCGGCCAGACCCCTGCACGGTTTTACCCTGATCGAACTGCTGGTGGTCATCGCGATCATCGCGCTGCTGATCGGCATCCTCCTGCCGGCCCTGGCCGCGGTCCGCGGCCGGGCCAAGGCCCTGACCGGCAAAACCCAGCACCGCAACATCCTCACCGCCGCGTCAACCTACCAGACCGACTTCGGCACTCTGCCGGGGTATTTTTCAGGTGCCACGTTGGAAAGTGGCAGCAATTGGCAATTGTTCACCGGCAACGAGAACGCTGTGCTGGCGATGATGGGCGGGCAGGTCACTTCCGGTGAGACCGACACGATCTTCGGTGTCAAGCTCGACGCCGACGAGGTCGGCCAAGGCCCCATCGCCAACTTCGGCCAGCCCAACGAACGCCGCTTCGATGCGTACTACTCGCCGGTGGCCAGGGAACTGCAGACGGCTACTGGTACGGTCGGGTCCGACAATTCCTACCCGGAACTCATCGATCCGATCTCCGGAATGCCGATCCTGATCTTGCGGTACGATCCCAAGTATTCTGCGGCACCCCGTATTGCTGGCTTCAATCCTTACAACTCGGCTCCATTCTCTCGCTCCGAGATCGCAGACTTAACCGGCGCTATGAACCTGACTGTTGGGGACATTAGCAAAAACCAAGGCCAAAACTCGCTGCTCAGTGGCCCGGCTGTCGGCGGTCCTACGTCTTTCGCTAATTTGTCGTGGTGCCTGGTGAACCCGTCGCTCAGCTCGCTGGGCTCGGGCAACGCCGGGGCGAATGGGTCCAACGATGTTCCCGCCGGTGGGTTCGCGCTGATCAGTGCCGGCAAGGATGGCATCTACCTCGCCAAAGACCAGTTGGGCGAGGGCGAGACCGCGATCGACGAGATCGGCGAACTTAACGCCTTCGACGATACGATCAGCGTGGGCGGGTCGTACTGAATCCCTCGGACCGATCACGATCATGCGGCGACCGGGGGATTTTGCTAGCTTGGCCGCCGCCCGGCGGCGCGGGCTTATCCCCGGTGAACGTTTTGCCGATTCTCTTTGAAGATCGCCCCCCGCCGCGAACGCGGTGTAACCCTGCCGGGCGCGGCCCGCTTACGACCCCAGGAAACGTCAGTGTCAACGCCTGACGCGACCATGAACAAGCAAAACCCTATCTCGAAAAAACTGTTGGTAATCAATGTAACCAGTTCCATTGTCAGCAAGCTGATCTTGATCGGGGTGAATCTCTGGGTCATACAGTATCTGCTCAAACGCATCCCGCCGGATGAGTTCGCAGTGCTGCCGGTCATTATGTCGGTAGTCTATTTCCTTCCGATCTTTACCTCACTTCTGACAGGTGGCATGTCGCGCTATCTCGCTGAAGCCTTGGCGCGCGAGGATGAGGAGCGACTCACGCAGATCACCTCCAGCATGCTGCCGGTTACGCTGGCAGCCAGCCTGCCGCTTATCGGGGTTGGCGGGTTGTTCATCTGGCAACTTGATCGGTTTTTGACGTTTCCGCCGGACATGCTCGGTACAGCGCAGGTCATGCTCGGCTGCCTTCTCCTTCAAACCAGTTTTACTGTCACCTTAAGCCCGCTGGTGGCGGGATTGGCGGCATCCCAGCAGTTTGTGCTGAAAAACTCCATAAATGTCATCAGTACGGTTGCTCGAGGCGGCTTGCTGTTGGGACTATTGCTGGGAATCAGCACATCAGTTGTTTGGGTGATCGTCTCGCAGGCGGTAACGCAGATAATAGCCCAGTGCATCATGTCAATTATCGCATGGAATCAGCTGCCAGCGGCGCGTATGCGGTTAAAGGCCTTTCGATGGTCGTTGGTCCGAGAGATCGGTACGTTTAATGCATGGTCCATGGTGGG
>CAZHNG010000410.1:0-1908 GCA_964533785.1 uncultured Saprospiraceae bacterium | reverse complement strand
ACCGGCGGGGTAATCGACAATGAAATACGGCAGTTTCTCACCGTTGCTCGCGCCCCTCTCGTGCCCATGATGACCGCTATGCATGCGACCCGCCAGCACGAACGTATGAAAAAAGCATTCCTTCGCGTGGGACGGATCAGCACATGGATGGTGATGGCACCGTTTGTCTGGCTGATCGTCTATCGAAACGAATGGTTGGCGCTGTATCTGGGAGAAAAGTTCTCGTTGTATAGCGAGGCAGGCATTGTGCTATTATTGTTGGGTGTGGCCAATCTGATTCTCACGCCAACAGGCATCGTTCATCAGATTGCCATCGCGACAGCCAATGTTAATCGGACTGCCAAGCGTACGATCGTGGCGGTTTCACTTAATCTTGCAGCGACCCTGTTTCTGGTCGGATATATGCAATGGGGAGCTATCGGTGCGGCTGCAGGAACATTTTGCGGTGTCCTCATTGTGCAACCGTTACTGATGTGGCCTTTGCTGGGGAATCTGATGCAGATCAGCATCAGGACATTCATTTATCAAACACTCCTGCCCGGCGGCTTGCCGTTTGTGGTCACAACGGGCTTGTTCTGGGGATTGCATTCCATCTGGTCCCCTGCAGATCTCACCGGTCTTGCATTGGCTCTCGTTCTGTCTCTTGTGATTTATGCACTCGCAGTAGTTACGCTTGGCATGAAGGAAGCCGACCGTTATGATACATCGCTCATCTATCGTAAACTGATTCGTCGAGATAACGTAACATGATGAAACAATACATGATTGGCAAATGCAGAGGATTGCTAGGGCGAGTAAACCGACGTAGGCAGGAGCTTGCCCACCTCATGGGCCGGATGCCGAGTTCGATGAACTTTGAGAACCGAGAAGGGCATACCGACTACAATTTCGCGTTGCCCTTCCGCAATGTAAAGAAGGGTGTCTCGGCCATGCTCCGCGTAAAGAATGAAGCGAGCAAAATAGATTATGTCCTAGCATCAATATATGACCTATTTAATGAGATTGTGATTGTTGATAACAATAGCGATGACGATACGGTGTCGATAGTCAAGCGATTCGCAGCGACGCACGACGCGAGTAATAAGATCAAGCTTAGTCAGTATCCATTCCAGATTGCGCGATATGGGCCGGAGAGCGAGCAAACCCCCGGTAATTCTGTGCACAGTTCCTCATACTTCTACAATTACTGCAGTTCCTTGTGCAGTTATGAATTTATTTGTAAATGGGATGGGGATATGATCGTTATCGCAGATGCGCGAAAGCGACTGCGCGAACGGCTAAAACAGTTAAATCCACGCTTTTGTTACATGCCGAGAGGGCTGACCTTGTATCGCATGTCTGATGGTCGATTTGTACTCACGGATGAAATGAATTACGAAGTGCGTTTTGCACCGCTGAGTTATCGTTATGTGTTTATGTCCGTCAACCAAATGGAATGGTGGAGCGTCGGCAAGAAGCTGCCGAGCCGACCGATTCTCAATGAAGCGGTGTTCTATGAACTTAAATTTATTGACGAAAATGAGTTTGCCCATTGGAGTACAACGGAATTCCCTACCGATCGTAAACGCAAAGAATGGGCGAATTACCAGAAATTGAGGCGTAGCGAAATTGACGACGCTTCGCAGGTATTCCCGTCCGGATATTTAGCCACACAGATTCCAGAGAAGTATAAAGCGGCCATTGAACTTCCACAATGAAACGCCATCGCCACCGATGGGCTGGAGTATAGCCATGCCTGCGATAGATAGAACAGGTCGTAATAATCAGGATATGTCGCCGATATTTATTGTGGGTAACCCCAGGTCGGGGACTACGATGCTGTCGGCGTTATTTTCACGACACTCCAATCTTGTTGTTCCACCGGAGACCCATTTTTTCGGCCGTTCAATGAAAAAGCTGAGTGAGTTG
>CAZHNG010000409.1:0-5653 GCA_964533785.1 uncultured Saprospiraceae bacterium | reverse complement strand
AATCGTGATCATGACCTGGCCGCCCAGGAACGTGATACGGAAGCGATCGTTCTGTTGGCAGATGAGCGCTTGCCGCTGCTTTTGGAGTGATGATCGCAGCCCGTCGGTGCCGGCGTGATCGATTTCGATCGACGGTTCTTCGGGATCCGCCAGGCGTCCGTTGGCCTCGCGTGCCAGGGCTGCCGTCTGCTCGGCATCATGGAGCGCGAGCTTGTCGAAGCGGTACTTCTCGAGTGCCGCGTTGATCGTGGCCGCGCTCTCCTGTGCATACTGTTCAAGATCCATGGCGTGTTCCTCGCCGCAGCATCGACCGCGCCCCATGCGCGACCGGTGAACAGCGAGGACGCCCCTCCCCTATCCTACCATATCCGCCACACTGCCTTGCCGTGGCGGAGCGACCACAACCGACATCGAAGCGATGCCGGTCTGATATCTTTTTCATGTCATCGCGAGATCGCGCTGCTATGCGATCGACACCACGAAGCGATCTGGAGCGGCTGATGATCATCCTGTCGGGCGGGATCAAGGGCGGGTCGGGCAAGACCACCGTCGCCACCAACCTTGCCATCTTGTGCGCGAGCGCCGGCCGCGACGTGCTCCTGGTTGACGCCGACGATCAGGAGAGCGCATCGGACTTCACCGTCCTCCGGAACGAGACGCGCGAGGGTGGTGCGGGCTACACCTCAATCAAGCTCTCGGGCAAGGCGGTGCGTACGGAGGTTCTCCGGCTCTCGCCGAAATATGACGACGTCGTGATCGACACCGGCGGCCGGGACACCTCGAGCCAGCGTGCGGCGCTCTCGGTTGCCGACGTGCTCCTCGTGCCGTTCGTCCCCCGCTCCTTCGATGTGTGGACGCTCGAGAAGGTCTCCGAGCTCGTCGAGGAGATGCGCCAGGCGAACGCGTCGCTCCGCGCCTACACCTTCCTCAACCGCGCCGACCCGCGCGGGCAAGACAACCTCGAGGCGGCCGAGGTGCTGCAGGAGACCCCTGCCCTCGCCTTCATCAATACACCCTTGGGTTCCCGTAAGGCGTTCAGCAACGCTGCTGCCAAGGGACTCGCGGTGACCGAGTTGCGACCGGGCGATCCCAAAGCGAGTGACGAAATCATGACACTCTTTCGATATCTGTTCGATATCAAATCGACACCATCGCTTGCCGTGGTGAGTGGTTGAGATGGCGATCTCGCGGAAGCCGCAGCCGTCGGCAACGGCAGTCGACGACCTCATCGAGAAAGGTGGGAGCGTGCCGAGCGAGCGAGCCCGCAAGAACAACCAGGCGGCGGTGCCGCTGCGCCTCCCCCGTCCGCTCCTCGATCGGATCGATCGAGCGGTCGAGGCGCAGAGCGTCCCGACCCCACGCAACCGATGGATCTTGCAGGCGATCGTCGAGAAGCTCGAGCGCGACGACATCACGTAGGGATTGAAGTGGTATCAGATTGATATATTTTTGGTATTGCGGTGATGGCACTTTCATGCCGGATCGCTATCAGCTGTGGATTGCGAAAGCGAGAACGAGTTGGGTTTCGTGCTACGCTTGAAGCAACCCCTTCCCTATCGTGAACGACTACACTCGACAGTATGAGCCCGACACGTCGCGACCTGTCGCGACAGGCCACGACACGCCCCGACAGGCCCCGACAGAGCCGTCGGCGGGTGACGACTACATCTCACTGCGCGCTGCCCGCGATATTTTCGTCGCTGGCGGTCGCTCGGTTTCCGAGCGAACACTGCAGCGTGCCTGCGGCAAGGGCCACATCGAATGCAAAAAGATCACCACTGCCGAGGGTGAGAAATGGTTCGCCCGCGAGAGCACGGTGCATCATCGACTGAAGGAGCTCGAGGCGTTTGATCAGCTTCGCGAGCAACATGCTGTCGCGACAGGTCGCGACCTGTCGCGACATGACGAGCAAGTAAGTGAGCCATCCGACAACCCCGACATGCCCCGACCAGCGACGACACCCACACCAATACCCGACACGTCGTCACCTGTCGGCAGCGCCGAAGAAAGCCATCCGACATCCGACGACACGTCGCGACCTGTCGCGACAGGTCGCGACGAACCGCGACATGACGAGCATGCATTCCAGACCCAGGTCGCAGCTCTCAATGAACAGCAACGCGAACTTTATGATCGACTGCTCGCAACCTACAAGGAGCAGATCGACGGCCTCAAGCAGGACAAGGACGAGCTGCAGAAGGACAAGCGCGCACTCCTCGAGCAGCTGACCACGAAGGATCGACAGATCGATCGCTTCTTCGCGAGCGAGCGCGATACCAAGACGCTCTTCGGCTCACTCCAGACCTTGATGAACTCGATCTGGCCAAGCAGTGGGAAGAAGGAAGGTGACACGTTCGTCCCGATGCGCGACGCGCTCGACAGCGGGCTCGAACGCGATCGACGAGACGATCGCGGGTAGGCTGTCCACAGCCGATCCGGATGGCGTTGGGCGGGGAGGGGGTATACTACTCGTAACGACACCATCGCAGGGCGATCACCGGGAGGATCGTTCGCAGCCGGTGCGTTGGTCGTTCGCTCTATGAACAAGAAGAACCGCGCCATGCCCAACACGGTCGATCTGAGACCCAACGGTGAGATCATCATCGATCTCGATCGCCGCCTCATGGAGGAGATCAACATCCTCCGGCTCGAGGGATCGCTCTTCTGCTTCGACCCACGCGCCGCCCGCAAACGCACCGGCCGGCTCACGCTGGCTAATGCGCGCAAAGAGCCGATCACGGTCGACATTCACCCGACCTACGGGCAGCCGTCCGTGCTCGCCTATCGCGTCCTGCAGGCGATCTTTCTCAAAATCACCGAAGAGGGCGTGACCTTCACCGAAGACGGTCGTGCCGTCTATCGCGACAGCGCGTCCTTCAGTCAGCGCGAGCTCGCGCTGCTCGTCGGGCGCGCCTGGTCGGGCAAGAAGCTTTCCGAGGAACTCTTCACCGCGATCATGCAGTTGCGCCGCACCGGTCTCACCGCCTCGCTCTACGACAAGGAGACGGGCAAATGGCAGGTGTACGATTTCAATGTCCTCGCCGACGCGCTGTTCGCCGGCCGCGGCGACACCCTGACCCGCTGCTCGGTGCGCCTGGCGCCTGCGATCACCGCGAGCATCAACAAGCGCCATGTCGCGTTCTTCAACCTCTACCGCTTGAGCACCCTCGAGCCGATCGGGCTCGTGCTCTACAAGCGGGTTTTCTACCACCTCTCGAACCTCTTCCAGCCCGGGAGCAGTCCCAAGGATCTTCGGTTCACCAAGGACTACGAGAGCATCTGCCGCGAATGGCTGGGCGGGTTGAAACCATGTCGATATAAATCTGATATCATAAAGGATCAGCTTGGACGTCATCTTGATGCCTTGAAGATATCAGGCTTGTTGCGTCGCTGGAGCATCGAGAAGAACGCCGAGGGTGACGGCTTCAATGTCTCGTTCTGGCCGGGGAAGGGATTTTTCGCCGACTACGAGCTCTACTATCTCGACCAGCAGCAGCCCCGGTTGCAGTTCAAGGCGAGCGCCGAGTTGCGCACCATCCAGATGCCGCTCGAGCTCGTCTCGCATTTCCACCAGCAGCTCGGCCACGACCGCAACCGCTTCGAGGAGCACGAGACCTCCTACGCCGACGAGCTTCTGGAGGAGCACCCCGATCAGGATATCCGTGACCTCATCGCCTATGCGATCGAGGAGGCGAAAAAGACCAAGTTCGACATGCTCTACTTCAGCGCCCTCAAACGCTACCACGCGGTGTGGAAGAGCGACCGGGCCAGGCGGAAGGAGCGGGAGGCCGTACGCGAGCAGATCGCCGCGTGCCCGTACTGCGACGAGGTGGGGTATCTACATCTCGCCAAGCGCGGCTCCAAGGAGCACGTCGTCCATGCATGCCCGCACGATATCGAAGAGATCAATCGCCTGGAAGACGAACTCGGCGTCGATCGGATCTGATTCGGCATACGGCTCCGGAGGCGCGCCGACACGGGTGGGAGGTCTGACATGAGAAAATGGGAGGTTTGACCCGAGAGAGTGGGAGGTTTGACCCGAGAGAGTGGGAGGTTTGACCCGAGTCAAAGGCCGGTTTTTTCTCCATAATATATTGAAAAATAACGATTTTTTGCAGTGCAGCATGGAAGTCTAATATATTTTTAATAGATATCAAATACACAAGGCTGTTGTGGATAAAGTTATCCACAGGTAAGGCAGCTAAAAATAATATATACTACGAATAGATCGCACTATTTGCGATTATTTATTTTTTGACTTTAAAAATAAAGCCATGAGCAAACTCAGCGTATCTATACCGGAAAACCTTTTAGGCACGATCAATCAGCGCATTGAAAGCGGTGACTATTCATCGATCAGCGACTACATCCGCGACCTCATCCGACGCGACATGCAGCAGCTCCAGAGGGCAGGGCAGGGGACGACAGCCGAAAGGGTCGACAGCTCGAGCGACGAGACGCTACCCCTGCTACAGCCCTAGCGCCTCCTAAAACGGCCTCAGAGGCGCCAGGAGCCTCCTGAAGCGGTGAGGAAGCTGGAGAGGAGCTTCCGTCCGCTTACCGGGCTCTCTACAGCCGTTCTGAGGCCTTTTTGTCTTTGGCGGGCGTTCATGGCGGCGTCGGCGCGCGTGGCCCTGCCGCAGTGGCAGAAAATTGACAATCTTTGACGCAAATCCTATAATGTCTGCATATGGAGAAGGCCATGACCAATACCACGCTGCACATCTCGCTTCCGGAAAAGCTCAAGGAGCTCGTCGAGGAGCGCGTGAAGCGCACGGGCACCTACAGCAACGCGAGCGACTATGTTCGCAGCCTGATCCGTGCCGATCTCGAGCGCGTGGGCGAGGATCGGCTCGAAGCGCTGCTCCTTGAAGGTCTCGCTTCCGGCGAGCCTGAGCCCCTCGATTTTGACGTCATCCGCCGCAAGGGGCACGAGAGGGTTCAGCCCTCAGCATCTCATCGCGCATGAGGCGGCGGATAACGCGGCGCCCACAAGCCGAAGCCGATCTCACCGATCAGTTCGTCTACTACCTCACCACCGGCGACGCGGAGCTGGCCGAGCGCTTCCTCACCGCGGTCGAGGCAGCCGCAGAACGGCTTCTGGAGACGCCCGGGATCGGGGTGAAGCGCTCTTTCCGACATCCCAGCCTTCAGGGTCTCCGGATGCACCCTGTCCGCGGCTTCGAGCGGCACTTGGTCTTCTACCGCGAGCGTGACGACGGGATCGAGATTGTCCGTGTGCTGCATGGCGCTCGGGACATTCCAAGCGTCATGGACGAGTAGGAGGGCTCAAAATAACTCGTTTTACGTGTAATTTGACGTCTGGCGATTTATGAGTATACTAATCTAGTAATTTTTGAGATTATGACGACCCGTATCGTACAACCCGAGGAGACGGGCGCAATGCCAGTCACCAAAATGACACGCAACGGCCAGGTCACGCTGCCAGCCGAAGCGCGTCGAAAGCTCCGGCTCAACGAAGGTGACTATCTCGAAGCCGAGGTGGTGGGGACGAGCATCGTCCTGACACCCAAGGCGCTGGTCGATCGAGAACAGGCCTGGGACGATCTCATGGCAATCGTCGAACGCCCCAAGTGGCGTGGCCCCGGCCCCGAGCCATCCGAGGACGAGACCATGGAGATGATCGTCGACG
>CAZHNG010000408.1:0-5668 GCA_964533785.1 uncultured Saprospiraceae bacterium | reverse complement strand
CAGCGTTTTGTTGTCTAAAATCTAGCGTCTAGCGTCTAGCGTCAAAAGTCCAATTAAGTTACAAATAAAATAAAAGAAACAAGTGGTCCAAGTGATAAAAATCACTACAGTCAATGATATGTTTAATCCATAAAATAAGTTCCTATCGTTTAAAGTTGTGAACTATACAGGCGGGTGCAGCCTAAATCTAATGTAAAGTAACGACAAGGCAATATTCTTGCTGTCATAAGAAAGAAAGGCGGTTACGGAAAGAAACCGCCTTACATCGTTGGTATTTAAGGAGGATTCTTAAAGTATCCTCATTTAATCTGGGTGGTGATTGAGAAGAAAGGCGGTTACGGGAAGAAACCGCCTTACGTCTTCGTGTTTGATTTAAGGAAGATTCTTGGAGTATCTTCCTTAATTACAGATGCTTGTACTACATCTGATCGTTGTACATCAAAATCGAGCTGCACCCTTCTAAGTGATCAAACTTAGCTTACTGCAACAATTTCGATAAATAAGATATGGTCTTTATTCTTTTTTATCTAACCAATTCGCTATCGCATCAAGGAAACCGTCACACCCCTTCCAAGGTAAATTGTTGTCCTGAATCTCATAATAACCTCCGGTTTCGCATTGAAATTCCAAAATCTTCTTTTGGATCTGGGCTCTGACACTTATCGTTGCCAAGATTACAATCAATAGCATTCCAGATTTCTTCATATCATATTTTGAAATTCCGTATTTTGAATGAAATGATTTTACCTTATGCGGACAAATTTACTCCCTCATAAAACTATCCACAAATTCAACCAAATGCTCACCGTGTAAATTTTTTGCCAATACCCGACCGTCTGCATTCACCAAAAAATTGGCAGGGATCGTCTGTATGCGTAATACTTCCATCAAAGGAGCATCATCTCCCCGCAAATGAGAAGCGTGTAACCAGCGAAAGGCACCGTCCTTTTCAATTGCATTGTTCCAGGAAGATTCACTGGCATCCAATGCATAGCCGATAATTTGGAAACCATCTTTATGATATTTTTCCCATAAAGGGACTAAAATATCCCGGTTTTCCCGCCGGCAGGGAGCACACCAGGAAGCCCAAAGGTCTAATACAGTAAGGCGTTTACCCATCAATTGGTATAAGGTAGTGGTATCTCCGGCAAGCATGGGTAATGAAGCATCGGGGATTTTGTCTCCTTTCAAAACCGGAAGCCGCTCCCGCTTAGTCTTATCACATAGTTGCATCACCCAGGGATGATCAGGGTTGCTGTTTTGCCATTTTTGGCATTGGGAAACAAGGAACTCCGGAACCCGTTCGTAATCATTTTGGGGGCTTACCCACCGTATGGCCACCATTGCCGGAAGCAGATATTCTGTATTTTGTGCAAAGTCCATTATTGGTTTTTGGTAATTCAACATTGCGGCTTCCCTTTCTAAGAGTTGCGTATCATCGTGATCCTCCGAATCATTGCGATCCAGAAACTTTTGAGAAGCCTCCAGCCGGATATCCCTTAATTGCAGCATAGCGCGGTTTTCCGGTGAAGGATTTATGATGGAAAAACTACGCTGGAATTGTTCTACTACAGCCGTTATTTGTAGGCGGTCCCCATTTTTCCAGACGAACGGAAAGTAATTGGCGGTGGCCAGGTCTTTATTATCCAAACGATTAGCGAAACGTTCTCTACTTTTTTGGACGGCCAGTTGGAGTAAAATTGGGTCAGCTGCGTCCGGTAGTTTTTCGAAAGCAAAGCGGCCATCAGCTTGTATTTTTGCAGAATCCAATACTTGCCCAATATAACTGGTGGCTACTTCGTCCAGGCTGCGTGGTTGGATCAAGTATACGGTGGAAGCCCATTTATCAAGAGCAGGAAGTTCCAACTGTCCGGTAAGCGGGGCTTTGTATGAGCAACTCACGGACAGCAATAGAAGTATAACAAAGTAGTAATAAATCCATTTCATTTTCAGGTACTTAATGTAAGACCATAGATGCCAGACGATAGACGCCAGACTGTAAGGGGTTGGGTGTGAAATCATTGTGTGTGAACTATCTGAAATTTAAATGTGTTCAACCGCTTACTTATTTCTACTTTGTCATCTTGGATAAAAGGAAATTCTTGAATTCTTCTCATAGATAAGAAAATATTGGTTATGTGGTTATCTGATGATCAAAACATCACCTAAATTTCATTGAATAGTAACAAGAAAGCTTCTTCATCCATAACCAGGTAAATTATGAATTAAAAAAATCGATTTTATAGATTTTCCTTCAAAGTTACAAAGTAGTATTATTTATTTCGCCTTCAAGACATACTTCTTGTATAGCCAACTGTTTTTATTCCATTTGATTGTTTCCAAGGAATTTGAAATATAATAGGTAGTCAAAAAATTGAACTTTATAGCAGTTAAAAATGCTTCAGGAGAATATTCCTGATCCAAATCGTCGAATGGAGAATGATATTTTTTCTTCATCCATTTGTTAAATACTTTTTCACCATTTTTTTTAGGGTCTAATGCCGTAAATCCTCCAGCGATAAAAAGTGCAGGGATTCCTTTTTTGATAAAAGAAATTTGATCACTGCGTTCAATATAGTTTATTTCTGCCTGTTTGTAATCCTCAATTTTTAAGTTTAATACATTAGCGGCAAAGTCAGCCGCCTTCGAAAGATTGGAGTGGTTATATCCCAATGGAGCCATGTCAGCGGTCTCAATGGTCTGAGCCAGCATGTCAACATTTATATTCGCAACGATCTTTCCATTAGTTACATTATTGCTGTTTGCAAAAAAGCTTGACCCCAAAAGACCATTTTCTTCAGCGGCATAACAGACAAAAATTATTGATCTTTTGGGTTTCTTCGGTAATTCGTTGAAGGCTTTCGAAATGCTAAGCAGAGCAGCTACCCCTGAAGCATTATCCAGCATTCCATTATATATAGAGTCTCCTTTTACAGTTTTGCCAATGCCGAGACCGTCGAGATGCGCCCCGAATGTCACATACTCATTTCTTAAAACGGGATCCGTTCCTGGTAGTAATGCAACTACATTTTTGCTGGTAATTGCATCGTTTTTTAGATTATAGTGACAGTGGAGTACGGATGTTAATGCTATGCTTGAGTTTTCGCCTGCAGCAATATCCCGTAGGGTTTTCTTTAAATTCAGTCCATTTAAGTTGAAAATCTTTTTGACGAATCCTTTTTTTGCAAATAACAATAGCTTTAAATCAACATTGATTAGACTTTCAACTGAGGGATCGGCTAACGAAAGCATTTCTTTAGACAAGAATCCATGCACCTTCTTGAAGATGACATTCTGCAGGAGATTGGCTTTGGGATAAAAAAGAATAAGGCCATTCGCTCCTCTTGAAACTGCGTTTTCAAATTTTGCGTTCCTGTCGTCAAAATCAGGATGTTCCATACCCTTTGGTCCGCCCAGAGCAACAATAACGGTCTTTCCTTTTACATCGACTCCATCGTAGTCGTTGATGTTTTTTTCTGGTATAATATTCCCGTAGCCGACAAAAACCATACCCTGCTTTTCGTCAATATTTTCATATTTCGGACTAAGTACAACACTCACGGTTGCGCCGTAATTGGCAGTAATAGACTGCTGGTTTTTTTCAACTTTCAGGGTAAAGAAGTCCTTTTTAATTGAGGTTTTAAATAAGTCTACTCTTTGGAAAAAAGTGCCGGAATCCCCAAAAGGTACCAATCCACATTTATTAAATTCATTGGCTACATAATCTGCTGCCTTAGTGTACTCCAACGTTCCAACACCTCGTCCTGCCAATTCATCACTTGATAAATACTTCAGGTGCTTGAAAAAGTAATCGTAATCAACCGCATCACTTGCCGCAATAATCTCCTGATCTACTTTTTGAGCGGGTAAATTTAATGAAAGAAAAAAAGTAAAGGATAAAATGATCGTTGATACACAACAGCTAAATTTTTTCATTTTTGTTCAGTTTTAAATTTTGAACAAAACTAGTTGTCAGAAGTGGCTGAAGCGTTTCATCTTACCCATTGGCACTTCTTTTTGAGGAAAAAAAGGAATACAAATAGGTATCACGATTATTCCACGATGGATCTGGCAAATTCGGAAGGTGTTTGGCCGGTATGCTTTTTAAAATATCGATTAAAAGAAGATTTAGAGTTAAACCCGCAATCATAAGCTAAAGCCAGTAAAGTGAATTGCTTATTTTTTTGATCCTCTACCGATCGCTTGAACGCTTCTAAACGAAATGCATTTACAAAGTCGTAGAAATTCTTCTCTTCTCTTTCATTGATTATTTGGGATAAATAATTAGGGTGCGTATCTAGTTCTAAGGCCAGTTCCCGTAAGGAGAGTTCATTTCTTTTATAGTATTCTTCATGGATAAAAAGATGCATCAGCTTTTGGTAAATATCATCGGCTACCTCATTCTTTAAGCCCGATCTTGCATACTTTTTCTTTTCATCTACCACTGCAAATGTTTTTGCTTCAGGTTTGGTCGAAGCTGGTTCTTGACTCACAAATATTGTTCTTTGCTGAACGCCAAAAAAACCAATGAGGATAACGAAAACAGTCACGGCTGTAAATATGTAAGGGTCTTTATTGGTGAAAATCACGATGCTCCAAATTACGCCCAGCCCATAAACGAGCAACTGTAACCAACCTAAACTGACCTCTTCAAGGTCCGAAAATTGATCTTTAATATTCCGTTTATGCTTTTGAAGCAATATACTGCACCATAATACATAGACTATTCCCGAAAGAAAAATCAGTAATAATCCGTAATTCATAAAGCCTTTGTATGCCTCAAATCCATTTTGGTATACTTCTATTTTTTGCTCTGAAGAGGATTGAAGCAAAGGGATAAGATACAGATAACCAACGCTGATAGGGAGCAAATGCAGCAAGGCTATCCAGTTTTTCTTTGGAAATTGGTTCGTTACGGCCGATACATAGAAATATAACATCACCCCATGGATCAGTGGCAATGGGATCTCTATCCCCAATAAGCGGGGCATTTTGTAAAGAGGTCCGGTAAAATTGATAAAGTATAAAAATAAATGCATAGCCAGTACGAGCATCCAAATAAAAAGAAAGACGTCGGACCTTGATTTATTCTTTTTATTCAACAGTAATGCTGCAACAAATAAAGAGATACTTATACCTGCAATGTAGATCACGTTCAAATTTGTTAAACTAAAGAGGGTGATTCAAGAATGCTTCCTAAAACGAGAGCAGCGACTTATTAAGTTGAATTTTAAACGCTGTGATATAAGGCCACCAAGGTAGGCCGTTCAGTTTGATTAATTTGATGCGCTGGCATCTATTTGTACTGTCGTGAAAACTTGGGGGCAAAGGCTTTTATTTACTGCAAAGGCCACAAAGAACCGCTAAGAAAAAGGAGCTTCGCGTTCTTGGCGGTGATTGAAATTGCCCCTAAATCTAGGAGGCAATACGTTTATTTATTAGCGTAACTCTGGTAATGTGTTGAAACCGAAAGGAGGCTGTCTCATAAGTAAAGAAATTAAAACATCGCCAAATAATTCACCCCGATTAAGTCGGGCAAAGAGACGCGAAGTAACAAATTTTCTTCGCGCTCTTGGCGTTCTTTGTGGTGATAAATTTTGTATGTGTTTTTTATAACTAAATTATGAGACAGGTTCCTTTTAGGTTATGCTAAAAACGCTTGTGCTGG
>CAZHNG010000407.1:0-5679 GCA_964533785.1 uncultured Saprospiraceae bacterium | reverse complement strand
CGTCCCATTACCCCCACTGGCCAGCCTGCCCTTGAACCAAGATATCTACCTGGGTAAATTGTACGCAGTGGATGAAAACGGAGAGAAAAAGATCAAGATGCCTTTTTTGGGGCCGGTGTATTATTCTGACAATGAGGCTGCGCTTTACTTCGGCCGCGACCAGGAAATCCGGCAGTTGTTCCATTTGGCACGCCGCAACCGGTTGGTTTTGTTTAATGGATACTCGGGGTCAGGAAAATCGTCCCTGCTACACGCCGGTCTGTTGCCTCGCATGAAAGACATCCCCTCCTGGCAGGTATTGCCTCCCCTTAGGAGAAACAAAGCGGAAGGTGGACTTGCCCGGCAATTAAAACTACTTTGGGATAGATCAGCAACGGAAAAAAGAACCCTCATCATTTTGGATCAGGTAGAAGAAATGTATACAGACCCGCTTAATGTGGATGAGCCGGCAGTGGAAATCGAAGCCCTCAGGAAGTTACTCGGCAGCATGATCAAACAATTTCCACGGCTTCATTTCATCCTGGCCTTCCGCAGTGAATTTTTTGCCAAGCTATCCAACGAGTTTTTGTCGAAATACGACCTGCACCGAAGCTGGAATAAATTATACCTGCGATCGCTGAATGCCGAAGGGATAAAAAAGGCGGTAAAGGCGCCCATGCAAGAACGTCTGCAAAAGTTGTTCAACTATCGGATCAAGCAGGGATTGGTAGAGAAGCTAGCTTCGGATTTTAGCGACGACGATTACAGTCCTCATACCGTCTTGTTACAAATCCAATTGGTAGAGCTGTGGAAGGCCGCTCAGGATAAAGCCAAACGGGAGGACAAGGATACCAATTTTTATTTCTGGTGAGGCCGTCTCAAAAGTAAAATTTTAACAAGATTGACAAAATTTTATTTTAAACGCATAGGATACATAGCCCAATATTCTATGCTGCTATGATTCTATTTATATGATTTTTAGTCATTTGCTTTTGCTATATTTCACGAAGGCGCGTCTCCTTACTGGGGGAGCCCATGCCCACCAACCATCTCATAGTTACTGTATATACATAAGTAGGTTAACTGATTGATTATCAAAAAAAAGTTATCTTAGTCATTAAGTTGATTATTAGTGCTCTAACACATTTGTGTATATACGGTAGGTTATTAGGCTGCGCAAGTCTGCGTCTATTTTTAAGGCCAACCAAATTTACCGCAAGTTTAGGTTTATTAAGTGACTAACTCCGATATCACCTTACCCCCAAATTGAGAAAGTTGCTTATGCCGCCCCCCGTGAAAATAGGTAAGTTTATTGTCATCCAACCCTAGTAAATGTAAGATGGTTACGTGCAGGTCGCTGATGGGATGAACAACCTCTACTGCTTCTTGGCCCAGCTCATCCGTTGCCCCGATAGTATGACCGGCCTTCACGCCGCCACCTGCCAACCAGACCGCCATCGCATCGGGGTTGTGGTCGCGTCCGTAAGCGATGCCGCCTTCCCGAATGCCGTTGTCGGCGGTCCTTCCAAATTCACCGCACCAGACCACCAGGGTTTCATCGAGTAGCCCCCTTCTTTTTAGATCCAAGATCAGTCCCGCAATGGGTTGGTCGATGCTTTTGATTAAGGTGCCATGGGCGCGGGCCAAATAATCATGTGAATCCCAGCCGGAAGAATAGATCTGGACGAAGCGTACACCCTTTTCTACCAGGCGGCGGGCTAGCAGGCATTTACGGCCAAAGTGGTCGGTTTCTTTCTTGCCGATGCCGTACATGTTTTT
This sequence comes from uncultured Saprospiraceae bacterium, assembly GCA_964533785.1. Taxonomy (GTDB): domain Bacteria; phylum Bacteroidota; class Bacteroidia; order Chitinophagales; family Saprospiraceae; genus JANQRV01. The sequence continues at coordinate 3,921 of CAZHNG010000407.1, read as the reverse complement.
CGTTTGTTCATCTTCTCCTTCAATATCGATAATGTCGGGTACTTCCATTTGCATGCGGAAAGCGAGTTCGTAGTTTTCAATGCGGGCAGATAATTCTTCGTGTTGGGGGTGGCGGCGGGAATGGTCTTCGTTAAACTGTTTTAAAAGATCGAGACTCGTTCGCTGGTGATAACGGCTCAATCCGGGTGGAGGGTCGATATTGAGAATCGGGCTGCCTTCCGGACGAAAAGGGGTACCTTGGTAATGGGCGGGTAAAAATCCATTCGACCAATTGGCAGCTCCTCCCTGCGGGTAAGCCAATTCCGGCAATACTACGAATGCGGGTAGATTTTCATTGAAAGTACCTAGTCCATAAGCTGTCCAGGCTCCAAGCGCCGGATCACCGCCAAATTGATTGCCTGTATTGAGCTGGTACATGGCCGTCGGATGATTAACCGATTTAGCCTGGCAACCGCGGTAAAAGCAGATCTCATCAGCCACCTTAGCCAAATGAACGAAAGGCGTACTCATATCTGCACCTGATCGTCCCACCTTCCTGCTCCCGAATGGGCTTTGTACGATATACCGGTTGCCGGAAGACATGGCCGAGAATGTTTCCCCTTTGCGTTCGAATTTAGAAAGGTGATATTTTTCCAGCATCGGCTTTGGATCAAACGTATCAATATGGCTGGGACCGCCTTCCATAGTTAAAAAAATACAAGCTTTGGCTTTGGGAATGAACATAGGAGGCTTGGAACTTAAAGGGCCGGACGGAGTACCAGCTATGGTTTCCCGTTTACAGCCTAATAAACTGCTCAGCGCTACGCTGCCGATGCTTGCGCCCAGACTGTATATGAAATTGCGTCGATTAGTATACATATATGAATTCATTCGAATTGAATAATACGACAGCTAGATCCGCTAATCCCCTGGTTTGCGGAGATACGTCGATGTCCTTGGTGTCTGGTTCATAATTTTTATAAATGTCCAACTGTTCTACGTATTCAAAAGGTTCGCCGGTCATTTCCTCAAACATTTTTCGCTTGATTTGTGTAGGGTAGGAAATGTTGACGGGCCTGTTTTCCTGGTGGTACGTGATCATCTCTTCCACGTAGGCCAATGCTTCGGAAAGTTCTTTTTCCGTTGGCTGTCGATTCCAAATGGATTGGATCGCCCGGGAAGTTTGTTGTCGAAGGTTAGCTGGAAATTCTTCAACGATCAATTTGGCCAAAGCAATACCCCGGTCTCTAACCTGTGAACTATTGAATAAGCTAAGTGCTTGAGGAGTGATGGTAGAACTATTTCTCCGTTCGCACGACACTTCTGACGACGGTCGGTTGAAAACTTCGAGCATTGGGTTGGAAAGATTGCGGTAGCGTTCGGCGTAGATGGTTCGGCGATTACGCTGCGCCGGAGTTGGATAGGGTTGGTAGGCCTGGGCGATAGATCCCATGATGTGCCGGGGTTGCATAGCTACCTCCTGATTGATTTCCGGTCGTACGGGCAAGCCGCCCATTTCCAGGTTTAGTTCCCCGGAAACAGAAAGCATGGCATCGCGAATTTCTTCGGCACTCAACCGCCTGGGATTAGAGTACATCAGCCATTGATTGTCGGGGTCTATATCTTCTATGGAGGGTTTATTAGGATGAGTACTGCTTCTTTGGTACGCTTCCGAACTCATGATCAATCGGTGCAGAGATTTTACGGACCAGTTATGCCGGATAAAATATGCCGCCAGCCAATCTAATAATTCAGGATGGCTGGGTTTTTTACCGGTTGCTCCGAAATTATTGGCGTTTTCGGCAATGCCCTTTCCAAAGTGGTATTGCCAGATGCGATTCACCATTGACCGGCTCGTAAGCGGGTGATTCGGCTGGGTAAGCCATTCTGCCAATGCTAATCTTCTGCCGGCTATTGATTGTGGAATCGGAGACTTTGCTACGTCGTAATTTTTCGTATCCATCGGGCCCGTCAAGGCTGTTACCGCACTAATGACACCGGGTGTTACCTCTTCTTGAGGAGCGTAGACCGAGCCTCCGTCTAATACGTAGGTGGGTGGAGGTACCGTATCAACTACCTCGGGCATAGTGATATAGCTGTAGCTGTATACAACCCGGTTGGGGCCATTGTAAACGGAAAAGGCCAAAGGATCGAATCGCGCCATAGTCTTGCGAAGTGTTTGTAAACGCTTGTTAAGTACCTTCCGGTAGCCCAGATCCTGGTAAGTAAGGCCGTAGTATCGTGGAGGCTGCTCGTCCTTAGGCAATTTACGGCGAATTTTTTTGGGCAAGTAGGGTTTGCCTTTTTTCCGGTACCAGTCGCGGGCAGCGTCTTCTTCTTTATCGTGTACAATTTTTTGTTCGGAGCGGGTTTCTTTGATCCATTCTTCTATTCGTTGTTTTTCCTGTGGTGCCAGGCTTAGATTCTCTTCCGGCAAAAAAGCGGCTTTGCGCAAAGCAGGTTGGGTAGGTACAAAGACAGCCTGCATCCTGTAATAGTCTTTGGTGGGGATAGGATCGTATTTATGATCATGGCATTTGGCACAATTCAAGGGGATTGATAGTAAAGCTTCGCCTACTATATTGGTCACATCATCTAAAAAGAGCTGGCGGGTTTCGGCGGCGATACTCATGTGGGTATGTTCCCAGGGCCCCATGCGCAGGAAACCGGTAGCGATCAATAGCTCCGGGTCGTTTGGGTTGATCTCATCTCCGGCCAATTGTTCTTTGATGAATTGGTGATAAGGTTTGTCCTCGTTGAAGGAACGGATAACATAGTCGCGATAACGCCAGGCATTGGGACGAATAAAATCGTTGGCGTAGCCGTCGCTGTCGGCATATCTTACGACATCCAGCCAGTGCCTTCCCCATTGTTCTCCGTAATGAGGGCTGGCTAATAACCGGTCAGTAACCTTTTCAAAAGCCTTTTCGGAATCATCTTGCAAAAAAGCATCGATTTCTTGCTGCGTAGGCGGCAGTCCGGTCAGGTCGAAAGTGGCCCTGCGGATCAAGGTGCGTTTATCAGCTTTAGGTGCCGCTTTTAGACCTTCGCTTTTTAGTTTTCGGTTTATAAATGCATCGACGGGATGATTACTAGGACCGTCTGAAGAGTGGTTGGGAATGGCTGGCTCTTGCAAAGGAAGAAATGCCCAGAGATTGGATAACTTATACCGGCGATTGTTCCAGTTGTCCGATTGTCCTCCGCTGGTTGCTACTTTTATCCGGTCGCCGTATTGCCAGTCATCTGCTTCCAGGATAGCTTGCGTCTCGGCTTCATCCGGCCAGGGGGCACCCAGCGCGATCCATTCTTCAAATAATTCGATTTCTTCTGCTTCCAGCCGTTCGGAAGTTTTGGGGGGCATTGCCGATTCGGGATCCTCCCGGCGAATGGCTGCTATTAGCGGACTTTGGTCTGGTTGGCCGGGGATTACAGCGGATTTCCCGGAATCACCTCCCCTTAACATAGTAGCGCGAGCTCGCATGTCGAAATTACCTCTGATATCATCGGCCTCATTTCCATGACAACTTAAGCATTTGCGGATAAGCACCGGTTGGATTTCATGAACGAACAAGGCTTTACCATTCATCTCTTTATGGCTTGTATCCGCCTTTGTGCAGGACCATTCCTGCAAAAGGGCAACACATACTATGAGGATCATTGCTAAGCTGGTCTTCGTATTGTGCATAATGGATTAAACCTTGGCTTTTCAAATATAATAAAAAGATCGAATAGTCAATGGGTATTTAGTTGATCATTAAAGAGTTAAGGAGGATGAGGTTCAGCCAATTTGAATTCGGTGGTTTAAGAAATGCCGCAAAATTTTTCGGGATTTTGAGTTTTGGTGGTTTCGTGGCGATTTACACTACGGTTTAAGTCTAGCATTTTAATAGCCACGAATGCACGAATAAGAAAACTATTGTATGAATGGGACATATTTATCAC
>CAZHNG010000406.1:0-5764 GCA_964533785.1 uncultured Saprospiraceae bacterium | reverse complement strand
ATAATCAAGGGAAATTTATTTATGCTGAAAAATTGATATCCATTGAATATCAGCGGTTTGTTGTCTAGAATCTAGCGTCCCCGCCAGGTGGGCAGGTAGTGTCTAGCGTCAAAAGTTCAATTGATATGATCATAGGAAAAAAAAGGTTGAAAAATCTGTCATCTAGCGGGATGTCCAAGGGGAGGGGAGCGATCTTTTGGAAGAAATTTCGCGGGCATAAATTAGCAGTCTGGTCCTTGCGACTGCTGTATTTGCTCGTTTTTATTGCCATTTTTGCTGATTTTATTGCCAATGATAAACCTCTTGTTTGTAAAATAAATACAACGACCTATTTCCCGGTGGCCGATGAAATAGCTACAAAGATCGGTCTAAAGGATCCAACTACGGCCTTTATGAATAAGGATTGGTACGGCGAAAACTACGATTGGGTGGTATGGCCGCCCATTCCCTATGCCGCTACAACGATCGACCCCAAAAACATGCAGTTTGCCCATCCTTTCAAAAAGCAAAATATTGAATCTTTACAATTCAGGCATTGGCTCGGTACCAACCAGATTGGGAAAGATGTAACAGCGGGATTGATTGCCGGCAATAGAATTGCTCTTATTATAGGTATTATGGCTATGGGTATTGCTTTTATCATCGGTACTCTGGTAGGCGGCATTGCAGGTTTTTATGGTGACAATCAATATCGTATTTCCATTATAAGATTATGCTTAAGCATAGTGGGTATTGTCCTGGGGAGTTTCTGGCTCTCGGCATGGATTAATTACCAACCGGTCAGCATTGGCTGGCTAATGAAGTGGGGAACCGGGCTGGTTTTTATCATACTGATCTATCTAGCTGTCAAGTATTTATCGGACTATCTGGAAAAGCGGAGGATACTACACCGAAGGTTTAATCTGGCGCTGGACTTACTTATTATGCGGGTAATAGAAGTCATAAATTCGATTCCTGGCTTATTGCTCATACTCGCCATCATACCTTTGCTACAAAGCCGTTCCATTTTTAATATTATGGTGATCATCGGGTTAATAGGCTGGACGGGAATTGCCCGGTTTGTACGGGCAGAGCTGCTGAAGATCCGGGAGCTAGAATATATTCAAGCCGGAAAAACATTGGGATTCACTCACTGGCGATTGCTGTTTTTTCATGCTCTGCCCAATGCCCTGGGGCCGGTTTTGGTAGCTATTGCCTTTGGAGTTGCCAATGCCATACTGATCGAGGCTTACCTTTCCTTTCTGGGTTTTGGCCTGCCGCTTGAAGAAGTAACCTGGGGACGTCAATTGAACGAAGCCAGGTCTGCTACCAAAGCATGGTGGTTGGCACTATTTCCCGGCATAGCTATTTTTTTGACTGTTTCTATGTTTAACCTTTTGGGAGAAGGACTGGCGGATACGATCGGAACAAACACGTCCCGCCGCGAATAAATGTCAATTTCTCTTTTTCCGTTTTCTTTTCTTTCCCATATCCTTAGGAAACAACGAAGAAGTGCCCTTATTTTTAGGTAATTTTCCATCCTTTCCCATTTCAACATGAGCCGACTGATTAATGGGACAGCCATAGCCTCTATTGCAGGAAGACAGGGCAATACCAGCTAACAAAAGGAGTAAAATGAAGCTAAACGTATTAATAATTTTTATATTCATGTGCTATTTTTTGTTAAAAATCGCTTTTTTTAAGCGTTTTGGTGTAAAAAATTTCCAAAACGCTTGGTTTTTCTAGGTTCTTGCGTAAATTTGATTCTGTCAAAGAGAAAAAAGTATTATCATTCACGCAAATTTATATATCTATTTTTTTTAATTTAAACCATCTGAAATGAATAAAGGTGATTTAATTAGCAAGATTGCAGAAGGCGCAAAAATCAACAAAGCTCAAGCTACAGATGCTTTGAATACAGTACTTGAAAGCATCAACGGTGCTCTTAAGGAAGGAGACAAAGTGACCTTGATCGGATTTGGTACTTTTTCAGTAGCTCGTCGTGAAGCCCGTACTGGTAGAAATCCACAAACCGGCAAAACGATAAAAATTGCGGCGAAAAATGTAGTTAAGTTCAAACCAGGAAAAGACCTTTCTGAATCAGTAAACTAACATCGATATTTTTTGTCAATTTTCAAAGGATGATTCTTCTATTTCTGGAAGAATTATCCTTTGTTATTTTGTTGAGTCGTTCTTAATCTGAACACCTCCCTTTTATTATCGTTTACCAATGATAGCTACGGGCATATTTTTGTCGAAATTCCCCATGAGTATGGGGGATTGTGCCCCGCGGGTAAAAGCGGCAACTTCTTCCCTCACGTAATCGAAAACCTCAGAAACGGTAACAATGCCGTTATCATCCTCATCGGCATTCCCCTTTAGTCCTTCGATCAAAAAGTAACTGAAGATGCCAGACTTTAACCGGTTGTCTTCAAAAGAATATTCTTCGCCTTTAGAGGACATCAGTAAAGCAGTACCTCCCGTAGTAACTTCAAATTCACTGTAATATTTTTTAAGAAAGCCGGCTAAAGAACTTCCTCCTTTATAAGAAAACGTGCCTGCGTGGCATGCATCAGCAATAATCAGCTTATGTTTTGCCGGACTAAGGTTGATATACTGTTTCAGGTCAAAATGCTCAATACGATTATTAAAACCATCCGAATCGATGGGCAAAAAAGCGCCTTTCACCCCATGCCCCGAAAAGTAAAACAAAATAACATCATTTTCATCGGCTTTACCATAAACTTTTTGCACCGTATTGATGACTTTTTCCCGGGTAGCGTCTTTGTCTACCAACATCTCAATTTGGCTTTCATCCAGATTGCCGCCGTTGGGGCTTCTTAAAAACTCATAAACTCTTTGCGCATCGTCATCCGTAAAGTCAAGCTTATGCATGCGAGTATAATCTGCTATCCCGATGATTACGGCCCATATCTTTACTTGTTTTGTGGCAACTGACTGTTGCCCGTCGTGTTTTTGGGTGAAGAGCTTTCGCCTGGCCTCACCATCGTCCCATACAGCGCCGACGGCTTCACCACCGGAATAATACATTATCCCCCGGCCATCAGGTTGGTCATTGAACCAATAGCCTTCGTACAGGTCTCCGTTTGGATAATAAACGGTACCAACCCCTTCGGGGATACCGCCTTTAAAGTTACCAAGAAATTTTTTGCCATCCGGATACTGAAACTTCCCTTCAATATTATGACAGTAGTTTACATTACAGTTTTGTAGTGTACCTTCTTGCCCATTAAATGCAAGATGACTCCAATCAGCCTGGTACTGACCATCGATCCAATATCCTTCAATAAGGTCTCCATCCGGTAAAAACCAAATGCCAGGGCCATGGCGTTTACCCCTGTTCCAACCCCCTTCATAACGGGACTGATCAGTAAAATACATCGTGCCGTGCCCATTAAAAAAATCATCCTTGAATTCACCATTATAAATTAAGCCATTTTGAAATACATATTTCCCTCTTCCTTCCTTTTTCCCTGCTGCCCAGGTACCCAGGTATTTATCCCCGTTTTCATAGGAGAATTTTCCCTGACCATGCGGCAGGCCGTTTTTAAATTCACCGGAATATTCTCCCAGGCCTTGATATACACAAACGCCCAGGCCGTTGGTGCAATCGTTCTTGATACACCTTTTTTGTCCCCTTAGAGGCAAACAAAACAGTACCATTGCTATCAAAATCAGATATACATTCATCGTATTCGTGTAATTGAAGTTACCTATTAATTTGACCCTGAGAAAGTAGTGTAGAGATGATAGAATCGATTGGCAATGTTTTTAAGAAAAACCTTTTTTTAATGCAGTTATTGTTGCAAATTCGCCTTTTATGATTCTCTTAATACTAAGATGGTCGTCACCTCTACAAAATGCATTATTTTTACGATAAAATTTGAGTTATGAATTCTTTAAAAAATATCCTTTTAGGGGCATTATGCCTGTTCATTGCCGTAGCTTGTTCTGAAAATCAAGCGGTTATTGAAAATACAGTAGAAAGTTCATCGTCCATGGAAGCCGCAGGCTTTTTCGGCGATACGATCAGTATGGAGGGGGCTATAACCTTTGACGATATTCTAGGTCAACTGGAATCTCAGGACTCAGTGGCCAGTAAAGTCGTTGGAACAGTAGCTGAAGTTTGTCAGGCAAAAGGCTGCTGGATGACCCTTACCCAAGAAAATAAACCTTCTATGATGGTTCGGTTCAAGGATTATGGTTTCTTCGTTCCAAAAGATATTTCCGGTCGCCAGGTAGTTATGGAAGGCTATGCCTACCGGGAATTGACGCCGGTCGACGAATTAAGACACTACGCTGAAGATGCAGGAAAATCCGCGGAAGAAATTGCCGCCATTACTGAGCCCAAAGAAGAATTTAAGTTTTTGGCCTCCGGGGTAGTGTTGTTAAAATAAAATTGCCCAATTCAAGCATTACCAAAGAGCTTGCGGGGCTGCGGATCATACGAATGCTCTTCCAAACGTTCGTAGGGGATTCCCGTATCCCCGTAACTCTAACATCCCGAACTTCGTAACAACATAAACAATAATCAAAATAATATCTTCGTTAATGTTCCAAAATTTATTATAGTATAAGGCTTTCTCTACATTTTAGATCTTATAACCTTTATCAGTGAATCCCGGTAAATATACTGGGGAAAGTTTCCTGTAAACATTAAGAAGACTACTTCATGAACTTTCACGCAGCAAAAGCCTTCATAATTGATAAACTGTCAAAAGAACTCTCACCTGAACTTACTTATCATGGGCTCCATCACACCCTTGACGTCTTATACGTTACCGAAGATCTTTGTAAGCTGGAAGATATCCCTCCCTATAAATCTATACTAGTAAAAACTGCCGCCTTGTTTCACGACTCCGGCTTTACCATCAATAATAAAGAACACGAGAGGTTAGGATGCCAAATCGCCCGAAGTTCATTACCCGCATACGGTTACTTACCTAGTCAAATTGACTTAATTTGCAATATGATCATGGCTACCAAAATCCCACAAACGCCCAAAAATAAATTGGAAGCGGTGCTTTGTGACGCAGATCTGGATTATCTCGGTCGTGATGATTTTTACGATATCGGCAATACCTTGTATAAAGAATTCAGAACTTTTAAGGTGGTAAGTAGCGAAAAAGACTGGAATTTACTTCAGATCAATTTTTTGGAAAGCCACTGCTTTTTTACGCCTGCCAACCTTAATCGGCGAGTCCCCAAAAAGCAAAAATACATAGCTGAATTAAAGACGTTGGTAAAAAATTTTAGTCAAAGTTGACCTCACCGGCAGCGTTTTTCCATTTAATAACGTATTACTACCAGTTTGATGATATAGAAATATACAGACAGCCCCTACTTTATACTCACTAGTTTATTTTTTTTTGAAGAAGGGGCTGTTCCTTTTCCAGCACTAGCATAAATGACTATCTCACCCTCATATACGAATACTTCGTATACAAGTAATTAATATTCAATTATTTAAAGTAGAATATCTATTTTTAAAAAGGATAACCTGCTGAAGGTAGGAAAATGACTTTCAGATGGGGCATAAAATTATATGCTTACCGGAGGTAAGAAAAAAAGTGTTTCACAGAAAAAATAATAACTCGTAAAGATGCCACTGAAGAGGCACTAATTTTTAAGGGGGAACAATTGTTTCCAATCATTTCCAAAAAACAGTGAAAGTCGGCATCAGCGCACAAGGCCCTGATGCCATTATCGCACTTTAACTTAATTAGATTATTTCTCTTTGGACAATACAAAGATAGTGTGTAGC
>CAZHNG010000405.1:0-5791 GCA_964533785.1 uncultured Saprospiraceae bacterium | reverse complement strand
GTGTGATTGATTGTGAGGGTACTGATGCTTGCGATCAGGACATTTATCGTCCTGATGCTTGCGATCAGGATATTTATCGTCCTGATGCTTGCGATCAGGACATTTATCGTCCTGACTGTAAACGTCAGGAGAGTGTGTAATAAGCATAACTTATAATTGTCCATCCACTTACTCGGACATATTTGGGTTTCCATTAAATTGAGATGGATTTTAGTCCAGGACGAGGCGAAAAGCACAGGCGCAGCCATAGCTTCGGCGCGCATTTTCAACGAAGTACTGGGCTAAAAGGCGCTCAATTTAATACGTAATTTAAATGTGTCCGAGTACTTTTGTATATGCCTTAGGCGGTTACGGTAGGTGGGTGCAAGTAATAGCCGGCAGGTGGAATCTGCAGTCTTACTTACTTTGATGCCGGTTCCGCATTTTCCAAAATGTAACAAAAGTGATCCACATCGGAATCATTTAATTTCAACGTACCTTTAAAAGTCATGTATTGATCCATTTTATAGCGCTTAACCGCTTCAGGTTTTAATTGTAGCTCTACAATCGTTTCTGGCCCTGAAACACCGCAAAAAAAACAAGTGGCGTAAGGGTTTTTAGAAAGCACATAAAATTCAGCATCAAGTGGTATTACGTAACCAGAAACCATAACTTCTTTTCCTTCCTGTGCTTTGGGCTTTTTACCAAATAGGGGCACCAGGTATTTTTGATTGTATTCTTCAAAAAAACGCGGCTCAAAGTCAATGTCCGCAAGTTGCTTCCAAGTAAGATTCGTTTGCGCCCAATTTGTTATTGGCAGACCTATTAACATCAAAATAAATAAAACACTCTTTTTCATTATTGGAATTTTCTCTAAAGTAAATTTGCAACATTGTTGCGAAAATCTAGACTCTTTTGTAAATTTGCAACATTATTTCAATTCGGAAGGTGATTTTAACATTTATTTATCATGTTGAGGTTTTTCAGCTGGCATTGGGATTTTGTGGGATTTGGGACATCATTACTTTGTGCCTTACATTGTATGCTTATGCCATTGATTCTCCTATTGGGAATATTCGAGGGAGCGCATTGGCTGATGAATCCGCTTGGAGAATGGATTTTTATCGGAACGAGTATCGGCATTGCAAGTTGGTCGTTGCTACCGAGCTATTTCAATAAGCATCATAATATGCGCCCTTTGTTAATAGCCGGACTGGGTTTTCTCGGATTGTTTTTCGCGCAAATAATGTTTGTTACTATAGTGCATGGGCTTATGGCAGTTGGTGGCGGATTGATCGCTTATGCTCATTTTTATAACTGGCAGCTAACCTACCAACTAAAGCCACGTGCAATAAAAACACGGTACTGGACCACCCATAGCAGAATAATTACTATCACATTACTATTGCTTTGTTGTCTAGGATTATACCGTGCTTTGGTACACGATAACACGCCGCCGAGCCGTAAAGAGATGCTACAAGTTGTGTGGGACCTGCAAGATTAGTAAAAGCCCAATGTGGAATAATATCATCCGCTATAGTTCTCAGCGGGATTTAGGGTTGAAATTTCATTTTGAAAAAAACTAAAAATTCTATCATGCTGGAAACCAGGGGATTAAAATTCAATTATTCCGTAAATGAAAAACTGATCTTTCCTGATATCACATGCAAAGCTGGAGAGCATTGGTTGTTGTTAGGGCAATCCGGGAGTGGTAAGACTACGCTGCTTCAACTGTTAGCCGGCTTGCGTACTCCGAAGGCTGGTTTTGTAAGCATTGATAACACCAATATCAATCAGCTTGGCGCCGCCCAATTAGACCGATTTCGAGGCAAGCATATTGGCATTGTATTCCAACAATCGCATTTTGTTCGCTCTTTGACCGTAAAAGAAAATTTGGCGTTAGCACAACGATTAGCTGGCGTAAAAGTCAATTACGCTCGGATCAGCACTATCCTGGAAGCACTCAATGTTAATCATAAACTTCAGGAAAAACCGGAAGAATTAAGTGTTGGTGAACAACAACGAGTCGCTATCGCAAGAGCTATTATCAATCAACCAAATATCATTTTAGCAGATGAACCCACTTCCGCATTGGATGATACCAATACAGCTCGAGTACTGGAACTCTTAAAAGAACAAGCGACTATGGTTAACGCGGTTTTATTGATCGTCACGCATGATAATCGTTTAAAAACAGAGTTTGACAAACAAATTCAACTGTAGAGATATCAGTATGGAACAATATCAGATCCTAGAAATTGCCAATACCTTTTACAAACTTCAACCGACACAATAGAAAATAATGAATGCTATAAATCTAAGTTGGAAAAATCTGACCTATAAACCACTTTCAATGCTGCTCAGTATCGTGCTATTCTCATTGGGCGTTGGTTTAATTTCCCTTTTGTTGTTGCTTAAAAATCAATTGCAGCAGAATTTTGATAAAAACCTGGCGGGGATAGACCTGATTATCGGCGCCAAAGGAAGCCCTTTGCAATTGATTCTCAATAGTATGTATCATATTGATGCCCCGACGGGTAATATATCCTTGAAAGAGGCAAAGCCTTATATGAATCCTAATCATCCGCTGATCGAACAGGCAATTCCTATCTCTTTAGGGGATAACCTCAAGGGCTACCGAATTGTGGGTACTACACAGGAATTTCTACAATTATATAACGCGTCCATCGCCGAAGGAAAAATCTGGGAACGCAATTTTGAGGTCACCATCGGCGCAAGTGTAGCAAGAGAACTCAGTATTGACCTGGGACACGAATTTAAAAGCTCACACGGTTTCGTCGAGGATGAAAATCTAGAACACGATGATGCCCAAGCCTTTAAGGTGGTCGGTATTTTAAAACCCACCGGCTCCGTCGTTGACCAACTGATTTTGACGACTACCCAAAGTTTCTGGTTAGTACATGATCATGAAGAAGGGGAACACCACGATGAAGAAACAGCACACGAAGACCATGAAGGAGATCATGACCATGAAGGAGAGCATGACCACGAAGGAGAACACGATCACGAAGGAGAACACGATCACGAAGGAGAACACGACCATGACCACGATCATGAAGCTGAATTGAACGCCATACCCAAACCCCTATTAGAAGAAAACGACGACGCTGAAATTACATCGCTACTTATACAATTCCGAGGACGAAATTATCAAGCCCTTAATATGCAACGCAATATCAATGATAATACCGACATGCAGGCAGCTACACCTTCTATTGAAATCAATCGGTTATTTAGCCTAATGGATACCGGAGAACAAGCGTTGCGGGCGTTGGCAATTGTCATTATTTTCGTATCCGGACTAAGTGTCTTCATTTCTCTTTTTAATTCTTTAAAAGAACGGAAATATGAGCTTGCACTTATGCGTGTCATGGGTGCTACACCCTTTAAGTTGTTTTTTCTTATTATCAGTGAAGGTATTTTATTGGCAGTAACGGGCTTCCTAATAGGCATGGTTTTTAGCCATGTAGGCATGCAATTATTAGCAAGGGTCATGAAAGACGCATACCGCTACTCTTTTTCAGGCTGGCAATTTTTGAACCAAGAATGGTATTTATTCCTTGGAGCCATTGCTATCGGGTTTTTAGCAGCTGTATTACCGGCTATTCAGGCATCGAGAACGGATATTTCAGAAACGCTAACTCAAGGATAATATGAATCGATAACACTATTTCAGTACGCTGAACTGAATACAGAAATCTATGCGGCTTTATCCTGTGGCCATCAAAGTCCTTGACGACAAGGGGTTTAGTATAAAGGATGATATATGCAGGTGATCAATTTAAATGACCACTCGCTTAAGATTTTCAAATCAAAAACCTTATAATACTTATGATAAAGGCAGAAAAAACCTTCACAAATGCGATTATCGGCTATAAAGGTGAAGTAGTACAAGATATTCATTTGCCATCCAAGAATATTGCGATTTACAGGCGTAGCATCGAACCCCTAGAAACAGAGCTCGCCGGTATTGCCGCTAAAAGAGTCGAATGTCGGGCAAGCGGAACTGCAGAAGAAACTTTATCCACACTTGAAGATTATTTTAGTAGCCATCTTCCCGATTGCCCAAACCTCTTTGAGGATATTTCTGAACTCCTAAGATTATTCGAAAAGACTTCCAAAGCTGTCTCATTTCGTCTACTACTGACCACCGTTAGTACAAATATGTGTTGCAAATTTCATACCGACATGAATGATTTACGATTGCTGTGTACCTATATTGGCCCCGGCACCCTTTGGTTACCAGATGAAGCAATTAATTTCAAAGCTCTACAATCAGGAGGTAAGAATCAAGATATCGACATTGATACACAGCAAATACAGCAGGCCCAAACAGGTGACATCGTCATTTTGAAAGGTGCCTTGTACCCGGATGGGAGCGCCGTTCATCACCGCAGTCCTGCCATTGAGGAGAAAGGTGAAAATCGGCTCTTGCTTAGAATTGATACGAATGCATCTCTAAATCTTTTTTCATGATTCTAATATGGAAGCAGTTGGGACCAAACATTTTGACACTGAAAAATAAAATCATTTTCATTGGATAATGATATGATTGTACAAAACATTATGCTAATGAAAAATAATAGCTATAATAGAATTACGCTGTCCATCTTACTGCTCATACTCACCTCTGCAGTGTACGGACAGAATGCCATCCTCTCTGGTAAGGTGAGTGACAAAACCGGAGAACCTTTAGGCGCCGCCAGTATTGCGCTCGAAGGCACTAATTTGGGAGCAATTGCCGATAAGGATGGTAACTTCTCCATAGGGGGCATCCCGGCTGGAACTTATCTCGTCAAGGTTTATTTTCTGGGCTATCTTTCCGTATCCGAAAACACATCCTTTGAGGCCGGGCAATCGGTAGAGAAAAATTTTTCATTGCAGGAGGATGCCTTAAATATGGAAACGATAGTGGTCAGCGGCACGCGGTACGAGCAAGATCGGGTCAATAACCCCATAGTGGTGAATGTGGTGGATAACAAATTACTCAACGCTACCCAATCCATTGCCATTTCGGAAGGTTTAAACTTTCAGCCTGGCGTTCGGGTAGAGACCAACTGCCAAAATTGCGGTTTCACACAGGTACGGTTAAATGGACTGGAAGGGGCTTATTCTCAAATCCTTATCAACAGTCGTCCCATTTTTAGTGCCTTGAATAGTGTTTATGGTCTGGATCAAATCCCTTCTAACATTGTAGAGCAGGTAGAAGTGGTTCGGAGTGGAGGCTCTGCTCTCTATGGATCCAATGCCATCGGCGGTACGATCAACATTATCACCAAAGAACCCGTAGAAAACGTCTGGGAATTTCGCTCAAATACGGCTTCGATTGATGGCGAGGCTCTAGATCAGACCTTTAACATCAATGGATCCATTGTAAATGAAAGCCTGACCAATGGGGTTACCTTTTACGGGATGAGCCGCAACCGGGAAAGCTACGATGCCAATGGGGATGGATTTACCGAACTGGTGCAGTTGGAAAATACAGTCTTGGGAGCAAAAGCCTTCTTCAAACCGGGAGACCGCAGCAAAATTTCCCTTGACTTCAGTGCGCTTAATGAATACCGCAGGGGGGGAGACCGTCTAGACCTGGCACCACATTTTACGGACATCACGGAAGAGCTGGACCACAACACCTTTTTTGGTGGCCTCAATTATGAACAATGGAGTAGAGATAACCGGAACAAACTTTCCGTCTATGCTTCTGCACAAAATACGGAAAGAGGAAGTTATTACGGTGGCTTAGGCGGCGAGAGAACAGCGGAAGACAGTCTGCTGGCCATAAATGCCTACG
>CAZHNG010000404.1:0-5796 GCA_964533785.1 uncultured Saprospiraceae bacterium | reverse complement strand
TTACAGATGCTTGTACTACATCCGATCGTTGTACATCAAAATCGGGCTGCACCCGATAGTAGGTAAAGAAAGACACAATCGTAAATTCAAAATGATATTAGTTCACCGCAAAAAAAAACGCCAAGAAACTCTGTGTCTCCTGGCGTTTTTTTACGTAAAATATTAAAGCCTCTGCTAGTGTTTATGCTCCTCCAAATTATAGTCGAAAGATTGATTCACCACCTGTGCAGCCTGAACCAATTGCTCATACTCTTGTGGCGATAAGCCGTCAAAGCAATGACTAATCGGATCGATTGGCTTTCCTTTGTAGTGAATTTCGTAGTGGAGGTGAGGACCTATGGAACGACCGGTACTACCGATCAAACCGATCTCCTGACCGCGGCTAACCTTTTGTCCTCGCTTAACGGTTATTTTCTTCATATGTGCGTATCGAGTCCGATATCCATAACCATGATCTATTTCGACTACCTTTCCAAAAGAGGAACTAACATTGGCTCTGACCACCTTTCCGTCTCCCGTCGCTTGTATTGGCGTTCCACTTGGAGCGGTGAAATCTATACCGTAATGAAATTTAGGAACCTTGTAGATTGGATGGATCCTGAGGCCAAACCCGGATAGCAACCTCATGTTCCTGGCGAGTTTATCGGATCTTACCGGTTTGATCGAAGGTATCGAGGAGTACATCTTCTCTTTTTCCTTTGCCAGGTTTATTATGGTGTCCAGAGATCTGGATTGCATAACCATTTGGCGTTTCAGCTTATCTACTTTTTGCTTGGTATTGGCAAGCAGTTCTCCAGAGTTTTTTAATTCCAGGTACTCCTTGTACTGATCGTGACCACCAACACCACCTTCCCAGACGCCGTCGTCGATCGGATCCATTCCGAAGACCATCCGGTGAGCGTAGGCATCTCTGTCACGTAAATGTTCTAATTCTTCTTTGAATACTTCTACCACGCCGCCCAGTTTTTGGTATTCTGCCTTCATGACTTCAATTTCGTTCATGAGGGCTTTCTCCTTTGGAGATGGAAAATATCGGTGGAGTATTAAAGTAAAAAGGAAAGCAGTTAAAGTAGCGGTACACAGAAACCCGAAAATTCGTAATAATTTAATACTTAAGGGTTCTCTTACCTTTTCGTATCGTAGTGTTTGCGAGTTATAGGTAAATTTTTCTTTTCCCATGAGTGTTTAATTGGTCAACAAATCCCAGTTAAACGAATTACTACCGCCCTTAGTTATGATATTTGAAGATTTTATCAGTAAGGGAAAATCTAGTTATTTGATTAACTGGCTTTGGCACCTATCGGTGTTTGCTTTATGCTTTTGAAGCAGGTCAAAATTAAACGTAGGTGGGAGAAAAACAAAATTTTAACACTAAAATTAGATGAGGGTGTGATTTTTATGATTATAAAATGACGAAAAATAATTTATTTGATTACAAAAAAGTACATTATAGAATACTTGTCATTAAATCGTGTGGGTAAAGCCGTTTTGACTACTCATTTAATCTGCGGGTTTATCGTTTACGGGTAAACTGGCGTGGAAATGGTGGTAGACTTCCTCGGCGTATTGATCCAGTAAAGTCAGGATCCTGTCTAACTGTTTGGAAACCATGATAAAGCCGAGGTGGTAAGATTTTTGGAGTCGCCAAACGATTTCCGGAGCGTCAAACCTTGTAGTATCGGGATTTTCGAATTTTGACAGGGAAACCAAAAGTCCGGCTGCGAGGTTTTTAATGGGCGGAACTTGGTAAGGCAAGCCTTTGCCTACGGCATTTTCTACTTTAGCCCACTCCGCCCATAAGTTAATGCCGGAAGAAAACGCTACCATTTCAGCAATATGAGCTCCCCCTACTCTGGAGGCAGTCTCCAGGAAATAAAATTGACCATCTTCTTCCGACTTTATAAACTCGGTATGCGATGCACAAAACCGAAGGCCGAAAGTCCGCATCAATCTATTGTTGAAAGATTGTAAATATTGCTCTTCTTCACTGCCCGATTCCAATGTTGCCGTTCTGAAAACGCCTCCGCCATGAGCAACGTCGAATGGAGTGTTAACGTATTTGGAGATCCGGCAAAAGGGGGTTTGACCATCGGCGTTAATAGAGTCGGCATGGTAAACAGCGCCGGGTTTGAATTGCTCCACCAGGTAATTGGGGCGGTTTTCACCCAATTGGTGGATGACATCCCATAGTTGATCTTTAGACTCCACTTTCTTGATCCCGATGGCGGAAGCTTCCGATCTTGGTTTTACCACCCAGGGGGCTGGATTGTTATCTGCAAAATGGTTAATCGCCTCGTCATTGAACAGCGCACTAAAGGGCGGGACTAAAATGCCATTGGCTTTCGCTTTCATACGCATGGCCAACTTATCTCTGAAAAATTGGGAAGCACTAAAGCTCATTCCCGGTATCCGAAAACGCTCTCTCAGAAATGCGGCTTTTTCAACATCAAAATCATCAAGGGCTACAATGCGATCAATTTGTCTGGTTCTCATAACTACCGCTAACCCTTTGGCTATTGATTCCATGTTTTGAGCTGAATTGTCGTCTTTTTCGACATAGTAAAACTCGTCTATCGACTCGAAAGGCCATTCCTTGTCTTTTAGGCTATGTTTGGTCAATACCAACACTGTATTACCCAGCTCTTTGCAGGTTTTAATAAAGTCAATCCCTTTGAAATAGCATGCTAAGCATAGAAAAGTAAGTGGACGCGGCATAAGATTCGGTATAAAACTTAATAATTTGGATAATAATTTTATTTATGGTTTGGAATGGTTTGAGCCGAAGCCATTTTCTCTTTATGGGAAGAACTCATTTCCCTGAGCAACTCAATAAGTAGCCGGATCCCATAACCAGTGGCACTTTTTTGGGTAGTGAACTCCGTATCTCCGAAAGCTACTCCTGCGATATCGAGATGCGCCCAGGAAGGGTGCTTTTCGGTAAAAAATTCCAGGAATTTAGCGGCGGCGATAGCACCTGCTACTGGTTTACCACTGAAATTTCTGATATCTGCTACATCAGACTTTAAATCCTCTTTATAAACTTCCCAAATTGGAAGCCTCCACACCCGCTCTCCTGTTCTGTCGCCGGCATTGGCAAGCTGACGTGCCAATTGATCATCGTTTGAAAATAGTACGCCGGCATGATATCCGAAAGTACGGACCGCACTTCCAGTCAGTGTAGCCAGATCAATCAAAGTGGACGGTTTGTAATGCTTAAGCATGTAGGCAATGCCGTCGGCAAGAATTAAGCGCCCTTCCGCATCCGTGTCAATGATCTCGATGGTTTTACCGCTGTAGGAATTGATTACGTCGCTTGGTTTGATGGCATTCGTGCCGATGCTATTGTCGGTTGAGGGTACAATTCCGACCAAATTAACGGGCAATTTTAGTTTAGCGGCAACTTCCAGGGTGCCAAAAACCGCTGCCGCACCTCCCATATCACTTTTCATGTAGTGCATGTTATTGGAAGGTTTAAGAGAAAGACCGCCGCTATCAAAGGTTACTCCCTTACCGACTAATCCGATCGTCGGCGAGGACTTCGTTCCTCCTTTGTACTCCATAATGATAAAAACAGGCGGATGTTCACTACCCCGGTTTACGGCAAGCAAAGCTTCTAGCCCTGTTTTTTCAATTTGTTTTTTATCCATTACCCGGGTTGAGTACCCATATTTTTCAGCAGAGTTTAATGCCCATTCTCCAAGGTGACTTGGGGTTTTCTTATTGCTTGGGGCATTGACCAGGTCGAGAATGCTCATTTGGGTTTTGGCGATAACAACCCCTTTTTCCGCCGATTCTTTAACGGTAGCTTTTGATTCCGGCTCACAAATAACGTTAACAAGAGTGGTTTCAAGTGCCAGTGGATGTTCGTCTGGAATTTCCGTCTTAAACCTGCCGATCTGGTAAGTGCCTAATACCAGACCGTTAAGAGCCGCTTCTACCTGCTCGCCAATGTTTTCCGGGCTGTTATTGTATAAATAGTTAATCGATAATTTTGAAGAAAGCTTACGCTTGTATTTGTGGGATAGTTGACGAAATGCTTTCAACGTAGCAGAAAAACTTAAAGTTGTTCCGAGGCCTATCAGAAATGCTCTTTTACCTTCTTTACTGTAAATGGTGTGAACTTCTCCGCTGTCTCCTTTAAAATCAAGGCGTATAAGGTTTGGAGAAACACCGTATTCTGATTCTAGAACGGGAAGGGCACTTTCTAAAGTATTTTTTCCTCCGATGGGGATGATAATAGTCTCTAAATTCGGATTTGGTTGATGCGTAACTTTAATGGTCATAATGTTTTTCTTTCAGAGCATCTTAGGGAAGCATATTGATGGATTTACTTTCCTTTAACTCAGCGTTAACAAACTACTCTTTTACTTCAAAAATAAAGAAATACGGAAAATAATATCTTATATATATTGGGGTTTGATAAGTAAGTGATCATCAAATGGCTTGGTTGAACAACCATTCTATCGCATTGGGAAATTCCTCTCCCCACTTTGCTTCGTTGTGTTTGCCGTTGGGGTCGATAGAGACTTTAAAGTGAACGTTTTCCTGCATTCCACGACCTTCCAGGGTGCTTTTGAACCATTCGATATTTCTGACCATATTGGCCCCCTCCTGTCCTCCACCGTATAGGTAGATCTTCAAATTGTTTGGGTCCAAGAAACTAACCAGGTTAAAATGAATGTTGGGATCTACCCAAAGCGATGGTGAAAACAACATGATCCTACTGAAGATTTCCGGGTACATTAAACCGGCGTAAATACTGATCAAGCCCCCCATTGAACTGCCTCCGATCCCGGTATTCAGCCGTTCCGGCTTTGTTCGGAAATGATTATCGGTATAGGGTTTCAGCGTTTCGGCAAGAAATTTGACGTATTTTTCTCCTTCGCCTTTTCCAAGCTTTGTATTATGTGAAGGGGTGAATTCGGCAATCCTTTCTTCTGCTGCATGATCAATGGCTACGATAATAATGTCCCCTTTTCCTGCTTCCGCTAATTGAGCTAGTTTTTTGTCGATCCCCCAATTGCCGAAAGGGGCATAGTCATCAAATAAATTTTGACCATCCTGTAGATAAAGTACAGGATAAGATTTATCAGTATAGCGGTAGTTGTGCGGCACCAATGCTGTGATGCGCCTCGTTTTAATCAGTTGTGGTATTTCAAAATTTTCCGAAATAACAACTTTTTCTGGTAAAAATGAAGGATTGTACATTAAAAAATTTTTCCTCCAGCGGGGCACATAATCCTTTACTAATTTTGCTCCGCATGTTATTTTACGATTTAAAACAACTCGTCCTCGCTCATCCAACTCTTCATTTTGCCAATTTCCTTTGACGTATTTATATTCCAGTTTTTCAGGTAAATGCCCGGCATTTAACGCAATACGGTAGTGGTGCGGGCTTATCTTTTTGAGCCGGTATGCTTCTATGCCAGCTCTCCAGTTATTAAAGTTTCCTGTTATATAAATATTTTGATGATCATCTTCCGAAGTGGATAGCTCAAAAATCAATTTTTGGGTTTTTGCTGTAACTGATTGATTTTGACTAAAATCGTAATTCAGCATAAGCTCATGCTCTTAAATTTAAGTAAAGCTACAAAATTATAAAATAATGTAAGTAATCCGAAATCTAAACCTGGCTTCGAATCAGCGGATGGTCTGATTTTTTTGAACGTTGTTGTGAGGCCATTACTTAGTTGCTTAATTTCATTACATTTACCACGTACAATAATCTGATTAAATAATATTAGACTTGTTCGGTGGGTCATGAACGAGCGAAAGCGAGGCAAATTTTATGCTGAA
>CAZHNG010000403.1:0-5826 GCA_964533785.1 uncultured Saprospiraceae bacterium | reverse complement strand
GCAAAGATTACAAGATTTTAGGGATTAGGAAAGATGGGGTGCCGTTAGGGGATACAATGAAACGGCATCTTTAAAGCAAATTCTGTCAGTAGCAATAGGGGAAAAAGTAATTGTGGATAAAATGCGTTCCATCTATTTTATTGATAATGTAAAATTTCATATCGATGAGGTAAAAGGACTGGGGGCTTTTGTGGAAATTGAAGCGATCAATACTTCGGGAGATATATCAGAAAATGATTTATTAAAACAGTGTGCGTATTATATGGAAATCCTGGAAATAGCAGAGCAAGATCTGCTCCCTTTTTCTTACAGTGATATGCTAGAACAGCTATGATCTTTCCTTCTAAAATATTACTTTTTGGAGAATATTGTATTATTCAAGGTTCAAAAGCTATGGCCATTCCCTTTAATAAGTTTTTTGGGCAATGGACAAACAGTTTCGGCAAACATCCTGATCAGCGATCTTTGTACGGATTATTGGAATTTTTAAAAGGAAAACAAATAGCCTGGTTGGATCTGCAACAGTTCGAAGCTGATCTTCATAAGGGAAGATATTTTAAAGCAAATATTCCGGTTGGCTATGGAGTGGGTAGCTCCGGTGCGCTTAGTGCAGCAGTATACAGTGCTTACTCTATTCAAGAAAAGAAGGTCAAGTTATCTGAGCTAAAAATAAAGCTTGCTGAAATAGAAAGTTATTTCCACGGCGCTAGTTCAGGCATCGATCCCTTGGTTAGTTATTTGAATAAACCGGTTTGCATTGATTCCGGCAAGGAGATTCATGTCCTGGATCATTCTCCAAAATTGTTAAAGTATCATTTTTTTCTGCTAGATACCGGAATAGCCAGAAAAACAGAACCTTTGGTGAAAAAATATTTGGACTATTGCAAAGATGACCATTATTTGACTTCGGTCAAATCTGTTTTGATGAAACAAACGGATAATGCGATTCAATCATTAATTCACCAAGATGAACCAGCACTTTTCAAAAACGTTGATAACATCAGTCAATATCAATTAAAATACTTGAGGCCCATGATACTGGACTCATTTATTCCAATATGGAAGAAAAGTTTAGACGGGGATCTGTTTAGATTAAAATTATGCGGTGCCGGCGGTGGCGGCTTTTTTCTGGGAATGACTTCCAACTTGCAACAAACCCAAGTCGATTTACAGCCACATACCATAATTGAGATCTAAAAGTCATTTCTTTTTCGTTTTTACTTTTTTGGCTGACTTTGAAGCATCTTTTCCAGAATTTTCCTGTTAATATAGTTGGGTTATACGCAAAATATTTCTAATCTTAAAGTATAGGTAATTTAAAAAGGAGAACAAATGAGTCAATCAGATAACTACGACCTGCTGATAAATAAGTTGGACCAATTCACACGTAAGTATTACGTGAACAAGATGATTAGAGGAGCTTTGTATTTTATTGCGCTGGTAGTCCTCCTGTTTTTAGGAATGAGTTTTTTGGAGCATGAGTTCTACTTTAGTACAACGGTTCGGAAAATTTTATTCTATTCTTTTATCGGCATTAGTGTTATCTCCCTCTATGGTTGGGTACTACGTCCGATCCTTCAGTATTTTAAACTCGGGAAGGTGATCTCACACCATCAGGCGGCTTCAATTATCGGGAATCACTTTTCAGATGTGAAGGATAAATTGTTGAATGTCCTTCAACTGAAAACCCAAAGCAGCATAGCTGATCAAAAAGATTTGATCGAGGCCAGTATTGACCAGAAATCAAAGGAAATAGAACCCGTTCCTTTTAAATCCGCCATTGATTTAAAGGAGAATAGAAAATATTTGCGATATGCACTTCCCCCGCTTTTGCTGTTACTGATCATTCTATTTACAGCGCCTAGTGTTATAAAAGACGGTACCAGCCGTTTATTGCGTAACAGTGTTGCTTTCGAAAAACCGGCTCCCTTCTCTTTTGTAATTGACAAAGACAATTTGCAGGTCGTACAGTTTGAAGATTTTTTATTAGAAGTAAAAATTGAAGGAGAGCTTCTTCCTAATGAAGTATTCATTGAAATTGATAATTACCAATACCGCCTCAATAAGGAAGCAGCTGACAAGTTTACTTATCAGTTCAATAATGTTCAGGAGGATACTGAATTTAAGCTTTACTCGAGTGGCGTTAACTCAGTTCCTTATGACTTGGATGTTTTGGAAAAACCCAATTTGTTAGACTTCGAGGTTGTATTAGATTACCCTGCCTACACAGGTCGTAAGGACGAAACGCTAAAAAGTATTGGCGATTTAGTAATCCCAATAGGAACTAAACTCGACTGGATATTCAATGCCGAAAGAACTGATGAGATCGCCATGAAATTTTCTTCGGCAGACACCATAATCATTACCGATCGATTTGATGAAGGTCTGTTTACTTATGAGAAAAGAGCACTACAAGACGAAGCTTATAAGGTCTATATTTCTAATGCCATCTTACCAAATGCAGATTCGGTTTTGTATTCCATTACTACCATCCAAGATCTATATCCAAATATTTCAGTTGAAAAATTCGATGATAGTACCGATAACAAACTTGTATATTTTGTAGGAGATGCTTCTGATGATTATGGCTTGCTCAATCTTTCCTTTAATTATACGGTCAATAGAGAAGGTGGAAAAGCAGTCGAAGAAACATTTAAGTTGGCTAAACCAAGCGGTAACCAGATCCGCTTTAACCATGTCTTCGACCTGAATAGTCTTGAACTTAAACCAGGGGATGAAGTCACATATTTTTTTGAGGTATTCGACAATGATGAAGTGAACGGGAGTAAATCTGCCAGGTCAAATATTATGGTCTTTTCTGTTCCAACGGTGGAGGAACTCAAAGCACAGGAAGAGCAAAATGATGAACAAATTAAAGATGAATTACAAAAGGCTTTAGAAGAATCCCAGAAAATTCAACAAGAAATAAAGAAAATGAAGGAAAAACTCCTTCAGGAAAAAGACCTGGATTGGCAGAGTCGTAAAGAACTAGAAAAGTTGCTGGATAGGCAGAAAGACTTGGAAAAGAAGATAGAGGATGCGAAAGAAAAGTTTGAGGAGAACCTCAAAAATCAAGAGCAATATTCTGAGATGGACGAAGAAATTATGGAGAAACAAGAAAAGCTGCAGGAAATGTTCGACGAGGTGATGAGTGAGGAAATGAAAGAATTAATGGAACAGATCGAAGAACTGTTGCAAGAATTGGAGAAAGATGTGGCGTTTGAAATGATCGAAGAAATGGAGTTTAGTGATGAAGAGATGGAAAAGGAGTTGGATCGGATGCTTGAATTATACAAGCAGCTAGAATTGGAAAAAGAGATGAAGGATATGGTCGATGATTTGCAGGAACTAGCAGAAGAACAAGAAGAACTTAGTGAAGAAACCGAGCAAACCGATCCATCAGATGAAAGCAAGCAAGAGGAATTGCAGGATAAACAAGAACAGATCAATGAAAAATTTGATGAGTTACAGGAAAAAATGGAAAACATCGAAAAGAAAAATGATGAATTGGAGAAACCAAGGGACTTAGGTGATGAGCAGCAGAACGAAGAGCAAATGGAGAATATCGAGCAAGAACTAAATGATAGTCAACAACAACTCCAACAACAACAAAATGATAAAGCTTCGGAGTCCCAGCAAAAAGCTTCGGACAAAATGAAGGATATGGCTAATCAAATGAACATGCAGATGCAGTCGGGTGAAATGCAACAAATGCAAGAAGACATGCAAGCCCTGCGGCAATTGCTGGAAAATTTAGTTGGTTTATCATTTGACCAGGAGGATCTAATGACTTTGTTCGATGATGTAAATGTGAATACCCCCAGGTATGTGGATTTAGTGCAACAACAATTCAAACTGGAAGATGATTTTAAATTGGTGGAGGACAGTTTGCAAGCATTGAGTAAGCGTGTTTTCCAGATCGAGTCTTTTGTGACTGAAAAAGTGACAGAGGTTAAGAGTCATTTTCGTTCTGGTTTAACGGATTTGGAAGATCGCAAGAAAAATCAGGCCAGTGCTCATCAACAGTTGGCAATGAAAAATATAAATGACCTGGCACTGATGCTTAGCGAAGTACTTAATCAAATGCAGCAACAAATGTCCAGCATGATGGCTGGCCAGCAAATGTGCACCCAACCAAAAGATGGACAAGGACAGAAACCTGGCAATGCACCTAAGGATAAAATGAGCCAGGGGCAACAACAATTGAACCAGCAAATGCAAAAGCTGAAAAATGGCATGCAGGATGGAAAAGGTATCTCCAGTAAGGAATTTGCTGAAATGGCTGCCCGACAGGCCGCTTTGAGAAAAGCACTTCAAGAAAAACAAAAACAATTGCAGGAACAGGGAAAAGGGACTAACCCGCAATTACAGGAGTTGATCGACAAGATGGATCAAAGTGAAATTGATCTTGTGAATAAACGATTGAATAATGAGACCCTTAAACGTCAAAAGGATATTCTTACCAGATTGCTAGAACATGAAAAGGCAGAGAGAGAAAGGGAGTTTGAGGAAAAGCGAAAGTCAGAAACTGCAAAGCAATTTGAAAGAAAAGTTCCTCCGTCACTAGAAGAATATATCAAAAAGAGAGAATCCGAAATTGAATCTTATCGCACGGTTTCGCCGGCGCTAAAACCGTATTACAAGTTTTTGGTGGAAGAATATTTCAAAACGCTGAAGAAGCAGAAATAAAATAGCACGGTTTTTGTGACTTAGCTCATGTGCCGCAGAGTCAAAAAAGTGTATGTTCTGTAGCAAAACATATTTTAATCCCTATTATTGTCACATAGATGATAAAACCTCTTGATTCTTTTTCTTAAAATCAATATCTTTCTTCAGATACGTAAATGAATTCGCACCCCATTATGCTTAGATTATCTTCACATCCAAGTAATGTTGCTTTGGTGGAATCTTTTGTGCAAAAAGTTGTCAGGCAATATCAACTTGGGCCGGATCTCCATGGTAATATTTTGATAAGTTTGACAGAAGCTGTCACCAATGCGATTATCCACGGGAATAAAAAGGACGCAGAAAAATCGGTTGTGATAGAGTTTAATAAGCGTGGAAATAAAATCGCCATTCAGGTATCTGATGAGGGAAGCGGATTTGATTACCGGAGTTTACCCGATCCTACTAAACCTGAAAATATTTCCAAAATTGGCGGCCGGGGTGTATTTCTCATGTGCCAATTGACTGATAGAATTAGTTTCTATGATAACGGCAGTACTATAGAAATGCTATTTACTATTTAAATTGTGGACACACTGGTTTCTTTACATTTCGAAGACCTGAATAATTTCGAATTCCCCTTCCCTGAATCTTCCGTTTATACTTGGATCCGCGCTATTGTCGACCAAGAAGAAAAAAAACTACAGCAGCTTTCCTTTATTTTTTGTTCAGACGAATTCCTACACGAAATCAACCTGAACTATTTAAACCACGATACTTACACCGATATTATTACCTTTCCATATGGGACCCCTCCAGTAATTGAAGGAGATCTTTTTATTAGTGTCGAGCGGGTTCGGGAAAATGCAATAAATTTTAAAGCAACATTCAATGAGGAATTATTGCGGGTAATGATCCATGGTGTTCTTCACCTTTGTGGTTATAATGACAAAGCCTCATCGGAAAAAGAATTGATGCGTAGAAAAGAAGAAGAAGCCATTAGAATATTTAAAAAACGAAACAAGCTTTAACTTTTCTGCTTTTTGTACTGAATTACTTGCTTATTTTTTCTTATTTCGTCAAATCTTTCATTG
Organism: uncultured Saprospiraceae bacterium; assembly: GCA_964533785.1. Classification (GTDB taxonomy): domain Bacteria; phylum Bacteroidota; class Bacteroidia; order Chitinophagales; family Saprospiraceae; genus JANQRV01. The sequence goes on along the minus strand of CAZHNG010000403.1, from coordinate 67 downwards.
AAAACTGATCCTATGAAAATTTTGAAGTTTGGTGGATCTTCTGTCGCTACACCAGATAGGGTGCTTG
>CAZHNG010000402.1:0-5844 GCA_964533785.1 uncultured Saprospiraceae bacterium | reverse complement strand
TCCCTTAATCCCATTTCCTCATCGATTTGGACAAAAATCCGGTGGTTCAAAACACTAAGAAACTTATGTTACAGTGTATTAAATTATTCAAACCTTAAATTCATTTTTATGAAGCAGTTGTTTTTGAGTTTGCTTTTTTTATTCGTAATGGGCGCTCAAGTATATGCTGTTGATATACCCAAAGCGGTTTTGAAAACATTTAATAAAATGTACCCCGATGTAGAAAATGAAGACGTGGATTGGGATCATTATGAAGAAGACGAAATCTACGTCGCTTTTTTTGATAACGGGAACTACGAAAGTGAAGCACATTTTAAGGAAGATGGTAACTGGTTAAAAACTTCTACCTCTGTCGGCGTTATTGATCTCCCCGAAAAATTGATGAATTACTTCGCCGAAGAGTATCCGGATGTGGAAGACTTTATTGCTTCCATAAAGGAAGAAAGGCCTTCCGGCGTTCAGTTCTTCATCAGTTTTGAATACGATGAAGAGGAGTATACCTTCATATTTGACGAAAGTGGAAATCGGGTAGATTTCTAATTGACCGAATGGTCGGTGATTGAATTAAAAATTGGTAGTTGTAGCTCTGATAGCTGCAACTACTTTTTTTATTTGGTGACCAATTATAATTTTTCTGTCTTTCCTAAAAAATCAAATATAAAGTAGAATGATCCTAACAAATGCTTTGGTAAAAAAAAGTATGGGTATAATTCGTCAGATCGAAATGCCGGCCAAGCACCCATTGGAAGAACAACTTTCAGTATTCAAGAAACTATTGAAAAAAGCGACTAATACTGAATTTGGAGAATATTATGGTTTTAGAGATCTCAGGTATTCTTTAAATCCCATCACCATTTTCCAGGAAGGTGTACCCATTCATGATTATTACCAGATCTTTGATCAGTGGTGGCATAAAAGTTTAGAAGGGAAGCCCGATGTTACCTGGCCCGGACAGATCAAATATTTTGCTTTGAGCTCCGGTACTACCAATGATACTTCCAAATACATTCCGGTTTCTGAGGAGATGCGTCGTGCGATGGGGCGTGCGGGATTACGTATGTTCAGCTGTTTGCCTAAATATGACCTTCCGCATCATTTATATTTCAAAGATTGGTTGATGATCGGAGGTAGTGCCAATCTAAAAGAACTGGGGGCAGTATACGCAGGAGATCTAAGTGGCATCAATGCTAAGATCCCTCCTTTTTGGTTGCGAAAGTTCTATAAACCGGGTACTAAAGTTGCCGAATTACCCAGTTGGCAGGAAAGGACACAGGTGATCGTAAAAAATGCACCTCAATGGGATGTCAGCATCTTGACGGGGATCCCTTCGTGGGTACAACTGACGCTAGAGCACATTATCGACTATTACAACCTGAGTAACATCCACGAAATATGGCCCAACCTTTCTTTGTTTGTAACGGGAGGGGTCGCTTTTGGCCCTTATCAAAAAGGCTTTGAACGCTTATTGGAAAGGCCGCTAATCTATCAGGATACTTACCTGGCTTCGGAAGGTTTTATTGCCTTCCAGGATCGGCCGGATACTACGGCCATGCGGTTATTGGTCAATAACGGGATCTTTTTTGAATTTGTACCTTTTAATGAGGAAAACTTCGATGCGAACGGTCACTTAAAACCGCAGGCGCAAGCTCTGACCATAGAACATATTGAGGAAGGCGTTGACTACGCCCTGGTCATCAGCACCTGTGCCGGTGCCTGGCGCTACCTGATAGGAGACACCATCCGGTTTACGGATAAGGAACGCGTTGAAATTGTTATCACCGGTAGAATAAATCATTTTCTAAGTGTTTGTGGAGAACATTTATCCGTAGGTAATATGGATCAAGCTATTCGGAGGATTGAGGATGAATTAATGGTAAACGTTCGGGAATACACTGTTTGTGCGGTGACATCTGGTTCTCACTTCGCCCATAAATGGTATTTAGGGATAGACTCAAGTATTGATAATCAGTTATTGCCTTTGATGCTGGATGAACAGTTGAAAAAGATCAATGATGATTACAAGGCCGAAAGGGGAGCTATGCTGAAAGCTCCAAATGTGGAATTGATCTCTTCTCAGTGGTTTTACGATTGGCAAGCAGCTCATGGTAGAATGACCGGGCAAAGCAAAATTCCCAGAGTGATGAAAGTAGAACAATTTAAAGAATGGGAAGCTTTCGTTGCGCAAAAAAGAGCTTCCAAATAACTTTTTTATGAAACTGGCTTCCATTGAAACTTTGCCTGCCAATGAAGTGCAGGCATTTAAATCGCATTACTACCCATCCAACATACCTGTTGTCATCAAAGGTTTGTCGGCAGCATGGCCCGCTCATACCTTGTGGAGCTGGGATCATTTCAAGGATCTCATCGGGTCTGTTAAAGTGGGGATTTACAACAACGTCAAAAGCAATGCTTATACCCCGGTTAATCAAGCCGATGCTTACGTGACCTTTGGGGAATACATCGATATGATCCGGAATGGACACTCCGAATGGAGAATATTCCTTTTTAATTTATTCCACCATGCTCCGGAATTGATCAATGACTTTGTCTGGCCGGAACATCTGATGAAGGGGTTTATCAAACGGTTTCCGATGTTATTCGCCGGAGGAGCCGGAGCCATCACCCATATGCATTTTGATATGGACTTGTCCCATATTCTACATACTCAATTCTGCGGACGTAAAAGAGTACTACTATTTCCGTTACAGCAGCAACATCTTTTATACCGCAAGCCATTTGAAGTGATGACGATGATCGATTTCTCCAACTACCATTCCTGGAAAGGCAATGAAAAGTATGATAACTTCCCTGCACTTCAATTCGCACAAGGATACGAGGTTATACTCGAAAGGGGCGACACCCTCTTTTTACCTTCCGGCTATTGGCACCATATGGAATACCTGGAAAGTGGTTTTGCCATGAGCTTACGGGCTTTTCATCCGTCCTGGAAAGTGCGGGCAAAAGGAATCTCAAATCTAATTCTCATGCGGAACATGGACACTTTAATGAAAACGTCCCTTCCGGTTTGGTGGAATGAATTGAAAGTGCAAAGAGCCAACCGGCTTGCGGAAAACGAAGTGTTACAGCTTTAGTTAAGCAAGGAAATTTTAACCAACATCTCAATCGTTTTTCAACAAAAAACTGAATGAAGTTGAATCTTTCGAACGCTAACTTTTGTTCCAGCAATCCAAAAAGGACTGAGCAAAAGCGTAAGCGAAATAATAATGATCGTCAGTTGATAAGCATAACCGGAAATAATCTTCACTTAATTGAAGAATGATGGATAAGGATACTGAGCATTCATTCATGTTTGACTTACCGGAGGTTACTAAAAAAGAGGCGGAAGATATGTGGAAAAAATACATGGCGTCCTGTAAAACCAAAGCCAAATATAATAGAAAATCGAAACTATGGTTTGCTAATGATGCTCAGATAAAAAAACTCAGTGCAAACACTATAGATGTTTACGCCCAGATATCTGAAAAGGGCACGGAAGATCAGGGAGCGTCTGTTATCGTTTGGTTTGATCTAGGTGGGGCTTATCTCAACTCCAAAATGCACGATACGCAGGTGGAGGAAGCCAACATTTTTTTAACCACGTATGCTCAACAATCCTTCCTTCATCACGCTGAAGAGGCTTTGAAGCTTCAAGAAAAGAGCCTTTCTAAACTCGAGAATGAATTGAAAAAATTGAAAAAAGACAATGAATCTATTCGTGAGCAAATTGAAAAATTGGAAGAAGATCTTGCCAAAAACGAAAAGGATCAAAAAGTAAAAGAGGCAGAGATCAGAACCCAACAAGAGATAGTGGCTGAAGCTAAGAAAAAAGTGAAGAAATACAATTAAAAATGACTTTAACTAATGAAAACCCTGGTTTCAATGAAACCATAAAAACTTGGCTTAATTACAAATTAAAAAGAGACGCCTAAAAAATCAGACTGCCTCTTTTTAATTTGCAAAAAAGGAAGTGATCACTACTCTAAACCTTCCATTTCTTCATCAAACGGCACAATAATCCATTCCTCATCCCCATCTTCATCCTCTAAAAAATTTATTTCCAGGTCATTATGTTCATCAATTTTTGTAATCACAGGAGCCGAAGGTTTTTTATGGACTTTGGTTGTAATCACTCGCTCTTTATGCTGAAGGGGTGCGGGACGTTCCTCCCGTATTGGCTTCACAGGATTTAATTTAGCGGCCAAGCTTTTAGTAGTAGTAGGAACAGCCATCAAGCGTTTCTTATCAATTAGGCTGCCGGTTACTTCACAAATACCATAAGTCTTGTTCCTGATTCGAAGCAAAGCATTTTCCAGATCCCGGATGTGCCTCTCCTGACGGTAAATCATTTCCTGTAAAAACTCTTTGTCTACGAAGCTATTACTATTGTCATCAGGGTCGTAGCCGCTATCGTTGTTATCATTGGCATCTTCTAATTGTTCTTTGAGATTAAACAATTGTACAGCAGCTTTGGCCAATTTACTTTCCACTAAAGTCTGAAATTCTTTTAATGCCGTATCCGTGTATCGAATAGTCGAAGTTGTCATGATTTTAATAGATTTGATTGTCATAAAGACCGGAAATTGGAAAAAGGTCACCTAAATTTTTAAGAAAATTTTGATGGATGAAATTGTTCAGACAGTTTTTTGAATAGATGGCAAGTCCGAGGAAATTTATGGAGCAATGGTAATCTACACCAATATAAAATCGGTCCAACGATTTTGAATATAGGATATAACAGTGGTGCATTAGGTGGAAATAAAAGAGCCCCATTGAAGACAATTCAATGGAGCTTTATTTTTGTGGGCGGTGAGAGACTCGAACTCCCGACCCCCTGGGTGTAAACCAGATCTAGCACCTTTAATACAAATAACGAATTAAAATTAATAAACTGTAAATCAACACTTTAATGTGTTTCAAAAACAATTTAATGAAACAATAATTAACTACTTTTCACGAAATTGTTAGCACTTTTTTACCTTTATGGAAAAGTGCTAGTAATGGTAGATGCAACTGTAAAGGTAGTTTTGAAGGCCGGTGAACAGATTTCCGATGGTCGTTATTCCTTAAAACTCATCGTTACCCACAACCGCGTCCCGAGGAGATTATCCATTGGGCAGTATGTTACTAAGGAGGATTGAAAAAAGATATGCAATAGAAAAGCAAGAGGAGAATTAAAGGAAGTAGCTAACAAAGTGATCGAAGCGGAACAAAAGGCACGGCGTATCCTGAGTGATATGGACGAAGAAAGCTATTCTTTCAAAAAGTTTAAAGAGCTTTTCAAAGGGAAGACTGAAGGTGGGACAACCACCGATTACAAGGAATTGCTAACCTTAAAATATTGGTACCAGAAGAAAATTAAAATACTCAGAGAACTAGATCGCATTAATACGGCAGATAGTTACCGTGATAGCCTTACGTCACTTACCAGGTTTTTCGGAAAAGAAGATTTTACTTTTCAGGATTGTTCCGTTGACAACCTGAAGAAGTACCAAAAGTGGATGCTCGACCAGTCTATGAAAATCAATACGGTAAAGATCTATTTGGAAAACTTACGCGCCATTTTTAACGATGCGATTGCATCTAAAAATGCTCCGATCAAGCGATCGGATTATCCTTTTGGCAGACGCAAATTCAAAATTCCTTCCAGCAAAAACGTAAAACGCCCACTGTCAAAGGAACAGATCTGGTCATTTTTTACCTACGAGCCCGAAGAAGGAAGCTGGGAACAGTTAGCTCGTGATATGTTTTTGTTTTCGTACCTGGGGGAAGGGGTAAATATGGCCGATATTTTAAGATTTAAGTACAATCAGCTACGTGGAACGAATATCGTGTATCATCGTAGGA
>CAZHNG010000401.1:0-5909 GCA_964533785.1 uncultured Saprospiraceae bacterium | reverse complement strand
CTAGCGTCTAGCGTCTAGCGTCTAGCGTCTAGCGTCTAGCGTCAAAAGTCCAAATCTGTTTAGGAAGTTAAATGGTTTATACCAATCCCATAAAAGAAAGAAAAGTAATAAAATCCCGTTCTCTCATGAATAATAACATGCTGCGTTTCGGTATCATCGGCACCGGTGCGATTGCCGGCCATCACATTGCAAGTATAAATGAAATTCAAAATTGCCAAGTAGCGGCTCTGTGCAGTTCCACGGAGGAAAGAGCTCGGCTGGCCCAACAAAAGTTTGGTATTAACTCCTATGCTTCTGTGCAGGAAATGCTGGTCAAAGAGGAGATCGATGTCGTTTGTATATTGACACAAAGCGGCAATCATTTGGAGCCCGCTTTAGCCGCAGCAAAAGCAGGTAAACACGTCATTACTGAGAAGCCTCTCGAAGTTACCGTTCAAAGGGCCGATCTAATGATCGAAGCCTGTAAAAAAGCAGGAGTCAAACTGGCCTGCATTTTCCAAAACCGGTACACCCCATCCTACCAGCAACTCAAAAAAGCGGTACGAGAGGGAAAACTAGGAAAGTTAATTTTGGGCAACGCCTACATAAAGTGGTACCGGGACGAAAATTACTACCAGTCCAGTGACTGGAAAGGGACTTTGGCCGGAGATGGCGGCGCAGCGCTGATCAACCAAGGCATTCATACGATCGACTTGTTACTGGATATCATGGGGCCTGTCCGGGAAGTTTTTGGAAAGACCCGGACTATGGTGCATCGGATTGAAGGAGAAGATCTTGGTCTGGCCTTGCTTTCCTTCCAGAATGGGGCTCTAGGTGCCATACAGGCCAGTACGGCCGCTTATCCCGGTTATCCGGAAAGACTCGAAATTTTTGGAGAAAATGGCAGTATCATATTGGAAGGAGGGGTTATTACTGCCTGGAACATACAAGGAGAACCACCTGCCAATATAGTCGCAGCGTCCAATACGGGAGCTTCCAACCCTATGGATATTGACTACATCCTTCACAAAACTCAAATTGAAGAAATTGTCCAGGCTATTCGAACCAACCAAGAACCACTGGTCAACGGCGAGGTTGCCAAAAGATCCCTGGCACTGATCCAGGCTATATATCGGTCCAATAGTATGGGCCAACCCGTTTTCCTCAATGGACAATGAAACATAAGGCAAAAGTACTTTAGAGCGATGAACAGGATCGGGCGGTTGGGCAAATTTTTCTCATGTCAACCCCAATCTCCCAAATCTTTACTACTTTAGCAGAGCGCTAATCATTGACTTTAAACCTGATGAATCCATTAAACAACAACAATATAGCGGAAAGAGCGGTCCGCCCGGAACGTATCATCCAGTTTGGCGGAGGAAATTTCCTGCGGGCTTTTGTCGATTGGATGGTAGATTTACTGAACGAACGTACCGATTTTAACGGCGGAGTGGTCATTGTAAAACCAACCAGGCATGGGGATTATCACGCCTTGAATGAACAAGATGGCCTATTCCACGTGCTCGTCCGGGGAATCGAAAACAACGAATTAGTAGAGCATACCAGGTTAGTAAAATGTGTCAACCGTACCATTCAGCCTTATCATGATTACCGTGGGTATTTAAAATTAGCCGAGATCGAGACCATGCGTTTTATTGTTTCCAATACCACGGAAGCAGGCATTGTTTTTAACCAAACAGATAAAGAAGAAGACCATCCGGCCAATAGTTTTCCCGGAAAATTGACCCAATTATTGTATCACCGGTTTCAACATTTCTCCGGAGCACCGGACAAGGGATTTATTATCTTACCCTGTGAATTGATCGAAAACAACGGCGATCAATTGAAAAAATACGTACTTCAATACGCCCGTTTGTGGGAATTAGAAGATGATTTCATCAAATGGATCGAAACGGCGAATACCTTTTGCAATACCCTAGTGGACCGGATCGTAACCGGATTCCCGGAAAAAGATGCCGGGAAAATTCAAGAACAAATTGGTTATCAGGATAAGTTAATGACTGCGACCGAACCTTATTACGTTTGGGTTATTGAAGACGATCATCGAAAGGTTGCCAAGGAGTTGCCTTCCTTACAAGCCAGGCTCAACATCCAATTTGTGAACGATCTGACCAAGCACAGAACTTTAAAAGTGCGCATTCTCAACGGTGCCCACACCGCCATGGTACCGGTGGGGTATTTCAATGGCCTGGAAACCGTCAGAGAAAGCATTGAAGACCAAAAAGTAGGTACCTTCATCAAGGAGTTGATCCACGATGATATTCTGCCAACACTGGAATACCCGGAAGCTGAAAAGGTAAGTTATGCCCAATCAGTGCTGGATCGCTTTAAAAACCCGTTTATCGAACATCGTTTAAAAGATATTGCCCTCAACTCCATTGCAAAATTTAAAACCAGGTTGCTACCGAGTTTGGAATGGTATAGTGAAAAAAATGAACGGCTACCGGAACATCTGTTGAAAGCATTAGCCGCTCTTATTACCTTCTACAAAGGAGAATGGGAAGGGCAGCCAACGCCGCTAAACGACGACCAGTCCAATTTGCAATTTTTTCAGGAAATTTGGCGCAGCGGGAAAAATACAAAAACCATTGTTCTTCAAGCTCTTAAAGAAAAACTAAATGGTTCAGTTCACCTGCCGCCTAACCTGGAAACAAAGGTGGCAGAACTTATCGAAAAAAAGTCTTTCATATTAAAAAACCCTGAAAACTAAGGACTTAGTCTTCAGGGTGTCGCTCTAAATATTAAGCTCAGAAACTGGTCGTTACGCTTGTGGCTCCCAGCCAGGTTCATACTCCCTCGACCATAATTCGTTTGCTTTATTGTTTCCGATGATGTGGCCGGTTTTAGGGTCGATGTTCAACTGGCCGTGTTCCTGAGCGATGTTACCAAGGTGCGGCAACAAGTTACTCTTATAGGCATCCTGGATCGGTGCATTCAACTCAATGGATTCGCGGATACTGTCGATCAGGTTGGCCATATGCAGATCCGTCAATCCACCACCACCAACGATATTCCTAGTTTCGGATTTTTCTTTTTGCTCTACCTCCTTGATGACGTTGCCTTTCATATCGTAGGCAATGTATTTATTACGGTCCAGCAAGATACTTCCTTCCGTACCGTGAATGGTAACTCCACGACCACGGTCTTTGTACTGCATCGGGTTACAGCTTTTCCCTTCCCAGGTGATCATCTTACCTCCTTCAAACTCATAACTGGCCACTTGCGTATCGTAGAACTCCCAGTCATCTTTAAAGTGGTATCTACCCCCCGAAGAAGTAACCTTAACGGGATAATCTACACCCAGGGCCCAACGGCAAATGTCCAATTCATGGGTACCGTTATTATTGATCTCGCCAGTACCCCAATTCCAGAACCAATGCCAATTATAATGGACAATATTATCTCTGAAATCTTCCCGCGGTGCCGGCCCCTGGAACAAATCCCAATCCAGCCAATCGGGAACAGCCACCTTTTTACCTTTACCTATACTTCCCCTTTTATTGGAATACCAGGCTTTACCAAAGTATACATCACCAATGATCCCTTCGCGGATATCCTTAATGGCTTCATTGGAAGCAGAACCTGAGCGTTGCTGATTGCCCATTTGCACCCGTAGATCCTTGTATTGCTTATCTAACGCTAACAACATCTCACCTTCTGCCGGATTATGGCAGCAAGGTTTTTCAACGTATACATGCTTGCCGGCCTGCAAGCCCATCATAGCCATCGGTGCATGCCAATGATCCGGACTGGCAATGACAAATACATCGATCTTTTTATTTTCCAGCATCTTACGAACATCTTTCACCGACTTTGGCTTGAAGCCGCTCTCCTGTTTGTATTCCAATGCTCGTTTTTCCAATACGCGGCTATCAACATCACAAATATGAGTTATACGAGTATTTTTACCTTTTCTTAGCTTCAAAATAGAATTCGCCAGGGCATTACCACGGCTGTTTAATCCTGCTAAAGCAAAGTTCATACGGTCGTTAGCCCCTAGAATATTGGCGTAACTTTTTGCATCCATTCCGGTAGCAGCGAGACTCAACCCTGCCGTACCAAGGATTGAATTCTTTATAAATTTTCTTCTTGAATTATTTGAATTTTCCATACGATGGTGGTTTTGAATTTAGAAAAATTTTTCCGGCTCGCTTAGAGTATGTTTTGGTTTCTTGGCCTGTTGGATTCTTCGCTCTTTCTATTTATGGCTTTTGTACCTTTTTGCTTTGAGATAGGAGCGAAGATATATTGGTCAATCCCGAAAATTTCGGGACAAACCGAGGCTTGGGGCTATATTTTAAATGGCTGTTAAGCATGGTTATAAAGAAATCAGGAATATTTCAATTCATTGAACATGAACCCCTTAAAATCCAAACAGACGCTCAAAATTCTCTAATCTTGATGCTTCTGAAAGAAACGCGGTTGCCATGATCCTGCAAAAGGATATGCCCTTGCGGCGCTTCTCCGAATTTATCCCAAACTTTGTATTTACTGTAAGCTACCAATGCCCGGTACATTGGCGTATTACGTTCGTATTCGACTAGTTTGTAGCCATTCAGCCAGTGTTCGATATGATTTCCCTTCACAATAATGTGAGCGTGATTCCATTTACCGATGCCGTTAAAAGGCTTATTCCGCCCTGGTACGCTTAGATTGGTCGCAGGGATCAAATCGTAAAGAGAAGCGAGGGTACGGTTGCCATTTACTCCTTTGGAAGCATCGGGATGCTCTTTATCATCCAGAATTTGGTATTCCAATCCGATAGCCGAGCCTGAGCCTTTGTTTAATTCCGGGTCGACAAAATATTTAATACCGCTGTTAGCGCCTTCGGTGATCATGAAATCCACTTTAAGTTCAAAGGAACTATACTGGTTTTTCGTTACGATATCACCGCCGGCTTCGGCTTCGCCGCCACCGGATTCCAGAACGGTAAGTACGCCGTCTTCCATCACCCAGCCGCCTTTGGGAAATTCAGTACCTTTAGCACTGCGCCAGCCATCGGTGGTCTTTCCATCCCAAAGTAATCGCCAGCCCTTGCGTTTTTCACTTTCGGTCAGTGTATTCGGAACCAGGTTCACTTCCGGAGCATTCGGCTGCATGGGCCAACGGCTTTCTTCAAGGTCTTCTGTTTTAATACGAATATTTTTCCAGCGTACTTGAGTTCCTTCCTGCAGCTTATCACGGATGGAGTGCACTTGTAAAGCAATAAAGCCTTTCGAGGTCATATCATCCACCAAATTAGCGGTATTGACCCCATTGACCCATACGCGAATTTCATTGCCGATGGCCTCGATATGGTACTTATTCCAACCCGCAACGTTGAAAGCATGACGACCGGCTTCGTTATTGGCTAAAGGATACAGCCAACCTCTGCGCGCTTCGTCGTAAATTCCGCCGCTGTATGCCCGGGAGCTCGGGTCGATCTCCACCTGATAACCGTGTACACGGCCATCCCGGTAATCGGGCAAGCTATTACTGCGGATCTGAATACCGGAGTTTAACCTGGGGTCAACCATTACTTCTACTTCCAGGATGAAGTCTTCGTAATGCTTTTTCGTACACAGAAAAGTATTCGGCGTATTTAAAGTGGAAACCCCGACAATTTGGTCTCCTTCGATATGATATTCTGCTTTTCCGTTCTTCTTTTCAAAATTGTCTAAATCTTTACCGTTGAATAAAGATACCCAACCGTCCGATTCTGTATTTTGTGCCTGGATCCCGGCACAGCATAAAAGCAGCAAACAAATGTAATGAAGTGATTTCACCATAATTTAAAAGAAAATTTGTTGATTTAATCAAAGATAAAAATACACGATTAAAAATCAGATTCCCAATGCATACTGACCGCCATTCCCATTTGATCTTAAAGGATATTTTGTTGCATTACAACATGCTCCAACAATTAGACG
>CAZHNG010000400.1:0-5923 GCA_964533785.1 uncultured Saprospiraceae bacterium | reverse complement strand
AAACACTTACAGCTTTTTACTTATATGTTAATTTTTAATTGCTGCTAATGGCAATCCTGCGGGATTTAACGAAGTACAGTATAAAATTTGCCGCTTGTAGCCGTTTGATGATCCCGCCGAACAAGTCTACTATTAAAAATTTATTAAAATGAAAAATTTATCCAATATATTAATAACTTTCTTATTCATACTTTTTGGATGTAGTAAAGATATTTCCAAACCAGTTGCAAGTCAAAATGATAAACTTAAATTTGCAACATTTGCCGCTGATCTGTACATCACGGCAAATAGTCTGGACGAAAAGGTTTCGTACACTTCAAGTAAAGATAACTCTCCTGAAAAACCTCCTCACCCAATAATATTTGAGTTTTTTAGTTACTATAAGAATCATTTTCCCCCTACCACTGAAGATTGGAAGCCTATGCATGAATGGGTCACGAATAAAATGGATTATCACCAAATTAATCCATTAAAAGATTTTGAGAACACATCAGAGATACAGCAAATTGCATTAAGAATGTTACACTTGTACCTTTCGATTGCTCCTAAATCTGCGGAGGTTATCGAATTGACGGAGTACTATCTGGATGTCTTAGTCAAAAATGAGGCGGTAGAACTCCTCATATTAGCTGAGGGATACAATGTTGTCAAAGAAGAAATATCAGCAGATAAAAAAAGATGGTATCGATCGTACATTGAGGATATGGCCCGGAATCAAATGGAGGAATCAAAGAAAACGCTGATTGAAATGAAAAGAACTTACGATATAGACAGACCAGAGGGCATTGCATTAGAAGATTTCAGAATGAACTTAAAGCACCAGATGGTTTCGCTGGAAACTGCTCAAAAGGCTTTGGAGGCAATTGGTACACGAAAATCTCGCAATGGGGGTAAGTAAAATGATATACTGTTGTGACTGAACCATGGGTAGAAAGTAGATACATGATTTATAAATGCTTGCAAGAGATGACGATGATTTTCTCCCTTTTGTCCTGGCGCTCAACTTGAATATGGTATTACTGTGGTATGCGATGAAGGAGAATATCCTTATTACATTGGCGTTCCCATCTTTTAGGAACTCTAATTTTGATCTAACTACAGACAAAACTGAAAAAGCATAATGTGACTCTTGCCACAAAGCCGATAGCTATCGGCTTAGTGGCTACCAAATGTTTTTTGTCCTGTAGTTAGCAAAGCCCGTAGAGATAATACGTTCAATGTTTATGAATTTGATATATCAGCATTTTAATGCTTAAATCTATCACCCTTCCGGCCAAAACAACGGCAACAACAATAAAATTCCCAACAAAGAAAAGGTAATCCCGGTGATCGTACAAATAGCCAATGCATACCAGAATGGTTCATTTCTTTCAAACAGCAAAAAGGGCAATAGGCCCAATACGGTAGACAGGGCCGTCAAAAAAATGGGAATGATCTTGGCGTTGTATGCTTTGATGAAAATACTTGCAGGAGATAATTTCGGTCTCCTCTTTTTAATGTTGTTATAATCATTCACAATAAATATCCCTGCATTAACGGATAAGCCTGCTACCAAAAGCAGTGCGGCAAAACCTCCCTGGTCAAAGCGAAATTCAATAAAATGTGTGGCCAGAAAAATACCAATAAAAGCAGGCGGGATCAAAATGAGCGGAATAAAAGCCTGCTTCAACGAATTGAACAATATGGCCGCGATCAAAAAGATCAGAACCAGGGAAGCCATGACGATATAAGTCAGTTCATCGGTCGACTCCTTCCACCACCACTGGGATTTATCGTCGCTGATTTGGTATCCCGGCGGCAGCTGGGCGGCAATCTCCTCGATGGCTTTCTCTTTAACTTTTTGGGCCAAACGCTGGTTGCCGATGAAATCATATTCCAGGTAAAGCTGGTATTGCTGGTTATACCTGACGACATCGACGGAGCCCTTCCTCTTTTCCAGCCTGGAATACAGCACATTTTTAAAATAGCGATTGCTATCCAAGGGTTGAAGATCCTGCCTGATAAACCACAATTGATTTTTGTCGGAATTGTCGCTCACTAGGCGAATAGGGAGGTTATCTTTAGGAGTGTAACCAATAATATCCTGGTCAGGTTCGATTTGTTTCCACGAATTGACGAGATCTTGCAGGGAGAAGGTAGAGTCGGCAGCGAATAAACCGTCATCCAGTTCCAGTTGAAAGAATTCTGCTGTTGGTTCAAAATAATTTTTGTTGGGGTTGATGAATACTTTTTGGATACGCAGGTGCTGTAATAATTGCGTACGGGCGTGCTCCGCCAATGCCCACAATTGATCGTAGTTGTAGCCAAGCAGCCGCAGATGGGTAGTTAAACTGCCGCCCCGGATCTCATTATTGAATCCTTGTCCAACACCGTAAACCTGAAAATCGCCACTGCCGCTTTGCGTTGCTTTATGCTCGAGTAATGCTTTGAGTTGGTAGGGAAATGAACCGTCGGCATAAGCCTCCTGAAAACTGATCTCGATCCTGGAATTGGAAGGACTGCTGACCCGGCTGTGGAATTGCCTGATCTCCGGGAATTGACTTAGGAAAGATTCAAAATCCTTAATGATGGCGTCCAATTGTTCCGTAGTTCCGCCGAAGGGCATTTTCGCTCTTACGAAAAGCCGGGTCTCTTGCTGTTGTTGTTGCCCAAAGAAAAACCGGTCTTTGCTTTTTGCGAATAATTGTAAGGTGCCGCCCAGGTATTTGGAAAGAATTGGGTGTACATCCCGGCCGTAATAACCCTCCATTATTTTATTGTATAGGGTGGGGATCTTTCCTTTTGCCTCCCATTGCTGCGGTAATAGGAACAGGGGTAAACCAAAGCATAGCAGTAGGATGATGAGCGGAACCCATCGCCTGCGTGCTGACCAGCGGGTATATCTTGCGAATGCGCGGTTGAAATGAACCAGTGTCCTGCGCCGAAACCTGTATTTTTGCCGGGTGTTTTTTACGATCGCGGGCATGAGGAATAAGGCGACGATCAAGGACATGCCCAAATTGATAAAAAAGATCCAGGCAAAGTCCGTCAATTGTTCGCGGTATTCCGGCGAAATGAAGAAAATGATGGAGAGGGCTCCTGCGGTAGTAAGAGTGGCTGCCAGTAAAGCCAGAAAAATGCGTTGGTCTTGATGGAACCGCAAGTGTTCGGCACTGATGATCAAATTGTCGAGGACAATACCAAGAGAGAGCGTAAAGCCAGCTAGTGAATACAAGTGCAGTTCGATGTCGGCAAAATAATATACCAGCCCGCTAAGGCTTAGACTAATCATAAAACTATAAAAAATGGCCCATAATTTTCTGAAATTGCGGTAGATCAAAACCATGAAAAGAAATAAAATCCCCATGGCGGCTGCCATCCTTTTGAAAATGGTATTGAGTTCTTTTTTTAAGAATTCGGAATGGTCGGTTTCCAGTACTAAGCCCAGTTGTTTTGCCAGTTTTTGTTGCTGGGCGCTGATTCGTTGCCTGATGTTACGGGCGAGCGCTATTTGATTGACCGAAGGATCGGCTTTGATGATCAAACGCACACTGTTTTTACCGTTGATGCGGTAGCGGAAGGAGGGTGCGGAGGTTTTTTGCTCTATCGTTGCTACCTCTTTGAGGTAAAGGATCCTATTATGGACTTTCTTCAAGGGAAGGGCAGGTAAGGTGAAAAGAGAAGAAGCCTGTGAGTGATCGGCACTATACTGCACACTGATCAATTGTTGATTTTTCGGTTCCGCAATGAGACCGAGGTTTTGTTGCTGTGACCAGTCGTTAATGGTACGTCGTATATCCTGGTAACTGATTCCATACCGTCTTAGTTTCTCTTCTTCTACTTTTACGTGGTATTCCCAGGAGGGAATTCCCGTTAGCTCGATGTCGTGAATGCCTGGGATTGCAGAAAGGGGAAGAATGACTTCTTTATCGATTACTTTCTGAAAAGTTTCACTTTCTAAATCACTGACGGCAGCATAGACCATTAGGGTAGGGTAGGACTCAAATTCACTATCGTATCGGATGGCGGGATAAGAAACACCTTCGGGGAGGGTAGCATAGATTTGACGGATCAGGGTAGATACCAATAAGCGGATATCCTCCATGCGGGCTTCCTTGTCGAAGCGCAGTTCAATATTACCCGTTCCTTCCCGGGAAGTTGATTCAATTGATTCCAGTTGGTCCAGCCTGCTGAGGGAGCTTTCTATAATTGAAGTGACTTCTCTTTCGATCAGTTCCGGACCCATTCCGGGGTAGCGAAAAGTGATCGACATGTCCTGCGTTTGGGGAGATGGATTAAGTTGAATATTGAGTTGGGGTATTAACCCAAGGCCCAGCAAAGCAGCGAGGAAAAAGAGTATCCGTATTTGGAAATGAGCTGAGTGCATAGGTTGCTTTAGTGTACAATGCCTTTTATTAGACAAGTCTATTCTATCTCTACCAATGAATCTAGTGCTACCTCCTCCAAATGCGCTAAATCGAAATTATTACTGATGATTACGGTATCGCCGAGCTGCACGCCGGAGTCATCAATAGCATACTGCGTACTGTTTTCATTGACGATTTGAGCGTATACCCAATGTGCTTGCCCGCTTTTGTAAGCAAAAGTGACGAATTTATTTTGCCGGTCGACGATGGCCGACTTGGGCAAAACGAGCTGGCCGGGTATAGTTTCCTGAATATGAACCTTTACCTTCATGCCATCCAATGACTGCCTGGTCTGCCCCTTGATCCTGGCAAAACCTAAAACCATTCCGCTAGCATCTACTTCGGGGTTAATACCGGTGATGGTAGCTGAATATAACTGCTTTGTATTGTACAGAGGAATGATCTGCACCCTATTTCCGGGCTTAATAGCGGCTATTTCCGCTTCCAGAATGTGAAATTCGACTTCGAGCTTACTATCGTCGATAATGGTGCATAGCTTTTCGTAGTTGGCGGTGGGATTGCCCGCTTGTGCTTCCAGGTTGGCAACGACTCCGGGAATCGGTGCTCGAATGTCAGCTTGATTTAACTGGTATTCCGCCTTTTGTAGCTTTAACTGTAAGGAGGGTAAGCCATTCTCGACTTGAATATTATTCCATAGGTTTGCGGAGATCTTAGCGGTATCTGCTAATTTGTAGCCCAATGAAACAAGTTTGGTTTCCACGCGCAGCCGGGCCTCGGCAATTTCCTGGCGGATCAGATCGCATTCGTGGTTTAAATCGTAATCTTCCAACTTTGCCAGTAAAGCACCGGCTTCTACCCTTTGTCCTCTCTTGATGTATATCTTTTCGATACGTCCTTCAAAAGGAAAGGTAACATCAGCTCTCGAGACGGCACGGACCGTACCTTGACTGAGGGTTTCCACCGGAAAATCTTTCTTTTCCAATACAATCGCCTGGACTTCTGTAGGCGAAGAGGAAGCCTTATCCGTTAAAGGTTGAAGGCTGTCCTCCCGGAGGGGCCCTCTGGTATTGCAGGCGGATAATGACAATAAGACGGCTACCAGAAGGTTGCTTTTATTCCAAATCAGGATTCTTCCCATGACTCTTGTATTTTTTTCAAACACCGCCGGGATACTGGTACAGCATCACCTGTAGTTAAATATACTTTTTTCGAACTGATATCAAGCATCTTCATGTATTGGAGATTGATCATTTCACAGCGGCTGGTTTTTTCGAAACCCTCCGATAAAAGAGCACTGTAAAATGCTTTGAATGGTAGTGGAATACGGTAATCCCTTCCTTCTTTCATTTTAAAAACGGTAAATCCCTTTTGATGGTAAATAGAGATGATGTTGCCGTAAATCAATTTCCTTTGCTTTTTCTGATAAGTTACAAGAAGGCACTGGTCTTTGCAAACGATCATATCGTAAATTTGTATGTTTTTAGATTTGTAATATATGTATAAAGTTGGTTTTCGGCAATTTTTTTTTACATAAAATGATGTTTTATTTTTAATTA
>CAZHNG010000399.1:0-5931 GCA_964533785.1 uncultured Saprospiraceae bacterium | reverse complement strand
CTCAGGAGTATAGAAGTTTTGTAATGCTTATTCAGGTTTTCAATTCTGGAAGCGGTATTCACCGTATCGGCAATGGTAGCAGCTTCCATACGCTTTTGGTCCCCGATGATCCCCATGATCAGCGAACCGGTATGCAAACCGATCCCGATCCGGATCGCTTTGCGTCCTTCTTCCTTGCGTTCGAGATTGTAATCGGCCAGTCGTTTTTGCATGTCGATGGCTGACCGTAACGCATTTTCAGGACTGCCGGGGAAAATGGCCATAATGGCGTCGCCCAGGTACTGATTGATAAAACCGCCGTTTTCACGGATAATGGGTCCCAACCGGCCGTGAAATTCATTTACGAACTTAAAATTTTGTTCGGGTGTCATGCTTTCGGCGAGGGTCGTGTAGTCCCGGATGTCAGCAAACAGCACCGTTACTTCGCGTTCGATATGGTCACCCAATACGACCTCAGTGAGTCGCTCTTTATTGAGCGAATGCAGGAATTCATTGGGTACGAAACGGCCGGCAACGGCAAAGATATTATGCAGGTCGAGCTGAGTTCTGATCCGTGCCAGCAATTCTTCTTTATGGAAAGGTTTGGGCAAATAGTCATTAGCCCCCAGGGATAAACCTTGAACGATATCGTGCAACTGATTTTTGGCGGTAATCATAATGACTGGTAATTCGGAGGGCAGGAATTTCTCGCGGATCTTCTGACAGACCTGGTAACCCGACATACGGGGCATCATCACATCCAGCAAGACCAGGTCATAGTTGGGATCTTTGTCCAGTATTTTCAGGGCTTCCGCTCCGTTTAATGCTTGTGAAACCTGAAAATTTTGCCCCGACAGATGATTCTTAAGTACCTGCTGATTGACCGGTTCGTCATCAACGACCAAGATGCGGATGCCGTCCTTGTGAGCAAAGGCAATGGGTGCTGTGGAAGGTTGGCTTTCCGTTGCCGGGATCGGGGGAAGCGCAGCCAAAGGCTTTGAATCCTCGGTAAGGGTGGTTGCTTTTTCTTGGGATACCGGTAAAGTGAAGAAAAAAGTAGCCCCCTTCCCTACTTCGCTTTCCACCCACATTTTTCCGCCGTGTAGCTCAACCAATCGTTTGCTGATACTCAACCCGAGTCCCGTACCCGTATATTCTCTTGAAATTGAACCATCTCCCTGCTCGAATTCTTCGAATATAATGTCCTGCTTGTTTTTGGGTATGCCAATGCCGGTATCCGCTACGCTAACTTGAACAAAGGGACCGGCTGCTATAGCATCGAGTTTGATGTAGCCGCGTTCGGTGAATTTGATGGCATTGCCGATCAGGTTGTATAATATTTGCTGCGCTCTGTTCTCATCAACGTGGACAAAGGGCAGATCCTTAGGAATATTGTTAACAAATTCCAGGTCCTTTCCCTTAATAAGCGGAGTGTTATTGCGCAAAACAATACCCACTAAAACCTTTAGGTTGACGGGCTTGCGCAGCAACTCGATGTCCTGGTGCTTGAGTTTCGAAAAATCCAGAATATCATTGACCAGGCTGTTGAGTCGTTTACCGGAAGAAACGACCATTTCCAGATTGGACTTTGTTTCATTGGATATCACTCCGGTCGTACCGTCCAATACGGATTCGGTTATGCCAATGATGCCCTGAAGTGGCGTGCGTAATTCATGGGAGGTATTGGCGAGAAATTGATCCTTGAGTTTGTCGACTTGCAACAACCGTTCATTCAGCCGCTTGGCTTCGGCCAGTTTTTGGCGTTGCCGGCGGGTTCGCCATTGTATCACAATGATCAGCAAAATAACTCCAATCAATGCATAAATAGTTTTTGCCCACCAGGTCTGCCACCAGGGAGGCAAAATGCGAATATTTAAGAAGGTTCCTTCTTCGTTCCAGGTACCGTCACCATTGGAGCCTTTTACTTGCAAAGTATAATTCCCCGGATTGAGATTCGTTCCGTACCGATCCAGAGATTTTTTTCGGGATCCTCGTAAATGGAATAAACGGTATTATCATTAAGACTGTTCGGATCACCGGGATCATTCAGAAAATGTTCAAATTGCCCCGTATCAGGGTCGAAACGGTTTAACCCGCCACCAATGGTTCCGAGCCAAATCATGCCCTCGGAATCCTCATAAATAGAATAGACATAACTGCTGCTCAGGCTATTAGGATCGGAAGAAGAAGCTCGGTACAATTTAAACTTTCCCCGAAAGCGGTTCAGTTTATTCACACCTCCGGGGCCCGTCCCTACCCACAGATCATTGCTTTTATCTACAAAAACACTGGTGACAAGGTCAAGACTGAGACTGGTGGGGCGATTGGGGTCATGCCTGTAATGCTGGTAACGACCACTCAGCGGATCGCGGTAATACAGACCGTTTTCCTGGGATCCGATCCATAATCCCCCTTTTGCATCTTCCGCCAATGCTACCGCCTGACCTCCAGTATATTCAAAATATTGGACATCCCTATTTTGTGAAGTGACAAACTCTTTTGCTTCGGGATCAAAAAGTTCCAAGCGGCCGCCAAAAGTACTTATCCACAGCCGCCCCTCTTTTTCGGGAATGATGTTAAAGATCCCATTAGGATCTGAAATATTAGGTTGATACTTACCTGACTCCGGGATGTACTTATCAAAACTATTGCTTATCGTGTCCAATTTATTCAGTCCATTAGCGGTTCCTATCCAGGTATTGCCGAAACGGTCTGCACGAATAGCTAAAACAACATTATGGCTGATGCTATTCGGATCCTCGGGATCGTAGAGCCAGCGATCAAACCGCTTGGTTCGCAGATCATACCGATTGAGGCCATTTTCTGTCCCGATCCAAAGCTGCTGGTTGTTATCTTCAAAAATGCAGGTTATAGTATTATCGCTTAAGGAAGCCGTATCCGCAGGATCGTGAAAAAAACGATGAAATTGGTCGGTTTGACGATCCAGAGAATTTAAACCGTTACTCGTGCCTACCCAGAGGTTACCCTTACGATCCTCCCAAAGGGCACTAATATTATTATTGCTCAAGCTGTGGGCATTGCCGATTTCATTTTTGTAAATGATAAATTCATAGCCATCGTAGCGGTTAAGGCCGTCTCCGGTACCGATCCAGATGAAGCCTTGCTGGTCTTGCAGGATCACTTTACCCCGGTTTTGGGATAAGCCTTGTTCAATGCCCAGGTGGTCGAAGTAGAGTATTTCATCATTCTCTTGTGCCCGGGAAATACAGGATAAACAGGTGAGTACCACAACTATTGACCAGCAGTATACTTTAGACAGGTTTTTCATACGGGTGTATTCTGACCGAAGGCTTACAAGGTACAAAAAACATAGGGTCCACCTTTTATAACCTTAAAAAGATACAATTCAATTTCTCGTATGGAAATGTACAGAAAAAATTCATTGCAATTTTCTCCAAATTCAATAAGGGCTCTTTAAGACAATTTGGCCAAATAAGTGGATGGACTTTGTCAAAATCTTACTAAATTCGCCGGACTTTCCGATAGCTAATAAGTAACATTTCAAATGCAAATCTTAGTCATTAATTGTGGTAGCTCGTCCGTTAAAGGAGAAATTATTCAGGCGATAACGGGAAAACGTTTTTTAACTTTCAAAATTGAGCGATTGTCTGAAGAGCAGCCCCAGTTGAAGTTTTCTGATTCGGAGGATGTGATACATTTCACTGAAAATGGGCACCAAAAAGTTCTAGAACGAACGTTCTCACTGCTTTTACAAAAAACGGATCCGGAAAAATTACTTGGGGTTGGGCACCGGGTAGTGCATGGTGGAGAATATTTTGACGAGCCTGTACTGATCGATGAAAAAGCAGAAGCCGTGATCGAGGAATTAACTTCCTTGGCTCCTTTACACAATCCGAATAATTTGTTGGGCATTCGAATTGCGCGTAAGTCTTTACCGGATCTACGGCATGTTGCCGTTTTTGACACTGCTTTTCACGCCACCATACCCCGCCGGGCAAAAATGTACGCTCTTCCCCAACATTATGTCGAAAAATTCAAAATTCGTCGTTATGGTTTTCATGGCACCAGTCATGAATTTGTAGCTCATCGAGCCGCCAGATACCTTCAAAGTGATATCCGAAACTTAAGAATCATTACTTGCCATTTAGGGAATGGTGCTAGTGTTTGTGCGGTAGAGTACGGCCGTTCTGTAGAGACCAGTATGGGGATGACGCCGTTGGAAGGACTGGTAATGGGCACCCGTTCGGGTGACGTGGACGCGGGAATTTTGGCTTACCTGGCCGAAAAAGAGCAATTGTCCATGGCAAAAATTAACACCCTTTTGAATGAAGAAAGTGGACTAAAGGGATTGACCGGGGTAAATGATATGCGGGATATTGAAAAACGGGCTGCCGAAGGAGATGAAACTTCTCGTTTGGCGATCCATATTTTTTCTCATCGTCTGCGAAAATACATTGGAGCATACGCTGCACTCATGGGAGGAGTTGATGCTATTGTATACACCGGAGGTATAGGAGAAAATAGTGCTACTATTCGCCACCGATCGTCGCAAAGGCTGGACTTTTTAGGAGCAGCCATCAATGAGGATAAAAACCGGGATTTGGACGTTACGCCCAACCGCCCGGTAGAAGAAATTTCAGAAGCATATAGCCGTTGTAAAATATTGGTGGTGGCTACCGACGAGCAGTTTGCCATCGCACAAAAAGCTGCTAAATTGATCGAAGAAAGGGATAAGGTAAACATTGTTCCCACCATTCCTATTGCAATCTCAGCCCGTCACGTACACCTTGATCAAGAAACGTTGGAAGCCTTGTTTGGCCCTGGATATCAATTAACCAAACACAGGGATTTATCGCAACCAGGGCAATTTGCGTGTAAGGAAACGTTGACTTTAATTGGCCCCAAGAACAGGATAGAAAAGGTACGTATCCTAGGACCGGTCCGCTCTAAAAACCAGGTAGAAATTTCCCGTACCGATGAATTTTTCTTGGGGATTGACGCCCCTATCCGGGAATCTGGTCACACAGAAAACAGTCCCGGTATCACACTACTCGCTGAAAACGAAAATAAAGTAGACCTCAAAGAAGGGGTAATCTGCGCTTTGCGTCACATACATATGACGCCCGAAGATGCCGATTTTTTCGGAGTAAATGATCGCGATGTAGTAGAGGTCGCTGTCGATAATGACGAACGAAGCCTTACTTTTGGAAATGTACTGATCCGTGTGTCTCCTCAATCCAAATTGGAAATGCATATCGATACTGACGAAGGAAATGCAGCGGAAATCAATCCGGGAGCCCAGGGGGCCCTTGCTAATACCAATATCAGCGGACGACTGACCAAGCGAAAAACTCGTTACGACAAGTTGTAAGCCTAGTATTAGTACACCTTATCACTTATTTTCAAAAGTTGCAGCAATTCTCAATTTGATCAAGAAAGACCAAATTGAGACTGTTAAATTTCATATTAAAACACATTCTTATGACGAATTCCTGCTATCAACGCATAGATAGATCCGAATTCCCGTGATTGTCCACCTTCATGAGCCTTCCATTTAAGTTGGTTATTTTTAACAAGCACCTCAATTTGGAGGGGTGCATTTTCTTGAATGGCAAATCCTTCACGTTCTAAAGCCCTGTGCGTCCAGGTAGCTGCCTCCCCCTCTCCGATCAACTGTACAGGCTGTTCTGAGGACTGTTGCATTTGAAAGGAGCCACTAAATCTATTGAAGGAAACCCCTTCGCTGGTAAAAGCTTGTTCAAAAGTTCCATTTAAGACTAAGTCTTCGGGTGCACCAACGTGTAACGGGCCGCCTTTGGGAAGTAACCAAATCCGATCAGCACTCCGCAAAGCTAAATCCATATCATGCGTTGATAATAAAATAGCCTTTCCGGTATTACGAGCCAGTTTTCTCAGTAATTGCATGATCTCTACCCGCCGTGGCAGGTCCAGAAAGGCGGTCACCTCATC
>CAZHNG010000398.1:0-5975 GCA_964533785.1 uncultured Saprospiraceae bacterium | reverse complement strand
CCTTGGCGTAGTTGAAGAAAAAGTGATGCTGCTGGAAGGTTGGGTGCCTCAAAATAAGGTTAAAAACCTGGATAATGGCTTAGATGCTTTGGGGGTTTATTATGAATCGCGTAAAGCAATACCTGATGACGATCCTCCTGTAAAATTGAGGAACAACCGTTTCGCTAAGTTATTCGAGCCGATCGGTGAGTTGTACACCTTACCGATTTACGGTGAATTGGATCTTACTCCCTTCTTTGCACCTTTTTTCTTATTGTTTTTTGGGTTTTGTCTGGGCGATGCCGGATATGGTTTGTTAATCGTAATAGCGGCAACGATTTATAAACGCCGGGCGAAACCTGCCCTTAAGCCTTTTCTGACCCTGGGGCAGTTGCTGGGCTTGGCTACCACGATTATGGGAGCACTAAGCGGTACCTTTTTCGGTATATTTTTGCTGGAATCAAATATAGCTTGGATAGAAGACTATAAACGCTATATGCTAGACCAGGATAATTTAATGACCTTGTCTTTAATACTGGGCTACGTGCAGATTTGCTTTGGGATGATCCTAAATATAGTCAACAAAGTACTAAAATACGGTTTCTCTTTTGCTCTGGCCACCGTAGGCTGGGCTTACATTGTAATTTCGGGTGGGATTTTTTTCGCCCTGTTTCATTTTAATGTTTGGACGCAAAGCGAAGCCATAAATAATTTTTTGTATTTCGTGCTGCTCCCGGGACTGGTATTTGCTTACTTCTTTAATACGCCGGGAGGAGGTGTTTTGCTCAACTTTGGTAAAGGTTTGTGGGAAACCTATACCATCACCACAGGCTTGTTGGGGGATCTTTTGTCCTATATTCGATTGTTTGCACTTGGAATAGCAAGCGCGGTGCTCGGAAACGTATTTAATCAGTTGGCCTTCGAGTTGAGCGGGAATATCCCTGTGCTGAGTCATATTGTCATGTTGTTAATCCTTTTGTTCGGGCATAGCTTAAATTTATTTATGGCTGGGTTAGGAGCATTCGTACATCCGCTTCGATTAACTTTCGTCGAGTTTTACAAAAATTCTGATTTCGAAGGAGGGGGTAAGAAATATGATCCATTTAAAACGGCAAAGATAGATCTTTAAAGAATTAAAAATTTTCTAAACCAAATCGTACAAAAACGGAATTATGGAACCTATCATTATCGCTTATATCGGAATTGGAATTATGGTTGGTTTGACCGGTATCGGCAGTGCTTTTGGCGTTTCTATCGGTGGAAATGCAGCCGTAGGGGCGTTAAAGAAAAACAATGAAAAATTCGGTAACTACTTGATCTTGGCTGCCTTGCCCAGTACGCAGGGCTTGTATGGATTAGTGGGTTATTTCATTTTGACGGGAGTGCTGGACAATGGAATGGATATGACGATGGCACAAGCAGCCGGAATTTTAGGTGCAGGATTGGCACTTGGTTCCGTAGGGCTTTTTTCCTCCATGCGACAAGGACAAATATGTGCCAATGGTATCGCCGCAATTGGTGCCGGCTACAATGTTTTTGCCAATACAATGATATTAGCGGTATTTCCGGAATTGTACGCTATTTTGGCACTACTGGTTACCATTTTGATCAATGGAGTGATCGCATAGGAGGCCGTAGTGATAAATGAATCCAAGTAAATACTAGGCTGTTTGTTATTTTTCCCGTGATAATTCTTGTCAATATCAAGGTCAGTTTCCTTTTCGATTCTTCATTTTAAGTCCAACCGCGCAATTACTCCCCGGATGTAAAATGCATTTCACATCCGGTAATTTTGTTAAATCCGACTTACATTCATTACTTTTGTTAAATGTCATTAACAAAATGTGGTTTTGTAAAACGGAGTTACCAAAAATTATTACTTATAATAACCAATGAAGGATTTGGAAAATGGAAAGACTAGAAAAAATTAGCCATAGGTTAGTTAGCAAAACTAGTTTGAATAACAAACGATTTCTATTCCACGAAATTGACTGGAAGTCAGAACGCCTTATTGGCATATTGGGAGGTAGAGGTACCGGAAAAACAACTATGTTTTTACAATACGTAAAAGAACGGAATCAGGAATCTAAAAATACTGCTCTTTACGTAAGTCTAGATGATTTTTATTTTGAAACCAACCGATTAATCATACTTGCGGAAGAGATCTATGAAAAAGGCTACAAAATTCTGGTTATTGATGAGGTACATAAACATAAAAATTGGTCAAAAGATGTAAAAAATATTTTTGATAGCCTGCCTGACCTTCGAATTTGTTTTACCGGATCTTCGATATTAGACTTGTTAAAAAGTGATAGCGACCTTAGCCGGAGAGCAGCAATGTATACCCTGCCAGGTCTATCCTTTAGAGAGTTTTTGTCTTTTAATTACGGCGAGGTAATAGAATCAACAACTTTACAAGAGATATTGCAGCATCATGCATCTTTGGCCCCTTCAATAGGTGATCATATCGGAAATATTCAAAAAAAATTTAAAGACTATCTCAAAGCGGGATACTACCCTTTCTTCCTGGAGTCCCCGAAGACTTATTTGCCAAAGTTATTGAACGTCACAAATTTGGTTATTGAGGTAGACTTACCCTCTATTCTTCAAATAGATTACAGGGGCGTCCGTAATATCAAAAAGTTATTAAAAATCATTGCGGAGTCGGTACCGTTTACTCCTGATATTACTAAGTTGAGTGCAAAGGTAGGGATTAGCCGGCCGACTACGCTAAAATACCTGGATGCTTTGGAGAGGGCATCGATCTTGGCATTACTGAGGAGCAGGGCTAAATTGAGCCGTTTAACCAAACCTGATAAGATATTTGTTGATAATCCGAATATTGCCTGGGCATTGGCGGATTCCAAACCTAATGTGGGAAATATTCGTGAAACTTTCTTTTATAATCAATTGGCACAGAAACACAAGGTTACTACTCCTAGATATGGCGATTTTATGGTAGATGGGACTTATGTCTTCGAGGTAGGAGGAGCTAGTAAAACAAATAAGCAGATAATTGGGGTACCCAATGCTTTCATTGCTGCGGATGATATCGACTTTGGAACGGGGAATAAGATCCCTTTATGGTTATTTGGGATGTTGTATTAAGGAAGTCCTGGCCGTATCGTATCGTAAAGTGCTCACATTGTAGGGTGTTAAGTAAAGTTAGGGGTAACTGTATGTTGTTTCAATCCGACAAATCCAGAACATTTTCTATACCATCCGGCCATTCCTCCCGGTAATGGGAAATAAAAATTAAGGTCTGTTCCTCAGTGAGGATCTTTTCCAATAATAATTTACAAAGCCTCACACAATTTTCATCCAAACCTTGAAAGGGCTCATCCAATAACAAAACAGAGGGGACTTTGATTAACGCCCTCATAAATAACAATAGCCTTTGTACGCCGGTAGAGAATTTGTTGAAAGGCTTATTCATCTCGTCGAGCAGCCCGAAATATTGGAATAGCAGCTTCATTAACTTTAATTCAGCGGCATCCGGTTTTTTGCGCAGCTCAAACGTGTCTGTTAGTCCAGTGAGAACGGTCTTTTTGGCGGGTTGGTTTTCTTTAAAATAGGCATGTAACTCCGGTGAGGTAAAACCAATTCTTCGCTTGATCTCCCAAATACTTTCACCACTCCCTCTTTTTCTGCCAAATAAGTAAATGCGTTTTGAATAGGCTTGCGGATTGTCGGCGTAGATTAAACTGAGCAGTGTAGATTTTCCCGAACCATTAGGACCATACACGACCCATTTTTGGCCGCGTTCGACGCGCCAGTTGATATCCTTCAGGATCTGTTTAGTGCCATATTGAATATTTAAATCTTCCATCCGGATAATTTCTGCGGGGACCTCAGGCGGGTGTTGATTTTTGAAGTATTGTCGGATACTATTCAATACTTTCGGGTCTATTGTTGTTGATTGCTGATCGGGCTTCAGGTCAGCAATCCTTCCTTTACGGATGGAACCATCATCCTCGATGTGGAGTCGATGAGTGATACACTTGGGTAGGCTTGTATGATGCCCGGATAATATTACGGTGATATCGTTCTTAAAAATCAAATCATCCAAAAGGTTATTCAAGATTTGCCGGCTTCTCTTATCCAGCCCGAGATAAGGATTGTCGATGATCAATATTTTCGGGTTTGCCAACAGCACTTTTGCCAACAGCATTTTTCGCGTTTGTCCGCTGGAGAGCTTAATGGTTTCGGTATCCAGTAAATCGTACATTCCAATTTGGGTTAACCATGCTTTCTGAGATTCCACATCGATTTCGCCAGCTTCTAAATATTGGCGTACCGTTAAAAACCCTTCGGAATCAAATGCATTAAAACGCCGCTGATAATAATGTACGTGTTGAACAGTATTGAGCAGTTTACTGGTGTCCTTGAAAGAGATCATTCTAATGTTTTGCCGGAGCTGCTCAATAGAAGGGCGCTCACCGAGAAAAGGGTAAGAGCGTTGCCCCTCAGCGGTTCGGTGCTTGTAAGCAAGATATTCCGCAAGAACCGTTTTACCAACACCACAATTACCGGTAATGACCCAATGCTCATTTTGCCGGACCGTCCAGTTAATATTTTCTAATACAATATTGCTGCCTATTGCAATGGCTGTATTATGAAGTACGATTTTTGCAGAATCAGTTGGCATTCTGTACTAGAAATGAATTGTTATTTGTGTCTACTCACATACAAATATGGAAATAAATCATTGTTGTTTGTTGGTTTATGCGTTTATTTTTTCAATGCAAAAGTCGTCTGAAATGAATAAACAGATCAACAAATAAACACATCAACACGCCAATTATAAAGTGCATGAATTGTTTGGCGGTCTAATTTACTAAGGTGACAAAGTATTAGGAGCTTATTAATGAAAGCGCATATTGATATAATCATAGATCTTACTCACCTTCAAATTAGTAGAAGCAGGTCCCGTACGCACGTAAAATGCTTCGCCGTACCTTTCCTTTAAATAAGCGGGAGTGGTAGCTGGTTCACAGTCAACCCGCAGTATGTGCTTATCATCGATCGTCTCGATCTCGAAGTCGGTAAATTCAATATGGATCGTACCGATGTACTCCTTGATCAGTCTGGTGAGATGCAGGAAGATCTTATCAAAATTCTCAAATCGATCCTGGCCAATACCGACGATCTCTTTATCGTCCTGCACACCAATGATCAAAGTGCCCCCTTTCGTATTTAGAAAAGCAGCAATGGTTTTCAGCACCGCATGTTCTACTAACTTGTCCTTACTTTGTTTATTAGGGTTCCAACGCAACGAAGATTTGAATTCAACGATGTCGTTTTCTCCATTTTCAATAAGTTCTTTGGTAGATACCTGTTCGCGAGTACGGAGGTAGTTGGTTACTCTTTTGGCTAAGGCCCGGGTTATTTTGAGCGCCGTTTTAGGAGGAATATGTTGATCATCGTACAACAAATTACCATTGAAGGCAAGCAAAGTAGAATCGGCCATCGCCCGGATAGTGCCAGTGCGTACATTTTCATTGATCACGGCAATTTCACCAAAAATGTCACCGGGTTTGAAGGTTTTAATGCGCCCCCCTTTGATGCTTAAAATAAACAAGCCGGTTTCCACTAAATAAAAATATTGCCCTTGTTGATCGGCAGCAAAAACCTGCTGATTGCGTGAAAAATGCTTTCGTTCGGCAATCGCTAGGATGGCTTCCAGTTCTTCGGCTTCCAGCTTATTGAAAATAGCATTACTGTTGATTATTTCGCTAACTTGTTCTTTTTCCAACATTGGTGATCTTTATAGGTACAAAATATAACATCATGGTGTATTGTATCAAAAAAAAATTCGACGCTCATTTCACTCCTGACGATGAATGTCAGGAGATTATACTTTCCCTTCCTAATTCTATTCCTTTTTTCTTAATTTCCTCGACGCTTATGGTCTGCGTTTCAGTCTTAATTTCAACATTAGTCTTAACTTCAACCCCCTTATATTCCCAACTTGAACACTCTATCGATCCTTCAGA
>CAZHNG010000397.1:0-5981 GCA_964533785.1 uncultured Saprospiraceae bacterium | reverse complement strand
TGATGACCGGATCAGGGCTATCGCCGTGATGCTTAGCCAGAATCCTCCCAGCGAATACGCTTTAAAGAATGCAAAAGAATTAATTGGATTAAATTAAACGAACCAATGTCAAATAGACTATTAGAAGGAAAAAAAGGTGTCATTTTCGGTGCACTGGACGATCAATCCATTGCCTGGAAAGTAGCCGAAAGGTGTTATGAAGAAGGTGCCAGTATTACGCTGACGAATGCGCCCGTTGCTTTAAGATTCGGCAAGATCCAGGAATTAGGAGAAAAAGTAAATGCGGAAGTTATTCCGGCGGACGCCACGAATATGGAGGATCTGGAAAACCTTTTTCAAAAATCCATGGATCTACTGGGCGGTAAGATCGATTTTGTGTTGCATTCTATCGGTATGTCCCTGAATGTTCGCAAAAAAAGAGAGTATACCAACGTTAAGTACGATTGGATGCAGAAGACTTTCGATATTTCTGCGATGTCCTTTCACCGCATCATGCAAACGCTATGGCATAAGGATGCGATGAACGACTGGGGGTCTATTCTAGCCCTTTCTTACATTGCCGCACAGCGAACTTTTCCTGATTACAGCGAAATGGCGGAGTCAAAAGCATTGCTTGAGTCATTTGCCCGCAGTTTCGGCTATCATTTTGGCATGAAGAATAAGGTCAGGGTAAATACCATTTCTCAGTCCCCGACCATGACGACTGCCGGGAGCGGTATTAAAGGCTTCACCGAATTCTTTAATTATGCTGATAAAATGTCTCCGTTAGGCAACGCTTCGGCGATGGATTGCGCGAATTATTGTGTGCTTTTATTTTCCGATTTAACCCGGATGGTAACTATGCAGAATCTGTACCACGACGGTGGTTTTTCGAGTATGGGAATGAGTCCCGCTGTTTTAGAAGAATAAAGACTGTAGACGTCAGAGGCTAGAATGCTAAAGCCGTGTAGTTACCGGGATCAATGACACCCATTCTGGTGTCTCACTTACTTAAATGAGAAGACCATTAAAAGTTGTGATAAAACCCACCCAAAGCTCTATTTCTCCAACCTCTTGCAATCTGGTGTCTTCCAATAGCTATGGGATCTGGCTTCTGGCATCTTTTTTTAAAAATATTAAAGAAAAGCTAAAACGGAAAACTGGCTTCACAATATACAAGAGATGTTCGTTTAGCTATTATTTACAAAATTTGTTTAATATCGATCGTCGATTGCCAACGAACCTGATAAAAATTATTGCTCTGGTAGCCGCATCTATATTTTGCTGTCCTTTGTACGGACAACGTATTCCCGATTTGCGAGGCGACGATGTTATCAGAGGCGGTTCTACGCTTCCCGAGAAGGAAAGGCCCCAGGAAGATTACACCGGTGATGTGGACACTTTCGGCGTTTTTAGCTTTTATGCGGATAATCCCAACGATGAAAAGCCTTTCTCCGATTCGCTTCTCGGTAATTATTTCCAGCAATACGATCCGTCGCGCAAACGGGTGATAGACCTACAACACCTGGGAACTCTGGGCTCTGCCGCGCAACCTATGTTTTACGAACCCTTGTTGCGCAATGGTTTTGACATTGGGCTCCATCAATACGACCCTTATCATATCCGGGCGATAGACCAAACCTACCGGAGACTGGAAAAGCCCTATACAAACTTGTCTTACACACAGATCGGAGAGCAATCCGATTCCTATTTTACCGGAGAATTCAGTCGCAATTTCGCGGATGGGTTGAACGTAAATATCGATTACCGAAATATCACCATGGTAGGAGAACAAAATCAGTTCCCCAACCAAAAGTCCAGAAATACGGCCATTGCTATGGGCTTATGGTACCATTCCGCCGATGACCGCTATGATGGTTTTCTGAGTTACGCCGCCAACACGATCGAACAAGAAGACAATGGCGGTCTGATCAGAGATCCTGACCCCGACGCTGAAAGCTCCGCACAAGTGTTTTTGAACGATGCCCAAACCCGGCACGAACATCGGGAATTAATGTATACCCACTACTACAAATTCGGCGGTAAACCGGATACCATCAACGGAGGTTTAACCCGTGCGTTCACCTTAAACCACCAAATCAGTTACCTGCAAAGCAAGTATAAATTTTTCGACCCTTTCCAAAGCGGACCTACCAGTACGGATTCACTGTTTTATCGGGATTTTCTGGTGGATTTTAGGGGTACGCGCTTTTATCTTGAGCACCAAAAAGTTGAGAATGCCTTTAATCTTAGCACTTTCCGTTTGCAGCGGCAGGCTCGCAATAGCGCACAACGTCAGAAGGATTTGATAGAAGTAGGACTGGTGCATACGCTCCATTCTTTTGATATGGAATTGGGCCGGTCAAACGTGAATAATCTTTTTATAAACGGTAGGATCAAGTTCAACCCTAATGACCGCTTATACATCGACACCTACGGGCAACTTGGCCTTTTAGATAATGTAGGAGATTATCGAATTCAGGGAGAGTTATTCCTGGATTTGAGATCCTTGGGTAGTCTACGTTTAAAAGCAATGAATCAATTGTATTCGCCCAATCTGTTGCAAGAACAATTTGTCGTTACCAGTAAGGAGCTCTGGCAAAACGATTTCAATAAAACCCTGGAAACCAATTTATCCGCTACCTATTCGTTGGAAAAACTCAATTTCTCAGTAACTGGTTCTTACCATTTGATCAATAATTACATCTATTTTGATACGTTGGGCATAGCCCGGCAAACAGGTACCCCGCTGAGTATTCTTCAATTGGTTATCCAGAAAGATTTCACGGTTGGAAATTTTCATCTTGATAATGTTTTAGGCATTCAGGAGATAACGGAAGATGTGCTTTTATTGCCCAATATTTTCACCAAACATAGTCTTTATTACGGTGGGAAGTGGTTTAAGGTATTGAATGTGCGAGTGGGGGCTGATATCAGGTTATTAACTACTTACAACGCATCGTATTACAATCCTTTAACCGGGCAATTCCAGTTATCCCGTCAATTCTCGCCGACCATCAGGGATCGCAGCCAGGTTGATTTTTATCCGGCGGCAGATGCATTTTTGAGTATGCAAGTCACGCGGTTCAGAGCTTTTGTCAAGTGGGAGAACTTATACCGCCTCATTCAGCCGGAAAAAGAGCTTTTTTATCACGTCGCCTATTATCCGCAGTGGACCGGCGGTTTAAGGATCGGTTTGAAATGGCGTTTCGTTAATTGATTTTGTCATTCAACTTACTTATTCGTTAATCTACATTTTGCTCCGGTTAAAAGAACAATCTTGGGAATTAAAATTTTGTTGATAGGATATTACAAAAAATTTTTACTATGATGAGAAGATATGGATTGTTGGTTGGTTTTTGTTTGCTATTAAGTCCGGCTATCGGACAGCAAAATCTGAATTTTGAATTCATTGCAAATGTTAATGATTACGAACAGGAAGGATATAGTGATGTATGGGGCTTTGTAGACCAGAATGGCAGGGAATATGCCATTATCGGTACCAGGCAAGCTACGTTAATATACGACCTGGAAGACCCGGGAGAGCCCATCGAAGTAGCGAGGATCCCTGGTGCGAATTCTATCTGGAGAGACTTTAAAGATTTTAATGATCACATCTTTGTGACGACCGATCAGGGAAATGACGGCTTGCTGATCATAGATATGAGCCGGGCGCCTTCTGATGTTACCTGGGAATTTTGGCAACCGACGATTGAGATCGATGAACTACCCCTCACCCTGTCTACCTGCCATAACCTTTATATTGACGACAACGGTTACTGTTATCTTTCCGGTTGTAACATCAATCAGGGGGGTATTTTGGTCATTGACGTAAATGATCCGGCAAATCCCAGGTTTGTAGGAGCCGGAGACAGAAGGTATTCACACGATAATTTTTCCCGGGGCGATACCGTCTGGAGTGCAGATATCAGTAGTGGTGTTTTCTCGGTGATCGATGTAAAAGATAAAGCCAATCCGATCACTTTAACGACCCAGAGTACCAGTTCGAACTTTACCCACAACTGCTGGCTTTCCGATGATGGGAAATATTTGTTTACTACTGACGAACGGGCTAATGCCTTCGTAGATGCTTACGATGTTTCTGATCTTGACAATATTCGTTTTTTAGATTCTTACCGGCCTTTAGAGACGGAAGGATTGGGGGTTATTCCTCATAATACCCATTATCACAATGGATTTTTAGTTACTTCCTGGTATACGGATGGTATAGTGGTGGTGGATGCTCACCGGCCTGATAACCTGATCAAAGTAGCACAATACGATACCTATCCTGGAATTGATGGTGGATTTAACGGTTGTTGGGGCGCTTATCCTTTTCTCCCGTCCGGGCTGATGCTGGTTTCGGATATTCAAACAGGGCTGTACGTTTTTCGGCCTACCTACCAGAAGGCTTGTTACCTGGAAGGTATAGTTACGGATGCCGCGACCGGATTTGGGATCGAAGGGGTGCGGGTAGAGATCCTTTCTGATCAAACCAATCGTTCCATGACCAATTTTGGAGGGTTGTACAAAACAGGTCAGGCCACCGGGGGTAATTTTGAAGTGAGGTTTCTGAAAGAAGGGTATCGGGTAACTACCTTGAATACTACTTTGGTAAACGGAGAGGTGACCCAGTTAGATGTTACACTACAGCCCTTGGGAACTATTTCTTTCAGCGGCAAAACGATGAGTAAGGAAGATGGTACGCCGATCCCTAATGCCAGCATTATTTTATTCAATGAAATTTCTACTTTCACTGGTCGCTCGGATCGGGATGGTAATTTTGTTTTTACCGATATTTACGAGGATCAATACCAGATACAAAGTGCTGCCTGGGGATATTTACATACTTCTTTAGATCCCATTAGTATTGAAGCAAATCAGAATTTTGAAATAGAGCTGGAGGAGGGCTATCAGGATGACTTTTTTGCAGACCTAGGCTGGCAATCGACAACGGATAGCGCAACTGCGGGACTGTGGATCAGAGGTATTCCTATCAGAACTGCTTTTGGCGATGTGCTGGCTAATCCGGGTGAAGATGTCAGTGGCGATATAGGCGAACAGTGTTTTATGACTGGGAATCGAGGCGAATCTGCCGGGTTCGATGATGTCGATAATGGTAAGGTTACGCTTACTTCACCGGTATTGTCCTTGCAAGATTATGATAATCCGATCCTCCATTTTGACTATTGGTTTTTTAATGAAGGAGGAACACCACCTCAGGATGACCGCCTAACCGTCTTTATTGACAACGGGCAAAACCGGGTACTTGTCGATACTTTTGCCAATTCTTCTAGCGAATGGCGTTCCAGTCCGGATTATTTCCTGAAAGATTATATTGAGTTAACGGACGAAATGAGAGTCGTATTTGAAACGGGAGATCAGGCGGATAGCGGCCACCTTGTGGAAGCTGCTATTGATGCTTTTTCCGTTTTGGAGGAGGTCGTGGAGGACACTACAACAACGTCCATCGACAATATTAGTGAGGGAATCGAGGTAAGTGTCGCGCCTAATCCTTTCCAACAGGTATTTCGGCTAAATGTTTCTTTGGATCGACCCTATTTCGTGCAAGTTTACAACAGTTTAGGGCAGTTTATAGAAAGATACCAGCTCTTAGAGGGCAATTTCACGTTTGGTGAAAACTGGGTGAGGGGTGTTTATTGGATTACTATTCAGACAGCGGGTGAAAGTACTAAGCACACGCTCAGGGTAGTAAAGCAGTGAGTTAATAGGAATCATCCCCAATTTTGAACGACTTTTATTCATTGTTGATCCTGAATACTTTAAACATGATTTTTTTTGCGGCTGTCTCATAAGTCAACACCAAGGGGATAAGGCCAAATAATTCACCCCGACGTAGTCGGGATGATTAATTTGGCCATTATTTTTTAAGGCTTACTTTTGATCTAGACTTTTGACGCTAGACTCTAGAAGTTAGACAAAAAACTCTAACTAATTGACAATCAAGGGAAATTTATTTATTCTGAAAAATTGATATCCAT
>CAZHNG010000396.1:0-5998 GCA_964533785.1 uncultured Saprospiraceae bacterium | reverse complement strand
GCTATCATCTCCGCTGATGGAGTAAGCAGACCCCGTGCCCATATCCGATGGTATTTCTATGGTATAAGTAAAGGTATCGTCGCTCGGATCGGTAGTGCCCTGATCGTCACAGACTGTATTGATCGTTGGGTTCAGTACACAAGGAACGGAACAGGCAGTTGGGGCCGTTACTGTTTGTGGTCCCAAAGAGCAGGTTCCGGTTGTGGCATCTGTTATGGTAACGGATAAATCTCCTTCCGAGATTAAAAAAGTTTGACTTAAAGTAGTTCCTCCTGCAGCTCCGTAATTAAAAGGACCTTCATTGTAGGTAATATTATTGTGGACTACCGTTACATTATATTGACTCCCGATACTTGTACCTGCAGGATCTACTGTCAACGTATAAAAATCATCCGCAGCAGAAGAGGTACCATTGTCATTACAATTCACGCTCGCGTTGATCGCCGTGAGCATACAAGGTTCCATTTCCAATACCCCGATATCGAGTCCGTGGTTATTGGCGCCCATTTCTGCTGTTCTGAATTGGATGGATATCGTACCTGCATTGAGAGCAGCGTCAGAATCGTTAACATCCGTTTGATTATCATTGGTTTGATCACCAGAGTTATCCAAACCATCCCCATTACTGTTTTGCGCCGTAATAGTGGATATATTCGAAGAAACACTCTGAATATCGGACAAAGCCACCCGGATCTCATAGATCATATTGGGCTGCACTGCTGATTCGGCGGAGAAACTCCAGTCTTGTTCACTGCTGTTGCTGAATTTAAATGCGCCATTGCCTTGAACAGCATCAGCGGCAGTAGTGGTTTCCGCAACTTTCGTAAAACTGCCGCCCGTGTTTTTATACAATTCAACTCTTACGCCGTTGATCCCATCTTCACCGGGATCTTGTATACCATTGGCATTATCATCGATCCACAAACGGTTACCCACTTCCATAGGGGCCTGGGCGGCAATGGGAGAAACATCTCCCAGACCATTTCCTTTACCAAAAGTTACATCATTATCAGGTGTAGTATTATCAAAATCCTGGGAAGTAAATACCAATGCAGCACCCTGACGACTGCCATCATCAATACTCAAAGAAAGCAGCCCGGCATTATTGAAATTATCAAAATCGGAAATTACATCGTAAGCAGAAATAATCAATTCATCCGTACCGTATAACATAGCAGCTCCTCCGAGACTGATTTCGTCGTGTCCTTGCTCCCTCGATGGATCAAGTATTGGGTCCATATCATTGACGTCAAAACTACATCCTGGCAAAGTGGGACCATCCGGTGTAGCATTAGTAGGGCGATAACGGTCATCAAAGAAAAACTCACCGTTACCGGGTCCTTCTTCTTTGTTGATCCCCGTAGTAGGACCAAAAGGAGCTCCTCCGGTACCATTGCTGGAATTATTTTCGATTACGTAGGTCCCGGTGCTGGAATTTAAAGAAGCCACCAGAATATCTCCCGCAGCATCAGCATTAAAAATAGTATTGGGTTCTGGCCCGGCGGGATTAGGAGGCAGTTTTTTAAAACCATGCTGATCTCCGAAGCGATCCCGGATACCGACAAACAATTTATCTCCAAAGAATTCAATGTCGGTCAACCAAGGCTGAGGGTAGGCTCTTTCTTCTGCCAAGCTTCCGGAAGCATTACTGTTACCCATAACCGCTGCTTCAAAGGTAGTTGCATCATAAATTTGTACCCACGGAAAGAATTCGGCCTGGGCGTTATTACTACAAAAATCGATTGCCTGTCCTCTAACGTAGTCGAAAGGAAAATCCAGTACCTGGGTAAAGGTCTGATTACTAGGATCGAATCGATAAACATATCCACGCATCAAGCTCCGGTCGCCAGTATCCGTGACTCTGGTTCGTGGACCATTATAGGTAACCGTAGATTCCGCTGTACTGACCAGACCGATATAGACCATTCCATCTTTTACTTTTACGGCAAAAGGCCGGATGTTTTGATCCCTCTCTGCGTCGGTACCGATCAATCCACTTAGGTCAGATAAGTCATTGACGCCAGGAATTCCCGAATCCATCGGCCAGCGATTAATACTGGCTGCAGTCGGGGAAGTCGGATTAGCAGGATCCGTACCCAGCGGCATTTCGTAAAGCTGGCGATCCTCGAGATTGATCGTCCATAGGGTTCTTTCATCTTCAGATAAGGCCAGGCCACCTAGTCCTACTTTACCAACAGCATCGAATGCATTAGGATCGCGATTGAAGTCAGCGGTTGCCGCAGGGTGAGGGTCAACACCGGCAGTATTGGGTCCAAATACGGAATTAAGGTCGATGAACGTAGAGGTACCTACTGCGCTTAATGGAGCAGTAGTTCCGTTCAGGTCTATTTTATAGATCGCTCCCGTTCCGCTTGGTCCGTAGCCGGCATGACGCTTAGTGAAAGTCGCCGCAAAAACACTATTGGCATTACGCGAGTAGGCAACCCCGAAAGTCGTTCCAATATCTACCGCATCAGCAATGACATATTTTGCCGGATTTTTCGTTCCGGTTCCGGTTCCTACCCCTATATCCTCTTCCGGTACAACGATCAATACATCTTCATTCGCATTAGAGCCATTATAA
This sequence comes from uncultured Saprospiraceae bacterium, assembly GCA_964533785.1. GTDB lineage: Bacteria > Bacteroidota > Bacteroidia > Chitinophagales > Saprospiraceae > JANQRV01. The sequence continues at coordinate 3,414 of CAZHNG010000396.1, read as the reverse complement.
GCTCCGTCAATATAACAAGGTAATACAAAAAATATATTGCTGTTTACACCCGCATCCGGGAAGTATTCCGCCGGATTATGCAGGGCAACATCAACTGTTTGATTCGCAGAAGCAAAAAATGTGGTGGTACTACCAGCCGCTCCCGGTTCCAGGTAGCCAGGCAATCCACTTACTTCGATCCGGTAAGTATCATTATTCGGGGAGTTAAAGGTATAAGTACCATCCCCATTGTCTGTGAAAGGATTCGCATTATTAGAAGCATCATAGGCAATTACGGTAAGACCGGCTATCCCCGGTTCTACAGTTCCATCATCCGTTCCACTGCTATTATAATCTCTGAAGGCACTAACGGTTATGGGCCCCATGGCAAAATTACCTAGGTTAATAATGGGGCGTTCTGAAACAGAGGTAACATTACCAGATGAATCAAAATAATGAGGTAGAAAACTATTTTTCGGAAAGGTACTGGGGAATAAGATACCTGCCAAAATAGCAAAGGCCCAAATCGATTTATACGACTGGGCCGATGACCAATGTTTTTTTTGAATAAAGGTCTTCAAAATCATGCGATTACGATTTGATATTAGCGAAATGGGTTAACTCTTTTTTGGCTAACCATCACAAATGTACTTATTGCAAAAAGATTAACTGGAGACAAAAAGTCATTTCTAAAGAGTAATTTATCGCTATCATTTTAAACACAAAAAAAACCTTTACTATTAATAACCAGCTATTTACCCCATAGCAAAAGCTTGCGTTTATAAACCCCTTATCCAGGACATCGTTGTCCCCCAAAAATATAGCTCCTAGTATTTCTATGTTAAAAAATTCTATACAATAAAAAAATATACTTAGCTTTGTGCTAAACATTCATGTTCCTGGAAAATTACTCACCTTAATTTATTAATTCCTACACATTCCGTAATTGTTCTGCATCTTGGAATAGCCATTCTTTGCTGATCCTGGCGGGACTATATCCATTTAACCGTTTTAAGTACTGCACAAAAGAGCCAGTTTTCTCATATCAAAGAACACTTTTCTTCAAACATTGGTATTCATTTTTTGAATAGCAGGCACTCTTATTCGAATAGCATTCAAATAGGTTGTGTAGCCTGGTATTATATATTTTCAGAACTTTTTTTAAATCAACGTATTTCACATGAAAAAATTTACGAAAACCTTGATCCTCCTACTTTTGATCATGGGGACCATCAAGCTGTCGGCTCAAGAACTCAAGTACTACAAAGTACATATCGACGCCAAGACCCCCGCAGCACTGCAAAAATTAGCAGACAAAGGGATCTTCATCGATCATTTCCACGGCCCGCTCGAAGAAGGGGTCGATGCTTATTTGAACGAAAACGAATTTGAAACACTAAAGAACAGTGGTTTCACTTACGAAATTGAAATTGAAGATGTTGCAAATTTTTACGAGCAGCGTAACGAAAAAGTATTAAAACAGTTAAAAAACTCTCCTGACAAAGCACTTTCTTCTTTTAGTGCGCCTTCTTCCATTAATGGATTTGGTCTGGGTAGCATGGGGGGCTTTTATACTTTCGCCGAAATAGAAGCCAAGCTGGATGAGATGAGGACGAATTATCCGAATTTGATCACCCAGAAGTTCAGCATCGGCACTTCTATCCAGGGACGAGATATTTGGGCAGTTAAGGTATCTGACAATCCAGATTCTGATGAATCGGCAAGTGAACCTCCGGTATACTTTGATGCCATGCACCACGCCCGCGAACCGGCATCGATGGCTGCTTCTATCAACTTCCTGTTCTACTTACTGGAAAACTACGGTACTGATCCGCAAGTTACTTATCTGGTCAATACCCGCGAGATATTTGCTATTCCTATTGTCAATCCTGATGGTTACGTCTACAATCAATCTACTAATCCAAACGGTGGCGGTATGTGGCGTAAAAACCGCCGCAACAACAGTGGAACCTCTTGCGATGGAGTAGACCTTAACCGGAACTACGACTGGAACTGGAATAATAATTCAGGATCCAGTGGTAATCCTTGTTCAAGTACCTACCGGGGGACTTCTCCGTTTTCAGAGCCCGAAACTCAGGCCGTTCGTGATTTTACGACAATATTACAACCTAAAGCGGCTTTCACTATTCACACCTACGCAGGGCTTTATCTTTTCACTGACTTCAGTGAAGGCAATCCTGAATATGCAGATTTTGCAGAGTATACCAATGATTTCTTAGATGAGAATGATTATATCTATGGTGATGCGGTTCCTTTATTAGGATTTGCCAGCGGTACTACCCAATATTGGTTATACGATGCTTTGGGTGCCCTTACCTGGACACCTGAGCTAGGCACTACCGGCTTCTGGCCTTCACCAAGTGAAATCATCCCTTTAGTGAATGAGCACGTAAGACCACTGGAATATTTATGCTGGATTTCCGGAGACTACGCTGATTACCAAGCCTACGAAGTATTGAATAACAGCTATTTAGCGGACGGCTCAACCCTTGAGTTTACAGTAACGGTTAAAAACAAGGGTTTAGGAAAAACGGCTTCGAATGTAGCGGTTAATGTAACGAGCAGCTATCCCCATATTGTTGCGATCAACGATAACGCTACTTATGGCAGCATTGCTTCCAAGGCAAAATCTACTAATACTTCGAACCCCTTCCAGTTTACTGTAAATAGCAGTGCTCAAATCGGTGACGCCGTAACCTTTACAGCAACGGTTAGCCAAGATGGGGTAACTACGACTATTGAGGAATTCACCGTTTTTGTAGGTGAAGCGAATGTATTGTTCGAAGAAACTGCCGAAGGCAACCTGAGTCAATGGACACAAGCAGGTAGCGGTAACACCTGGGAAGTTAGTAACGAAGATGCATACGCCGGTAACCAATGTATCGTTGATTCTCGCCTTCGTCAAACAGGTTCAAACAACTCTAGAGCCATCCAAATGGCGAGTTCAGTTAATCTTACTGGTGCATCTAACCCAAGGCTTCAGTTTGCGGCTAAGTGGGGATTAGACAGCCCGTCTGATTACGTGCGTCTACAAATCAGTACCAACGGAGGAAGCAGTTGGTCTTCGGTTGCTACGCAAAGTAGTGTGACGGTCAACGGCAACCCCGGGTATACCAATAATGAAAAATGGATTTACGAAACTTTTGACTTGAGCCCTTACATCGGCCAGTCGGTTCGTTTCAGGTTTGCCTCTTTCTCCAATAGCGGTACGAGAACGGACGGTTTCTACTTCGATGATTTCAAAATAGTGGATTATGCACCGGTACCTACCTGTAACGATGGTATTCAGAATGGTAATGAAACCGGGGTAGATTGCGGAGGAGATTGCGCTCCTTGTCCTTCCTGTAATGACGGCATCCAAAACGGAAATGAGACGGGCGTAGATTGCGGCGGCCCCGACTGCCCTGCTTGTCC
>CAZHNG010000395.1:0-6009 GCA_964533785.1 uncultured Saprospiraceae bacterium | reverse complement strand
GGGCCCCTTAATCCCATTTCCTCATCGATTTGGACAAAAATCCGGTGGTTCAAAACACTAAGAAACTTATGTTACAGTGTACTAAGAGGCTGTTTCATTTAAGTTTTTGAAATTTATTGTAGGGCATTTTTTTGCCAATCGCAGCCATTTTTGAGAGGCATATCCTTAGGTATGGGCCGAAGAAATGGCAATGAGTGGCGGAAAAAAGGGCCATAATAAAATCGAAGCCTGCCTGCATTACCGTCGGGTAGGGAGGGATTTAAGTGAAACAGCCTCTAAATAGGCGATAAAAGTTAATGCACTTACCTACCGCAAAACGTGGGAGAACATGGAGGCTAACCCGTTAGAACCCGTCTAACTCGCGACCAGTTCAACTCGTAAAAACTCATTCAATTATTCCCGCTCGCAATTTGTATTTTTTCCAGTTATTGCTAAATTGGACTACAGATTTAGCGACTTTATTATTTTCCAATCCCAGGTTAGTTTATTCCTTAATTGAACATTTGCAAGCCCATCGCCGCAAATGAAAGGTCTTACACACTAACCTGCAAAACAACCTTTTATGAAAGTAAATACAGAAGCAGTTGGATTTAAAGCAGACCAAAAATTGCTGGATTTCATTCAAAAGAAAACGGAAAAGTTAGATCGTTTCTACGAGCAAATTATTCATGCAGACGTTATCCTGAAATTGGAAAACTCCGGAAAAATAAAAGATAAAGTGGCCGAAATAAAACTCAGTGTCCCTGGAGAGACTTTCTTTGCAAAGAATACGGAAAAAAGATTCGAATCGGCCGTCGATGAAAGTGTGGAGGCACTGCGCCGGCAACTGATCAAATTTAAGCAATTAAACGGGAAGTAAATCAATCGATGAAAGAAACCTTCAACTGGGCGATAATCGGCGCCGGGCGCATTGCCGGAAAGTTTGCCAATGATTTAAAAACTGTTCCGGGAGCTAACTTATTGGCTATTGCTTCGCGGTCACTAGCAAGAGCGGATACTTTTGCTCAAAATTTTAGTGCAGCAAAGGCTTTTGGCAGTTACGAAGAACTGTTGGATTGTGGTGATATCGACGCAGTCTACGTCGCCAGCCGGCATATCCACCACCGGGATCATACGCTTTTATGCCTGGAAAACGGCCTTCCCGTGCTTTGCGAAAAACCATTTGCCGTTAATGAGCAGCAAGTGCAGGAAATGCTGAAAACGGCTGCCGATCGGGACACCTTTCTGATGGAAGCCATGTGGACGCGATTCCTGCCTACAACGATCAAAATACTGGAGATCATCAATAACGGGGAATTGGGAAAAATTCATGGCGTTACTGCTGATTTTGGGTTTAAAGCTGCTTTTGATCCGCAGGGGCGTTTGTTTAACCATCAGCTTGCGGGAGGATCTATACTGGATATCGGTATCTATCCTATCTTTTTGGCTTTACTGACCTTAGGTATGCCGCAAGAGATCAAAGCAACCGCTCACATCGGCCGCACCCGGATCGATGAACAGTGTGGTATTTTCTTTAAATATAACAACGGGGCCATCGCTCACTTACAGGCTACTATTCTTTCCGACACTCCATGTACTGCTCATATTTACGGTGAAAAAGGTACGATTAATATCCACCGCCGCTGGCACGAAGCGCAGAGTTTTGATATCAGTTTTTACGACGGCAGGAAAGCCCGCTTTGAGTATCCCCGTACCCAACGTGGATATATTTACGAGATCGAGGAAGTCATGAACTGTGTCAACCAGGGGAAAAAACAAAGTGACCTTTGGTCGTTTAAGGATAGCCAAAACCTTATGAAGCTTTTAGATTCGGTAAGGACAGAAGTAAATATGAAGTACGACTTTGAATAATTTGGATTTTATGAAATCGTTTGTACACCGATCCGTCTGCAGCGAAGGGGCTCGTTTGGGTGTTGAGGGTCTTGCTTTTAACAAGGTAAGTATTTGACTATTAGCATTTTGCTTATTTTCAGGGAATCCCTTCTTAGCATTTTCTTTGCGGTGAGTAAAAACTTTGCCCCAAAGTTCACCTGGTAGTACATCTGGTATCTGGTTTCTCACCAATCCTGGCATTCATCGTCAGGATCTGGTATCTCACTTACTAAGGCAGCGCCTGTTGCACCTCCTCTTTTTCACTTACTTTCCTTTCCAGGTAGCGGTAAGTATCCATTTGGGCACGGATGGCAGGCTGGTTGGGTAATCGCAGCTTATAAGGGTTGCTTTGGGTGGTATTGATTATCCTGGCTTTCGTATTATCGTTCAATTGCAGGTTTATGATATCGCGGAGTTCCTGATAAACCGCTTTATCATAGATGGGCATGGCCACTTCGATCCGCCGGTCGAGGTTGCGGGTCATCCAATCAGCGGAGGCTGTATACATGATCTCGCTCCCATCATTACAAAAGATGTAGACGCGTGCGTGTTCCAGGAAACGGTCGATTATACTAATGGCTTCAATATTTTCGCTCATACCTTTAACGCCGGGAATTAAAGAACATATTCCTCTTACGATCAGCTTAATATTTACGCCGGCATTACTTGCTTCGTATAACTTCTGTACCATTCCCGGATCTTCCAGGCTATTCATCTTCAGGATCATATACGCGTCTTTGCCGTTTTGCTTATTGGCAATTTCACGATCGATAAGTTCCGTAAAATTATCCCGTAATGAAAAGGGCGAAACGAAAAGATGGTCACATTTAGGGATAAGGATCTTTCGCTCCAAAATGCTGAATACCAGATCGACTTCATTGGTCAATCTGGGGTCTGCAGTCAATAAGGCATGATCGCAATATAATTTGGCGGTTTTTTCATTAAAATTGCCGGTACCTAAATAAGCATAACGGCGCTCTTTATCCTCCTCATTCCGGGCTATCAACAATAGTTTGGTATGTACCTTAATTCCCGGAATACTGTAAAGGACATTGGCCTTTGCCTTTTCCAGGGCTTCCCCCCAATAAATGTTGGATTCTTCGTCAAAACGAGCCTTAGCTTCGATGAATACCGTTACCGTCTTCCCTTTAGACAAAGCATACAACAATGCTTCTACCACTGCCGACTTTGATGCTACACGGTACAGGGTGACCTTTATCTTGCTAACGCTTTGATCTTCTGCTGCTTCGCGAATGAGCCGGGGCACATAATCGTATCTTTGGTAGGGAAAATGTAAAACAATATCTTTTTGTTTCATCAATTGTAATATGGAAGAAGCAGCTTCCAGGTCCGGATGCGTCAGAGGTGGAAGAGGTTCATCTACCAACCTATGATCTTTTATCGGCTTGGGAAAACCAAAAAAGTCATTGAAATTATGATAACGCGCCCCCGGTACGAGGTCGTTTTTTTCCAGGTTAAACGCTACGGCAACCTGGTCCAAAAAAGAGGCCGGAATTTGATTATCGTACAAAAACCGGGTAGGTAACCCCGTATTGCGTTCGGATAATGCTTTTTTAATATGGGGGATAAGATCTTCTCTTACTTCAAACTCGTCAATATACATCTCTGCATCACGGGATACCTTCACGGCAAAAGCCTGGTTTACTCTGCGATTGAGAAAGTCCGGCAGGTTAAAACGGATCACATCGTCTAAAAAAGTGATAAAATATTTATTTGGATCCTCGCTCGGTAGCGTTATAAAACGGTCATTTGATTGGGTAGGAATATTGAGAATACCGATCTCTGGACCATCATCAAATTGGATGGCAAAATACAACCCCCTGTTTTCAAGAAAAGGCGTCTCACCTTCTTCACGTACGAGGTGCAATTCGAGCTGATCCCGGATATGTTCCTTAAAATAAGAGCGGCAATATTTTTGCTGCTTTTCATCAAAAGCACTTTCTTTGATCAAAAAAATACCCTGCTTTTCAAGTTCCGGCAGTATTTGTCCCCTGAAAATACGACCAAATTCATCCTGTTGTTTTTGTACAATTTTGCGAATGGTCTTTAATTCCTTTTTCGGCTTTACTTTTATGGCTTTTTTCGTTTCTTTCTCCAGGTTTTTAAACTGCCGTAAAGAAGCCACCCGTACCCGGAAGAATTCATCCAGGTTGGAACTGTAAATGGCCAGAAATTTTATGCGCTCATAGAGGGGAACCGTTTTGTCCTTAGCTTCCTGTAATACTCTGTGATTAAAAGACAACCAAGCCACATCACGCTTGATATAATCAAAATTTTCCATAGATATTATATTCGACGGAGCCGAAAATACTACTTTTATCGCGGAAGTTTGGCCGAATCTACTGCTGTTGATCCACAAAGGTAGACTCGGAGGAGAAAAGAAAGCAATTGCTCAATTTCATTAAGTAATTGATAGTGAGCAATATCAATCTATAATGAAGGCGTTTGAGGCTTTATCCTGCTTCCGATAAATTTTAGCATCTTGCCTTTTGTCATTTCACGTATTTCCCGGAAACGTTCTATTCTCTCTGGTTCGGGAATATCAGGATGAGCGGGATCGGGAATATCAAAATGAATGTGGTGGACAAATTTCATTTTCGGGGGCAATACCTCTCTGGCTTCATCGCAAACCGTAATCAAATAATCAAAAAGCTGGCGCTTATATTGCTGGTAAGAATTGGATTGGAAAGCCGAAATGTCAATACCATCTTCAGCCATCACTTGAATGGCCATTGGATGAACCCAGGTACTCCGAATGCCTCCACTAAAGACGGTTATGTCATCTTCAGCGTAAAATCTTAAATAAGCCTCTGCCATTTGGCTGCGGCAGGAGTTTTCCCGGCAAAGTACTAGAATCCTCATTTAATGATTAAATGATGGTTTTTTACATTTAGCTACGCACAAATTAACATAAAATTCACAAATAAATAGCATTATCCTTTCATGAATTTCGGGAACTGTCCGGATCGTACCAAGTCCCACCATTTGGTATCCGGCATTAAAACCGCGGGCAGCCCAGCCCGCCGCTCTTTACGCCGGATTTGGTTATGGTGAACAAGGGAATAGAGATCGATACGGTAGTAATATAATACCAATCAGTAGGAAAATTCCCCCTTTTATAATTTACCTGGCTCAGATTTGAATCCTGTGGATCAACTCCTGGATTGCTGATCCTGGCAGCCAGTTCACCATTACCTTGCAATAGATCCTGGTAATTAATTTCCGTACCACTTAAATCATCCAAATAATCGGTAAATAATTTACGGGCACCGATTTCCAGGCCGATCGTTCCAAAGTCGTCAATGGCCATCCTGAATCCACCACCAACCGGAATGAGTGGCTGGATCAGCTCATACTTCGAACCATAACCGGGCAACCCTTGCCCTTCCGTTCCAAGTGGTTGCAGGTCAATCAGGTCTCCTTCAAAATTCGTTTTAGGATTGAAATAAAATCCGCCGATACCAGCATAGATGTATGGATAAATAGCACCGTAACGCGAACTGCCCAGGCGGATAAAACTCCATTCGGCAGTCAGCGATAGTTCTACCAAATCCGTTTGGAAATTAAACGCCCGGTCTTTGCCCCGACCGGTATTTTCACTGTCACCGGAAAATTGGGTGAAAAGAGCACCCAATTTAAATGAGACGCGCGACGGCAATGTCAAACGGCCGGAGGCATTAAAAGCTAAATTCGTATTTTGAATGGCATTAGTGAAACCTTCAGGTGTTAGATCTCCGTAGTAGAGCGAAAGCCCTGCACCAAACCCCGCTTCAACCGTCTGTCCTTTTAGTCCAATTACGATTAGGAACGACAACATTAATAAATGAATTCTTTTCATGGGATTGCTATAATTTTAACAAAAAATTGGGTTTTGAAGGAACATTGAATAGTTGTTCCCGAAATTAAGTAAGACTGCAAATACCAGATCCTGACGATGAATGCCAGGATTGGGTGAGATATTAGATACCAGATGTTAGCCTGTAAGAAGTTGGGTGTGAATGTATTGTGTTGAAGCCATCAGCGATCTGATATTGCTCGATTATTTACTTAATTGGACTTTTGACACTAGACGCTAGATTTTAGACAACAAAACGCTGATATTCAATGGATATCAAT
>CAZHNG010000394.1:0-6010 GCA_964533785.1 uncultured Saprospiraceae bacterium | reverse complement strand
ATTAGTTAGAATTTTTAGTCTAACTTCTAGAGTCTAGCGTCAAAAGTCTAGAATATACGATGGCGTATTTCTTTACCCGCTATTCGGAATTCAAAATGGTATAATACGGATGAAAATATCATTTCACGTCAGCAAAAGGATTGAACTTTTGATATAGTATTTTTAAGTGTTTGATAATCAATTAAACCAGGTACTCCGGTGGTCGTCCCCTCAAGGTCGTCCGTGGATGATCAAGCAGTTATTGTTATTAAATTTAGGGGTTAGCGTCAAAAGTCTAAATAAGGATGAAGTGGATCGATTCACAACCATAGCAAAACGCATTTGTTGCTTTTTTTAAAAGGAATATCTATTCAAATTGTACTAAAAAATAAAAACTCATGGCTTTAACGGAATCAAGTATGTTAGATTTGGGAACTACCGCCCCCAATTTTACGCTACCGGACACGGTTTCCAACAAGGAAGTAACACTTGCAGATATCAAGTCGGACAAGGCAACCGTCGTTATGTTTTTATGCAACCATTGTCCGTACGTACTTCATGTGAATCCTGAATTAGTGAAATTAGCGAAGGAATACCAGGCAAAAGGTGTTGCTTTTGTGGGGATCAGCTCCAATGATGCCGAGAATTATCCACAAGACGGGCCAGATAAGATGAAGGTCCATGCTGCCGAGGTGGGGTATACTTTTCCTTATTTGTACGATGAAAGCCAGGAAGTTGCCAAAGCGTATGCGGCGGCATGTACCCCCGACATCTACGTCTTCGACGGTGATCTAAAGCTCGTATACCGTGGTCGTTTAGACGGTTCAAGACCTGGAAACAATATTCCACTAACTGGGGAAGACCTGAGAAGTGCCTTAGATGCGGTGTTAGCCGGCGAAGAAGTGGATGCCATGCAAATTCCCAGTGCAGGTTGCAATATCAAATGGAAGTAGGTACCAGTTTTTGCCTTCTTTTAGGGTAGAATTATAATTATCCATCAATCAAAAAAAGTGATTGAATACAGAGAAGCCTCTTCAAAAGATGTAAGGGCAGTAGCTTATTTGCATGCCCAAAACTGGCAACACCATTACCGTGGCTTTTTAACGGATCATTACCTGGATCATGAGGTTTTGGAAGACCGGATCCGGGTTTGGCAAGAACGGTTAAGCAAGCCCCCAGCCAATCAGTTGGTGCTTTTGGCTATTGATGAAGATCAGCTGATTGGCTTTGCTTGTATATATGCAAACCACGACCCCGAGTATGGGGCCTTCCTGGATAATTTACACGTTATTCCCGGCTATCAAAGACGGGGTATCGGCCGGGAACTGATGCGGCGAACAGCTGCCTGGGTTTATAAACAAGACCCGAAATCACCCTATTACTTGTGGGTTTTAGCCGAAAATTACCAAGCCAAAGGGTTTTACGAAAAATATGGTGCTTTTCTGGAAGATCCGATCATGGGCGATAATCCTGATGGCAGCCAGTCAAAAATCGTTCGCTGCGTTTGGAAAGACATTAATGTACTGCTGTAAGAATGTTCTATCGTGTGGAGCACATTCATTGTTGTCAAAGAGGAAGATCAGTGGAAGATCACGGCTATTCGCAACATGTTACCTGCGAAGCGCCAATAAAATGGAAAGAGTCATTGGGATAGCTCTTGTTTCCAAACAATTGCCTAAGCTTGTTACCTTTACAGGCAACTACAATTTCAAACCTATCATGACATACCCTTTTTTGTACGACTTGGGAGTAATGGCAATATTCCTGATTACCAGCTTTTTTATCCGTTATTTGATAAAGCCCCTGCAAGCACTATTTATTCCGATCAGTGTAATTGCGGGCATTCTAGCCCTTCTTTTAAGTCAAAATGTGTTTGATCTAGTCAATTTTTCTTACAATGCCGGAGCGTATCCTGGTATTTTTATTTGCTTCATTTTCGCCGCCATACCTTTTACCTTTATTCATAGTCATGATGTATATCCTGCGCAACGGCGCGGTGCTATTATGCGGATGATGTTGTTCATTGCTGCGATATTGTTTTTGCAGTGGGGAATGGGCATGCTTTTTAATTTGACCATATTGAAAAATATATTCCCTGATCTGCACAATGGCTTTGGTGGGCTGATAGCAACCGGTTCCTTTGGTGGTCATGGCACGGCGGCGGCTATTTCGGAATCATTTTCCAATAGCCTAGATTGGGAGGCGGTGGAAAGCCTTGCTATGACCAGCGCAACGGTTGGCATTTTTGCCTCTACCATTGGCGGGATCATCCTTATTCAATGGGGGATTAAAAGAAAACATACCAGATATTTGCAGACGATCCACAATTTGCCTTCCGAATTCAAGACGGGAGTGATCCCGCAAATACGTCAGTCTTCCATGGGAAGAAATACGTTTTCATCGGTAGCAGTAGACCCTTTGCTGATGCATTTCCTGGTTATTTTCCTCATTGGTTTTTTGGCCTACGTGCTTTCAAAGGAAAGCGCAAAACTATTCAATGGATATGGCATTGCCGGTTTTTCTATCGCTTTCTTTTTGGGATTGATCGTAAAATGGATTTTGCGGAAAACCAGGGCGATTCAATATTTCGATCATGCTATTATGATCCGGGTTTGTGGGTTGTTTACTGATTTGTTGGTCGCTTTTGGTATTGCCTCCATTAAGATCGCCATAATCATTGAATATGCTTTGCCCCTGTCCATTCTTTTTGTGGCAGGTTTATTATTGTGTTATTATTGTTTCCGGATACTAGGCCGTGCTGCTTTTGAACGGTTATGGTTCGAAAACTCGATATTCACCTGGGGATGGATCACTGGCATAACAGCGATGGGGATTACGTTGTTGAGAATGGTTGACCCGGAAAATAAATCGCCGGTATTACAAAATTTTGCAATTGCTTATTTGGCGATTTCTCCATTCGAGGTATTGTTTTTGTTGCTGTTTCCTTTCGTGATCAGCCAGGAGGTCCATTGGTTCTTTACGGTTGGATGCGTCGCAATCGGCGGAGGGTTATGGCACTTATTGATGTACCGAAAGAAGGTTATTTAGCCTTTATAATTTCGTAGAGATGCTGAAATGATCAATTGCGCCGGCAATATGATAGGTGGAACGACCATAATCGATCTTGAAACGATTTACCTTAAACCCGATTCCAAAAGAAAAACCTGCTAGCCCGCCAGCGTTATCAACGAGCAATTCCCGGCGCCGGAAGTGATTGTAGCCGAAGCGCAGCCGAAAATTATCCAATTTTCCAAAAAGGAATTCTCCGTTGAAAATAAAGTGCCGGGAAAAATTGTCGAACCAAATGCTGGCATCACTTCTTTCCGTGGTTTCGCTTCCAAAAAAGATATTATTTTCCTCCGTGTTGGGATCGTCGTACAGTATGTCCCAGCGATCAAAATGATGGTAAACAATGGAAAACCTAAAGGGAAGGTAACGCAGTCTTTTAGAGATGCCTAATTGAATTTCAAAGGGTAAAGGTTCCTGATTATCATCTGTGTAAGTACTGATTTGTGTGCCTATATTCTTAAAGACTATGCTGGCTGTAAAATTAGAAGTGGTATCAAAGTAAGTAGCACCAATATCTGTGGCCAGGCCCAAGGATTGAAAATTGCCCAGGTTTGAAGAAATAACCTTTACGTTCAAACCTAAAGCCAGCCGGTCGTAGACGGTTTTTCCACCTCCGAGGGCAAAAGCATATTCGGAAGCATTAAAAGAAGCATTAATATTACCAAACTCATCAGTTTGATCAAAATCTCCGTAACTGATGTATTGAATACCACCAAAAAAGGTGGCATCGAAATGATCGATGTGGCGCGCATAGTTGGCAAAGCCAAATTGAATGCCTTCAAAAAGAAAGCTGTGGCTGAAAGAAGCGTGGTTATGCATACTGGCATTGAGCAGGGCTGGGTTTGCATAGGCGAGGTTAGCATCGTCATCCCTGACGGCAATCAAGTTCTCTCCAAGTCCTGAAATCCTGGCCGAAGCAGGTAGATCCAGAAACTGATAAGTATTCAATCCACCAATTTGACTCAAAAGAAAAGAGGAAATCAGTAGAAGACAACTGAGAGCGACTAAAAATTTCCACATAGTTTTAAATACTTTCATCGTCTACTTTCCAGACAGTTTTACAGATCCCTTTTTCACAATCCATTCTTTTTATGAGTACACCGGCTTCATCGTAGAGTTTGAGTTCGCCGTGTTCGTTACTTCCATTTAAATAATTACCTTCCGCTTTTAGGTTTCCATTCTGGTAATATTCTACAAAAGGACCATTTTCCTGATTATCGGCAAATGTAACAACTTCCATCAATTCTCCTGTATTGTAATATTTTTTCCATTGTCCGGTAGCGACATTATCATTATAAATCCCTAGTAATTCTAATTGCCCGTTTTCGTAGTAAGATTTAAAGGGTCCGTCAAATTCTCCCATATTATAGGTTTCTACAATTTGTGTATCCCCTTTTTCGTAATAAAGAATGCGGTAAAGATGAAGCGTGTCATTGACGTAGTAAGCTTCGACGAGTTTTTGTCCTTTCGGGCCGTATTTAACGTATTTACCATCTTTTGCAAAATCAGATTTGCGGCGAAAATACCTTTCCGTATTTCCGTCTATATCTTCTGCTTCGACAATCTCAACTTCTTCCGCTGATTTTGGGGAATAGGGGAGCTCACCGGCATCTGCAGATTCTTCTGTTGTGGTTTCTGCACGCTCATTGGATTTGTTAGCTTGAGAGCAGGAATTGAGCGCTAATAAAAAGATCAAGGATAATACAAAGGAGGCAAAGGATTTTAACATAGTTACAATTTCAAAAATGAAAAAGAAAGGCCACAATAATGTATTGTGACCTAATTATGAGTTTTAAACGTATTATCCAAAAGTTGAGTATATCTTAAACTAAGATTTGTGAGACCGGTAGGCGACCAATACTATAGTAATTAAACCCTTGCTCCTGCATCCGCTTAAGGTCGTATAAATTTCGTCCGTCGAAGATGACACTCTCTTTCAGTAATTCCTTCATTACCTTAAAACTAGGTGTTCTGAACAAACTCCATTCGGTAACGATCGCTAAGGCATCGGCGTCGATCAATGCTTCATATTGATCATCAGACAAATGGATGCGATCTCCGAAAAGAGCCTTAATGTTCTCCATTGCTTCCGGGTCAAATGCTTTGATTGTAGCACCGGCCTCCAAAAGCTTATTAATAATGTAAATGGCAGGTGCTTCGCGGATATCATCGGTATTAGGCTTGAAAGCAAGACCCCAAATGGCAATCGTCCGTCCCGTTAGATCATGGTTGAAATATTCAATGATCTTGTCTGCCAGGATTTCACGCTGTCTGGAGTTAACTTCCATCACTGCATTGAGGATCTTAAATTCGTACTCGTTTTGTTTTGCTGTTCTGGCCAGGGCCTGAACATCTTTCGGAAAACAGCTTCCTCCGTAGCCAACGCCGGGAAAGAGGAATCTTTTTCCTATCCGGGTATCGCTACCCATACCGATCCGTACCATATCTACATTTGCCCCCAGTTTTTCACAAAGATTAGCGATCTCATTCATAAATGTAATGCGTGTAGCCAGGTACGAGTTGGCTGCGTATTTGGTCATTTCTGCCGAGCGAATATCCATCGTAATAATTGGGTTTCCCTGGCGGACAAAAGGCTCGTATAACTGGTGCATAATTTCTTTTGCTTTTTCCGTATTGGCACCGATCACGACCCTATCGGGCTTCATGAAATCATCTACGGCGACTCCTTCCCGCAGGAACTCAGGGTTGGAAACGACATCGAACAAGCTTTCGTCTACCACCTCTTTTATGATCGCTTCAACTTGCTCGGCAGTACCAACTGGAACCGTGCTTTTATCTACGATAACCTTATAGCTATTGATCATTGGGGCTAGTTGCCCGGCAACACCGAGAATATACGATAAATCGGCTGACCCATCTTCTCCGGGAGGAGTCGGTAAAGCAAGACAAATAACTTCGCCGTGGTTAATACCTTCTTCCAGGCTGGTTGTAAATTGAAGCC
>CAZHNG010000393.1:0-6010 GCA_964533785.1 uncultured Saprospiraceae bacterium | reverse complement strand
AGCATAAAATTTGCCTCGCTTTCGCTCGTTCATGACCCACCGAACAAGTCTATTTCCAATATGCGAATGATTCTTGGCGATAGCTTCTTCGTTACCGGCCATTTGAGCCTCCCGAAGTAATCTATGGTAGGTCTGCAGTGCAAAGCGGTTATTACCGCCCATCTGGTGTATAGCCCCAATGGTTTCCATTAAAAGGCGGGCATTTTGGGTATCCTGAACTTCTTCAAAATACAACAGCGCCTCCTCCATCGCCTGCAAAGAAGAATCTATTTTAGTTTTAGACAAGTATTCTTCCCGACGTCCAGGTTTAAAAATATTCCTTACCTCAGGAACCTCTACTTCAAAGGAAAAATCTTGCGCCTTTTCAATAATAATTATTCCCCTTGATTTTAAAGAGTCTAGCCCTTTCTTTATCCTTGGGATTTTGACCTGAAATTTTTTTCTTTCCTTTTTAAAAGCCTCTTCCAGCTTGTCCATCTCTTCCTGTACCTGGATCTCTATAGCCCTGGCCAAACTATCTTCATCAATTGGAGACTGCGCTAGTAAACGGCAAAAAAACAACATTAAAACCCAAAAAATCACAATGGGCCTGAAATTCCAAATCATAATCAACTTTATAAATTACAACACAACCCTCACCAAATAATTATCAGAGGTAATAAACAAGGTTTCTTCCTCTTCGTCAAACCCACAATTGGCCGATCCCCAATCCCCCGGTTTGATCTTGCCCAGTACGGTACCTTCGGCATTAAAAACCCAAACACCACCGGGACCAGTAGCCCAGATATTGCCCTGACGGTCCACTTTCAGTCCATCTGGCAATCCCGGCTCTTTGCCCACCCATTCCGTAGCATCATAAAACAAGTTTTCTGACTCTACTGCTCCGTTTTCATTGAGTTGAAAAGTCATCCATATTGCTTTCTCAGGATCGGAGTTGGCAACATAAAGGGTTTGACCATCCGGAGAAAGTCCGATACCATTAGGGCGGCTCATTTCTTTGGTTATGAGTGCCAGATCCCCTTCTGCCGAAAGCCGGTAGACGCCCTGGAAAGGCAATTCCTTTTTAGGGTCGTTCATCATATCCTTATTCAAGCCGTAAGGTGGATCAGTGAAGTACAGATTGCCCGCAGCATCATAAACCAGGTCATTCGGGCTATTGAAGCGTTTTCCTTCGTACCGGTCGATGATCGTTTCAAACTGCGGCTTAGGGTCCTCAAAATCACCCGTAAATCTTGCTATCCGGCGATCACCATGTTGACAGAGGATGAGGTTGCCGGCTGCATCAAGGGTCAAGCCGTTAGAACCGGGTTCTCTACTGTCCGTTTCTTCACCGGTAAACCCCGAAGGTTCCAGGTACACTTCTACTCCCGACTCCTCTCTCCAACGGTATACCCTATTCTCCGGCACGTCAGAAAACAAGAGCCATTCTTTATCACTTAGCCAAACCGGACCTTCGGACCAGGTAAAACCTTCCCCTAAGACTTCAATGACGGCATCTTCACTGATCAATGCATCAATCCCGGAATCCAGTCGCTCAATGGTTCCTATGGTTTGTTTTTCGGTTTGACCATCGGTCTCTTCGCTTGTCTCTTCCATTGTCTTGGTTTGGTTATTACAGTTAAAGACAAAAAAAATGAGTAGGGTTGTATAAAGCAGGTTTTTCATTACACAATAGGTTAGGTTATTTCCAAAATTCTTTTCCAGTTGATAAATTTAGCAATTTTGTGGCGGGTACTTCCGTAAATTCCAGATTATATTGCTGACCATCGTGTTCGAACGTTTTTTGTCCTTTCTCAGTGGTGTGGTACATCAAATGATCTCCTCCACCGTAAATTATTTCTTTATCCATTGTATACAGTGTGACTCCTGCATTTTTAAATATTTCCTGAAAAATACGAAAATCCGTTATGGGTAATCCCGCGTACCAGGAAGTATGATCACTGGCCCTTTGGTAGCCGAACCCGGCAAGCGCCTTTTCCTTGTAGTGCCCCAATACTTTTACGTTTTCATCATTGATGTAAAAAACAGGGGCATATTTCCCTTTAGCCATTTGGGCTGGACATTCCACAAAAGTAGAATCCAAAGTGATTGTCGGGATGGAATCCGATCGAAGAGTATCCAATTTTATATTCGTTATGGCGGAGATAAGGTTTACGCTAACATTTTTTTCATTCAAATAACCCGGAGCGTAGGTCCAGATTAAATGACGGTTATCTTTAGCTACCTTATCGGTAATCAACGAGCGTTCTGCTTCATTGAGCAAAAAAGTATTCATAAAAACAACCGCTTTGTATTGTTTCAGGTCTACCTTATCCAGATCATCCAGGTGGATGGGGTCAAACAAACAGCCCGCATAATAGAGGGCCAGAGTAGACCAATTGATCAGATGTTCGGTTATGGGACAAGGTGATTCTTTTGTACTTGGCATGTAGTAAATGCTTTCTGTATCGTAGACTGCCAAAACATCCGCCCGAGAGGTGTAGGGCTGATGGAGAAACTGGTCGGCAAAGGCTTTGAGTTTCCCGATTTCTTCCAGGTATTGCGGATTGTCCCAGTAACCGGTTGTGCCGGCTTGAGAATTGCGTTGATTGCGGGTATTCAGGTGCATCCCCGCCGGACCAAAATCATAAAACCACAAGCCTTGCCCCCTCAACAAAGGAAACAAGACACTGCGCTGCAACGTGGAAATATTTTCTTGAACGATCTGGTTGTACCGCTCGCGATTATCGTACGTTGAGAGGTAAGGCCAGGAACGACGGGGTTGCTGATCGAATTCATCCAACCACAACTTGCCGTGTAATAGCACTGAATGGATTAAACTGCGCGACCGGTATGGTTCGCCGGGCTGGTATCCCTCTTCCGGATAATACACCTGGGGGCCGCTCAAATAATCAACGTCAGGAGAATTTAATACTTTTTGCAAAGCGAGGTGACCGGCAGCGGCTTGCCGGTTAAAAACCGAAAAGAAGTAACCGTAAAAAGTGCCGGTAATAATGGGACGTGGCCAGGTTTCTTTGATCTTTTTACAAAAGTGAATGATATTATCCGCTACCAATTCGTGCTGGCATTCGTAGTAATCAATTATCGTCCGCTCTTTTACCGGGTGTCTGAACATCCCTGCGGAAGTCTTCATTCTGGCAGGCGTATTCGGAATGACAACCTCTGAGAAATCAATTTCAGCATTACCCCAGGCGGCTTGCAAATTTTCAACCCTACCGTATTTTTCTGTGAGCCAATTACGGTAATAAAGGGTCATGGCTTTGCTAAAATCCGCTTCGTACAAATGCAGGCCCCACTGATGCCATTCACCGTAGATGCCGTAGGCAACTTGTATCCCGGCCAGGACATTCCCTTCCGGAACCTTTGAAAAAAGCCGGCAGAACAGTGCCAGTTTTTGGGTAGCCCATTCTTTCCATTTAGAAGAAGCCATGCCGGGCCGGATGGGATTACGAGCATCCGCCTGCAGACTTCTGGTAAATCCAATATTGGGATCTGCCAATGCCGGCACACTGTCGTATGCCACACTTTCTTCGGGATGCTGGTCCATCCACCAACCGGGAGGATTCAAATGCAAACGGAAAAACACCCTAGCATTAGGACATACGTTCAGTACGCCCTGAACTTGCCTCCGAGCCAGAGAAATATCCACTTTTCCATTTTCCAAAACCATTTGTTCCAGCGAGACATCCAACTGAAATAGCTCGATGCCCTGCTCGCAAAACATTTTGATGTTGTGTTGGGGTACTTCCTCCCACGACCATCGTCCACCCGGTACATCGGTCAATCCATACATTACCGGCGACACCGGAACACCATCCAAATGAATCGTTGGCTTGCCTTGATAAGCCTTCACTTTTGCAGAAACAGGAGCGGGTAAAATAATGCTACCAGGAATCGAATAGATCAACAACCAAAAAATAAATCCTATGCTCATCATCCAAGAGGGGTTTGCAAAAAGAGATACACGATTTGAGACGCCACATCCAGGCCATCATAAATTTTTTATTTCATAGATTGTAAACGGGTAATGGGATCGTATATGCCGATGAAATCTAACCAGGTTATGCCGTCGAAAAGTATGAATGCTATTTTCAAGGTGTTTTGATTTTACAGATTGTATGAAACTAGTGGTTCGGGAACTATAGACAAAATCTATTTGCAAAGATGAAAATAGCAATTTAGGCCGAATGCCGGGGAAGATCGATCGGCGACCGGGGAAGGTTACTGATAGTGTTAATAAGTATGGGTGGGGCTAAAAATGCCCGCCCATTTCCACCACCACACATCTGGGCACTAGCTCAAATTTGAACGCTCTTGAAACGGACAATACGGTACCGAAATATCCTTTTTTTCTTTCCTCTAAAAATAACAGTCGAATGTTTTGCAATATACAAAAAATTTAGAAAAAATAAAATTTTATTTTTATAAAATTATAATTAAAACAAAATAGATTATAACCTGATTTCTTAGAAGAGCGTAAAACGAATACTTCATTCTTTTATGACTGATTACTACCATCTGCAAAAACAGCGTCCATAATCTACCAATACCCTTTTCCGATATTTCCATACCTCCGAATACCCCTCAATTAGTATATTTACAAAATCCATTCAATATTCAAATCCAATCGAATCGTATGAGACTACTCTTTCTTCTTTACTTTACGTTTCTTTTCAGCGTTATCTCCTTTTCTCAGACCATCAATCCCGATAATATCACCATCATCCGGGATAAGTGGGGCCTGCCGCACGTTTACGGCAAGACCGACCCGGAAGTCGCCTACGGAGTCGCCTGGGTGCAGGGAGAAGACCACTTCGAACTCATGCAACAAACCTTGATGTTCTCAAAAGGACAACTGGGAAGGGTATACGGTAAAACAGGTGCAGCGGGCGATTTTTTTAGTGGCTTGCTCGGGCTGGACAAATTAGTGGACCAAAAAATGCAAACAGACATCTCCCCTGAATTTATGGAGTACCTCGAAGGCTACTGCCAGGGTATCAATGCTTACGCAGAAAAACATCCCAAAAAAGTCTTACACAAGAAATTATTTCCGATCGAACCCAAAGATGTGCTGATCAGCTACCCCGCCAAAATTGCCCAGTTCATGGGCCTGGACGGCACGGTTCGCCGCATCATGAACGGGTCCTACGACCGGGAAACCAAAGACTTTCAATTTGAATCCAAAGGTTCCAATGCTTTTGCCTTTAATCGCAAAATGACTAAAGATGGTCGAACCTACCTGATCGCGAATCCGCACGTGGAATTGGAAGGGCAGGAATCGTTTTACGAAATCCACGTAATCAGCGACGAAGGGCTCAATTTCCATGGTGCCATGTTCCCCGGATCGGTCGCGCCGCAAGTGGGTACTAACCCCAACCTCGGCTGGACGCATACCAATAATTACTACGACCATACCGACGTATACCTCTTAAAAATGCATCCCACCGAGCCCTTGAAATACGAATTCGACGGTCAATGGCTGGACCTGGAAGAAGTCACCCTCAAACTCAAAGTAAAAGTAAAGCCCCTCCCCTTCCCTATCGGTGTGAAACGCAAAGTGTACCGCAGCAAATACGGCCCGACGCTCCAAAGCGAAAATGGCAAGTTTTACGCCATGCGCATGGCGCCCATCCTTACCATCAAAACACCGGAACAGTGGTTTAAGATGGTCAAGTCGCAAAATTTTGCTGAATTTAAAGAAGCGCTGACCTGGAATGGCCTCCCCTATTTTAATATCACCTACGCCGACAAAGAGGATAACATCTTCTACATCTTCAACGGCTTATTCCCGGAACGCGAACCCGGCTACGAATGGCTGGGCGTTTTGCCAGGCAATACTTCCGAAACCTTGTGGACGGACTACGTTCCTTTCGAAGAGCGGCCCCAGATCTACAATCCCGAATGCGGCTACGTCTACAACGTCAATCACAGTCCTTTCAAATGTACCTGCGAAGCGGAATGGCTGGAAGCTTTTAAGTACGACACCTTAGTCGCTTACAACCGATTGACG
>CAZHNG010000392.1:0-6015 GCA_964533785.1 uncultured Saprospiraceae bacterium | reverse complement strand
CCCTACCGAAAAGGCACCACAAAAGGCAACCGCATCTGAGGTCCTTTCGTATCCCGGACATCCGTCAATAATTCATAATATGGATACCATTCACCCAGTTCCTCTTTCATCATACTCTTCGCTGATACGATCTCCTTCTTGCCGTTCATCAGTTCTTCCAGTAGTTGCTGCAATGGATCTTTGACCCTGGGGTATTCCGTGATGCGGTAATCATTCAATCCTGCTTCCTCCGCTGCCACTTCAAGGGCTTTTTCAAGGCCTCCCAATTCATCGACCAAGCCGATCTCTTTGGCCTTAGTACCCGTCCATACCCGGCCTTGGGCAATTTCATTGACTTCTTCTACCGGCATGTTGCGGCCATCGCTGACCCTTCTTAGAAATTGTGCATATAAGGAATCGGTACGGTTTTGCAGATATCTGCGCTCGCGTTCTGATAAGTCAAAATAAGGAAGAAAAGCCGTTGACATTTTACCGGTTTGCACAGTATCGAAGGTGATACCTAGTTTTTCATTCATCAACTCGGCCACATTGGGGAAAAGGCTAAAGACACCAATAGAGCCGGTAAGCGTATTAGGCTCTGCAACGATGACATCCCCGGGAGCGGCTATGTAATAACCACCCGAAGCGGCATAGTCACCCATGGAAACGATAACGGGAATGTTCTTCTCTTTTACCAATTGCAGTTCCCGCCAAATCGCCTCCGAAGCCATGGCACTTCCTCCGGGAGAATTTACCCTAAGAACTACCGCTTTTACTTTTTCGTCTTTTCGGATTTTACGGATGATTCGGGTGTACTTGGCATCTCCCGTGGTACCTAAGTCACCTTCGCCGTCCACAATAGTGCCTTCGGCGTAAACAACGGCGATCTTATTACTCGATTTGTAATTCGTTTTTGGCGGATTGCTCCGGTTGTATTCCGTAAGGGTAATAAACCGAAGATTATCCTCTTCTTCAAACCCAACCAGGTCTTTTATTTCGGAAAGCACTTCATCGCGGTGAACGATCCCATCGATAAGTCCGCTACTGAGGGCTGTGGAGGGTTCGCCACCGGCAAAACTATCTGCAGCCGCTTTCAACTCGGCTACTGTCATTTTACGGGCTGCGCTTACATCGATTAAATAATTGTTATAACGGTCTTCCAGGAATTCCCGTACCTGGATCTTGTTTTCCTCTGACATGTCGTTGCGGCGGAAAGGTTCGGTAGCGCTTTTAAACTTACCGGCGTAGAAGACTTCCATTTTGACGCCTATTTTGTCGAGCATATCTTTGTAAAAAGCAATATCAGCAGAAAAGCCTCTGAAATCAACCAAACCGTTGGGGTTGAGGTAAATTTTATCGGCAGCCGTTGCAACAAAATAGGCCCCTTGTGTGTAAAATTTGGCATAAGAGACAATGAATTTCCCTTCCTCCTTAAAATCTGCTAAAGCTTGACGTAGAGCACTGGCGGAAGCAAAACCAGCCGGAATCCAGTCCGATTCCAGAAATATCCCCTTGATATTTTTATCGTTTTTTGCATTTTCAATCGTTCGCAACATATCTTGCAAACCCAGTATTTTTTCTTCGTTAAGTTTGAAGGTGGTAGGCTGAACATTATTGGTGCGGTCTGGAATGGTTTGGTCGAAATCAAGATAAAGAACGGTGTTGGACTTTACTGTTTTGGGTTGATTAGCTTGATTGGCCAGGTTACCAAAAATAGCGATGCTGATTCCGGTGATGACTAAAATAGCCAATATTACACCAAGACAAGAAGCAAATAAGAATTTAAAAAATTGTCCCATTATTCAACTATAAATTTTGACAGGAATTATTTTGACATTTTCTATGCCTATTATAATAACCCTAATGCGTATTTTGTTGTAGCTATATTATTCAAAGCTAGTTGAAAATCGCTAAAATCGACCAAAACGCAAACGATTTTATACGAAAAGAGGATTTTCACAGAAATGTAAATCGATTTAAAGGACGACCGAAATACTTTTGTAATAACAGATCACAATTGCTTATGAACAATGCACTAGCGGCCATAATGATTTTATTGGTTCTGCAGGCACAAACGATTTTTGCTCAGGCTCTAGAGGTAACCAGCGGTTTGCCGCTTACCCCCGAGTCGCTGATAGAAGAAATATTCCTAGGAGAAGGCATCGATATCGTTAATGTAACATACGAAGGTAATCCGCTTTCTGTAGGATATTTCAGGAATGGCGGGGAAGCCGTAAACCTCAACCAAGGTGTTTTGATGACGACGGGGTATGCGGCCACGCAAACGGATGGATTTGGTGCCGATGCCACCGGTAGAGCATTTGCGGGGGTAGATAATGAATCTACCGCGTGGGATATGGACATCAGGCAAATCACTGCTCCCGTTCCGATGGAGAATATCTCTAAATACACGATCCAATTTATACCGCGAGCCGACACTTTGTCTTTTCGTTATGTCTTTGCTTCCGAGGAGTATCCACTTTTTGTATGTAGTGAATTCAACGACGTTTTTGGATTTTTTATTAGTGGTCCCGGGATTAACGGGCCTTACGAAAACGGTGGGATTAATATTGCCAAGATCCCGAATACCGACCTGCCAGTACGGATAAATACCGTCAATGGTGGGCCACCTGAGACCGGAAACCCCTCACCGGCTTGTTTGCCGCCGGAAGGGTCAGTAGAATTCACCCATCTTTTTAATGTCAACCGGGACGATGGTGACGAACAACCTGTTTACGGCGGCTTTACGGATGTTTTTGAAGCTATTATTCCCGTACAAGCTTGTCAGGAATACACCATTAAATTGGTTATTGCTGATATTCAGGATACTAATTACGACTCGGGAGTCTTTCTGGAAGCTCGTAGTTTTGCTTCACCGGCACTGCAATCGCGACTATTAACGACTAGCCTAAACCAAACTATCGCTGAAGGATGTGATTCTGCTACCGTAGTTTTTTCATTACCCTACCTCACCAAAAACGACTATGACATAGAAGTGGATTTACTAGGAACCGCAGCACAAGAAATTGACTATACCGGAATTCCTTCCAGGATAAGGATACCCAGTGGTGATAGTAGCGTTGCCATTACCATCAGGGCGATCGAGGACTTAATACCGGAAGATACCGAAGAAATAGGACTTGATATCCGGACGAATTTCTGCGAACGAGATACCGTATGGATAAAAATCGTAGACAATACCATAAAAGACTTATCACTCGGTCAGGATATTGCCACTTGTAATAACCGGGAGGTGACCTTGAAAAGCAATCTAAATGCCCCCAGTCAGCCTACCACGGTTTTTATTAACGATGAAACGTTGCCGATAGAACCCCACAATGAAATCATTACATCGGAAATAGAAGTTACCGGTTTACCTTATTCAACCTTGGCACCTGAAATAATCGAAAGGGTATGTATTCTTGACCTCAGACATCCGTGGATTGACGATTTGGATATCTATCTGATCTCACTTGGAGGGGGGCAATTAGAATTGACGACAGATAACGGAGGGGATGGAGGAGACAGTGCAAACCGAGATGCTTACCGGAATACCTGTTTTACGCCGGACGCTACACGCTCGATCAGTGCACCGGGAGCAAACGTGCCCTTTACCGGTCAGTTTTTGCCGGAAGGACAATTCGATCTATTTGAGGGTGGTCCGGTGAATGGGATCTGGCAATTACAAATCGTAGATGACAGCCGCGGCTTTGAGGGGGAACTATTAAGCTGGAGTATTCAATTCAATGAGCCTTACCTGAGGGAATACGTTTGGAGTACTGGAAGTACGAACGATTCCATTATTGTCAATCCCACTGCTTCGGATGATTATGGTTTGACCGTCTCGGATAGCTATGGCTGTGTAGTAAAAGACACCGTGGCTATTCAGGTATCTGATCGTATTTCAGTCAGCGGATTGACTTGTATGACCAATAGTAATTCTGAGTTTAATTATCAATGGCAATCCATAAGTGGTGCAATCGCTTACGAAATAAGTATTAATGGTGGGCAATGGATCAATATCGGCGATAATACTAACTATTCTTTCGATGCTCAGGGGCAGGAAGCTCTGGACTTTTCCGTCAGACCAATTTTGCAGGATATGACTTGCATTCCCCTTGCGCAAAATATTTCTTGTGAGATACCTTCCTGCAACATCCCATCATTCGATGTAATCACTACACCAATAAACTGTGCTAACGGATTCGGTGGTAGTGTTTCCGTTAAAATCGAAAACGGGGTATTTTTGTTCGAACTAGGAGGGCAAACCAACCGGTCAGGGGTATTCAATGACCTCTCTGCCGGAACGTATGAATTATTGGTACATGCCGGTCCTGGTTGCTTTGAAACAAGAACCCTCGCAATTGGGATTAACAATGATCCTCCTGAAATATCTTTTGATCAAACGCCGATCAATTGTTCGGGTGGATCTGATGGCAGTGTTTCGGTAAACGTAGCCGGCAGCACGAACAATTGGAATATTAACTGGCGTGGCACTGGTCAAAACCAAACGACCTTGGAAGGCCTTTCCGAAGGGAAGTATTATCTTGAATTGACCAATCAGTGGGGATGTATAGCTCTGGATAGTGTAGAACTGGTTGCTCCCGATCCCCTTATTTCCAGGGTGGAAGTTCAAAATCCCATTTGTACAGGAGAGCTAAATGGACGGGCACAGCTTGTGGCGGAAGGGGGGACACCTCCTTATCGATATCAATGGGATAATGGAGAGGAAGGCTTTGAACGTCAGAACCTTGGTTCAGGCACCTACACGGTTACCGTTACCGACCGGAATGGTTGCCTTTCCTTGGCGGAAGTGAATGTGTTAGACCCAACACCGCTGGAAGTGATTTACAATATTGAAGAACCACTTTGTCATGGTACTACGACCGGGCGCATTGAACCTTTCGTTTCCGGAGGTTTGCCGCCCTATCAATTGAACTGGCAAAACTACCAAACTACTGGTGTGCTTTCGAACATAGGTGCCGGAACTTATTCATTGCAAGTAATTGATGCGGGCGGATGCAGCGTTTTGGATAGTGTCTATCTTACTGAACCTGAAAATAAGGCTCTGGAGCTATCCGTGAAGGATGGCTCATGCATCGGGGTCCAGGATGGAGCAGTTTCCGTATTGAATGCCGTGGAATGGGAAGGTTACCGCCTCAATAACGGCGATTATGTTACCGAAAGTTCTTTTACTCAATTGTCCAAAGGAGATTATACCTTATGGGCCGTGGATGATCAAGGATGTGAAGAAGAAGCGATTTTCACCATTGAGGAGCCTTCGGCTTTTACAATTTCAATGGCTGATGCGATAACCGTAGAATTTGGTGTGCTATCGGAAGTTCCTTATTCAATAACGGGAGGAACGCCTCCTTTTGTTTACAATTGGAAAACACTGGAACAGGGCGTCCTCTCTTGTCAGGAATGTGATAATCCGACCATTACTACTGAAAGCAGAGATGTACTGGAATTACAAGTAACCGACTCATTTGGTTGTACAGGTTCTGCTCGCGCCGATGTTTATGTCAATTCTGAATGGGAAGTGATGGTGCCTACTGGCTTTACGCCCAACAGTGACGGGATAAATGATAAATTGATCGTGCACGGTAAACCGAATATTGCGATTCAATCCTTCGAGGTCTTTGATCGCTGGGGGGAGCTGGTGTACCTGGCTGAAGATTTTCCGGTCAACGACGAAAGCCAGGGGTGGAATGGTAGTTTTAAGGGAAAAATGCTGGCAAGCGGTACCTATTTGTGGAAGGTTAACGCGATTTTGCCCAATGGGCAGGAACGGAGTTTTTGGGGGAGTACGGCGCTGATACGGTGAAGGAGTTGCGAGTTGGATGAGTTAACGAGTTTTACGGTGGTTGCAACGGTACTATTCAAGCTAACCACGTAACCATTGGAAACGGATTTGAAGAGTTTTTTGACAAAGCCCCCCAAAGGCATCGCCCATTGCTCATTGTTCATTGTTCATTGCCCATTGTTCATTGCCCATTGTTCATTGCCCATTGTTCATTGCCCATTGTTCATTGC
>CAZHNG010000391.1:0-6017 GCA_964533785.1 uncultured Saprospiraceae bacterium | reverse complement strand
AACGAAGTGCAGTATAAAATTTGCCGCTTGTAGCCGTTTGATGATCCCGCCGAACGAGTCTAATAATTGAGACGCCAGTTTTTACCTGTTGCTTTACCGCATAATAAGTAAAAACTGGCGTCTCAATTACTAAATTCAATCATTTTACGATCATCAAAATGGAAAATTTAAATTGCCGGATGCTCAGCGATGAGGAATTAGTCAGCAACTATCAACATAAACAGAGTAGTAAGTACATTAACGAATTATATCGGAGATATCAACCCAAAATTTTGGGCTATTGCTTTGCGATAATCAAAAATAAGGATACTGCCGAAGATCTCACCCAGGATATTTTCATTAAGATCACTGAAAA
The DNA here is from genome assembly GCA_964533785.1 of uncultured Saprospiraceae bacterium. Taxonomy (GTDB): domain Bacteria; phylum Bacteroidota; class Bacteroidia; order Chitinophagales; family Saprospiraceae; genus JANQRV01. The sequence continues at coordinate 5,662 of CAZHNG010000391.1, read as the reverse complement.
CCTTCACAAGCTAAATACACCATCTACATTTAGCGCCTGGTGTTTCAGAATTGCAAGAAACCACTGTATAAACTTTTATAAAAAACAGTCTAAAACCAAGGCGGAAAAATTGGAAGAGACATTAGAACTAGCTGATGAAATCGTTGATATTGAAGAATTTATCAACAGAGAACAACAATTTGATTTGATTGAGGTGCTCATTAATGAGCTTGATGAGGATGAAAAAATGATTTTACAACTGAAATACCTGGAAAAGGCAAGTATCAAGGATATTCAAAAAAGTTTTCCGGAATTGTCGGAAAGTGCCGTTAAGATGAGATTGACGAGAGTTCGTCAAAAACTTGCACGGCTTTACAATAAAAGATCTCTAAAAAGGGAAAAAGGTTAGCTCCGCCTTGTTACCTTTCCTATCCGTATTGTCTATAAAATGATAAAATAACACCACTGGAATAGAAAGTCTAAAAAAATAAAAAAATCTATGACTCAAATTATACAACCAAACACCTTTGAACCCGAAAATCACTGGTATCCAAAAGCCTTAAATGCAACTATTCACCCCTTAGTGAGTTTTTTCTTGAACCTGAAAAAAGATCGGATTATCAAGCGCTATTGCCATTTACACCCAATGGTTAGTCCTTCTAAATTAGAAGAAATATTGAATTACAAGCCAAAATATTTTGTTTGGGCAGGGGCTGATTTGATGCACGTCACCACTGCTTCGGGTAAGCGACAGATGGTTGTCATTGAAAACAACTCTTGTCCCTCGGGCCAAAAGTCAATGCCGTTATTAAATGATCATCAGGAACAAGGTGGATACCGCGTCTTGATGGAAAGGACGGTAAAACCTATCATCAAGGGCAAAAAGAAAACGGTCAAAGGCCATTTGGCCGTCGTTTTTGATAAAAACCCAATGGAAGCATCCGGTTATGCACACGTTATGGCGGATGTTTTTCAAGAGCCGGTTTATTATACTTCTTTTCACAAAAATGAGACCAATCCAAGAGTGAAGTATAAGAACGGAATTATGTACGTCAGGGATAAAAAGGATGATTGGCTTCCAATCCGGGCTGCATTTCGTTATTTAACCCAACAACCTTGGACCAGACTTCCCGTACATACAAAAACACATGTTATTAATCCAATTGTTGCCTGCCTGGCAGGAGGGAGAAATAAAATGGTAGCCTCCAAAGCTTACAATATATTTAATGCTGAGTTGGAAGGCAGTGGGTTGGAAATATTGACGCCTGAAACCATCTGGGATGTAAGTAAGGCTGAAATACCCTTATGGGTAGGCAGAATGGGAGGACATGCGGTAGTCAAAAATCCTTACAGCAATGCTGGTCAGGGAGTTTTTACGATTGTAAATGAAGAAGAACTAAAAGAGTTTATGGGGCTTGAGTTCAAATATGAGCGATTTATTATACAAAGTCTCATTGGCAATTATAACTGGAGTTCAACAAGCAGCCGTGGAAAATTCTACCACGTAGGTACGGTACCTAATGATAAAGGGAATACTTATGTTGCGGACTTGAGGATGATGGTAGGCGCCACTCCGGCTGGTATACAACCCATTGCCATTTATGCCAGAAGAGCCAGGAAACCACTCGTTGATCATCTAGACGAACATTCTAATTCCTGGGACATACTGGGAACGAATTTATCCATAAAAATGGATGAGAATAAGTGGGGATCGGATACCAATCGGCTTGTCTTGATGGACAGAAGAGATTTTAATCGTTTGGGTATTGGCCTGGACGGATTAATTGATGCTTACATTCAAACATTATTGTCCTTGATCGCTATTGACAAAATGGCTTCCAAACTGTTTACTTCTAAGAATAAATTCCGGCCGAAGTTATTCCGGTCACTTGACGACGATGCCGCTTTGGTTAATGAAATTTTGATTGAATAAAATGTAGTAGAAAATATGATTGAACTTTTGAAGTCGGATATACAGGTGATCAGGCGCATTAACATCGAAGAAGCGCCAAAGGGGATCGTTAGTTATTATTACCTACTAATCGTAAGAGATGGACTAGGTATGCCTATTTATATTCCGGTAATGATCGCAAGGGGAATAGAACCTGGGCCGACTGTCGGCATCACAGCTGCTGTACATGGCAATGAACTCAACGGAATCTTGGTTATACAACGCCTTTTTCAGGAGATCGACCCCCAGACTCTGAGGGGCACTGTAGTAGGTATTCCGGTAATGAACATTCCTGGTTATCTGCTTATGCAACGACAATTCAATGATGGGATTGACCTGAACCGGATTATGCCGGGAGACCCCAACGGCAACACTAGTCAGATTTATGCTTTTCGCCTCGGAGATCGTATCCTTAAACACTTTGACTATTTTCTGGACTTACACACCGCTAGTTTTGGCAGGGTAAACTCTTATTATGTGCGGGCGAACATGAATGATCCGGAAACCAAATCTTTAACCTTGTTACAAAACGCACAGATCATTCTGAATAGCACGGCTCCCGACAGTACAATGCGTGGGACCGCTTGTGAAATGGGGGCTAAAGCTATAACGCTCGAGGTTGGAGATCCTAATCTTTTTCAAAAAGGACATATCCGGTCTGGATTGACGGGTATTCACAACACCTTGATCCATCTTAAAATGACGGATGGACAGATTGAAATTCCCGATCAAGCGCCGTACATTTGTAAAAGTTCCTTTTGGATATATACTGATAAAGGAGGGATTCTTCAAGTTTTACCAAATGTTACGCAGACCATTTCAAAAGGAGAACGCATTGCTATATTGAGAGATGTGTTTGGCCATACCATTAAAGAATATTTTGCGCCAAACGATGGAATAGTAATAGGGAAACACGTTCAACCCGCTGCTCAAACGGGGACCAGAATCGTTCATTTAGGAATTTTAGCATAAAAATTTAAACCTCTTTCCGTTACCAATTTCAATTTTTTTGTCTATAAAACTGGACAAAATTTAACTTAACCTAAGCTTATGGAAAACCAAGTAACCCGATATTCAGATACAGATCTAGCAGAGTTTAAGGCACTCATTCAGCAGAAACTGGATAAAGCAAACGAACAAGTAGCACAACTTGAAAGCCAATTAGAGGACGTTAATGAGGGGCACCAGGATGATGGGTACGACCCGGATGACGATAGTCTTACCGGGGCGGATACTGAATTTCTAACCGAAATGGTGATCCGCCAAAAGAAACACATCAGAGACCTGGAAAATGCATTATTGCGCATCAAAAATAAAACTTTTGGTGTATGTCAGGTGACTGGCCAGTTAATAGATAAAAAGAGATTAATGGCAGTTCCAACTACCACCAAAAGCCTGGCCGCTAAAATGCAATCTTCCGCCAACCCCAAACCGAATAAGATAGTGAGAACTAATCCCAAACCTTCAAACACCAAGAAAATCATCTCGAAAATAAAGACCAAAAAGGAACAACCCAAAGTAAACCCCAAAGATATTGAAATCGACGACTTTGAAGATGAAGATCTGTTTCATGATGCTAATGATGAAGAGTTCGATCTCGATTTACTACCGGACGAAGATTTTGATGACGATACGGATACATAGTACCGCTTAGAGTCCCATTTTAAAGAATTACCATCGCTTTAATTACACCATTTTCAGAATTGAGCCACGTATCGAAGTGATCAATCATATATTCGAAGGGGACAGAGTGAGTAATGTATTCATGAACTGGAAACTGACCATTCCGAAGCATTTGCAGCACTTCGTGAAAATCTGTCCAGGTAGCGTTCCTGCTGCATAGAATACTGGCTTCTTTAGCATGGATGGAAGGGTGATGAAAACTGAGTCTATCTTTGTAAAGACCTACTAAAACGTATTTTCCGCCGTGAGCCATATAGTTCACGCCGCTTTCGAGGGCTTCTTTATGCCCGGTAGCGTCAAATACAGTTTGGGCAAGTGATCCATTTGTTATCTCAACAATAGCTTCCAGCGTTTTTTCCGTTAAAGCAATGACGTGGTCTACTCTAATTTTTTCTTTGGCGAACTGTAGTCGACTCTGGTTAATATCAATGGCAATAACCTTGGCACCTTTTATTTTGGCTAACTGCATCAGCCCCAGTCCAATCGGCCCACAACCAACGACCACAACGGTTTCATCTGCCTGCACATTGGCGCGCCGCACCGCATGCGCGCCAATTGATAATGGCTCTACAATAGCTAAGGATTGATAATCCAGGTCGTTTACCGGAAATAAAAGCCGGGCCGAAACTGTGATTTTTTCCTGCATGCCTCCATCGACGTGTACGCCTAAAACCTTAAGGCTCGAACAACAGTTGGTTTTTCCAACACGACAAGCATGGCATTTACCACAACTCAGATAAGGCATGATGACCACCTTATCTCCTGGTTTTACATAAGTAACCTGACTCCCAACCTCCAATACTTCTGCCCCAAGCTCATGGCCAAAGATCCTGGGATAGTCAAAAAATGCCTGATTGCCGGCATAAGCATGCAGATCAGTGCCGCAGATGCCGATGGCTTTTATACCTACCAGTACCTCTTGATCATTGAAGGAAGGTACTTTTTTTTCAGCGAGTTTGAATTTTCCCGGAGCTTCACATACAATGTATTTCATAATCAGGGTAAGTCCTTGGTTTCTTTAATTTGCTGATAGGCAGCAAGTAATTCCTGAAGCTTTTTTGGCTTGCTTTTCGCTAGATTGTTTAGTTCGGTGGGGTCCTGCTTCATGTTATACAGCTCCCACTCTTCCTTATTTTGGCGTACAATTTTCCAGTCACCACTGCGATACATCCTGAATTTTTCTGTAAATCCGGAGATCAGGTGTTTGGGTGTTTCCCTTTGTTGTCCTTGAAAAACCGGGAGTAAAGATTTCCCATCTAATGATAAGGTTTTTCTTCCGTTATATTCATCGGGGTAAGTGATGCCAGCCAAGTCGAGGAATGTGGGAAACAGGTCCACCACGTGGCCAACTTGATCCGTAATTTGATTAGGAGCAATGATCTTCGGCCAGTGTGCTATAAAATGGGTGTTGGCACCACCCTCGTGTCCGTTTTGTTTATAAAGCCTGAACGGGGTGTTGCCGACATTAGCCCAGGGGGGAGAGAGGCATCGATAAGAGTTGGCCGGGCCAGGTGGAATATCAAAATCAACATTGCTGTCGAACGGGCAGGAACCGTTATCTGTGAAGAACAAAATCAGGGTGTTTTCCAGCTCCCCTGCAGTCTCTATTTTTTCTATTACCCGGCCGATATTCTGGTCCATACGATCAATAATGGCCGCAAAAACCGCCATTTCCAGGTCTTTTTGATCTTTTTCTTCTGCGGTCATGGAATCCCAAGGATAATAAGTTGGCCATTTTTTGCGGATGTCTTCCCAGCCGTCGGGATGTCCGCGAAATTTGTTGGTGTTACCTTCCGGAGGAGACAGCCGGTCGTCCTGATCGAGGATTCCCATCGCTTTCATTCGTTGAAAGCGTTCGGCGCGAATTTCATCCCATCCCTTTTGGTATTTTCCACGGTACTTGGCGATATCCTCCGGCCTGGCCTGCAGTGGGTAATGAGCCGCATGGTAAGGCAGGAATAAGAAAAACGGTTTGTCTTTTTGGAGCATCTCATCCAGCCATCTCAGACCATAATCGGTAATAAAGTCCGTCTTGAACAGAGGTAAGAG
>CAZHNG010000390.1:0-6022 GCA_964533785.1 uncultured Saprospiraceae bacterium | reverse complement strand
TTCGATCCCATTCCCAACCGCAAAACCGACACCAACAACCACGGCCCTTTCAGTACGGATAATATCGGTATGAATTACGAATATCCGGAAGGTTCCTACGAAAAAAGGCGTGAAATCATTAAAGAACACGAAAATTACCAAAAAGGATTGATGTATTTCATCGCCAACGACCCCAAGGTGCCGGAGGACGTCCGCGAAGCTATGCAGCAGTGGGGCCTCGCCAAGGATGAATTTACCGATAACGGCAACTGGCCGCATCAGATTTACGTTCGTGAAGCGCGGCGCATGGTCGGTGAATTCGTCATGACCGAGCATGAAACCCTCGGCAAAAGGCCCGTAGCACAACCCGTTGGAATGGGCTCTTACACCATGGATTCCCACAATGTGCAGCGCTATATCAAACCCGATGGTTTTGTGCAAAACGAAGGCGATATCGGCGTGAAGGTTCCCAAACCTTACCAGATCGACTACCGGTCGTTGACGCCTAAAAAAGGCGAATGTGAAAACCTGCTGGTGCCGGTATGTGTATCCAGCTCGCACATTGCTTTCGGGTCAATACGCATGGAGCCGGTATTTATGATTTTGGGGCAGAGTGCAGCAACGGCAGCAGCCATGTCAATAGATGAGGATATCGCCGTCCAGGATCTTCCCTATGCGGATTTGAAGCAGCGTTTGTTGGCGGATAAGCAGATTTTGGAGAATTTATAGAGGTTGTAAGGGGATCATATAACGCTCATAGGTGGTTTCAAATGGAATAGGTGTCGGCAGTACCTCTCAATTAAGACAACTATGAAAAACAAAAAATACCTGCTGGTGTGGATGATGGTTTTTGCAGTTGCTGTTTCCTGCGCCTTTGATGGGAAGGAAGCAAAAGACGCCGCAAATTCCCAACCTAACTTTCTGGTTATTATGGCAGATGACTGTACCTTCCGCGATCTGGAAATATACGGCGGTCCCGCCCGAACGCCCAACCTCGTCCGTTTGGCGGAAGAAGGCATGATGTTCAATCGCTGTTTCCAAGCAACGGCTATGTGCGCGCCCACACGGCAGAATCTGCTCACCGGCCTCTACCCCGTCAAAAACGGGGCCTATGCCAATCATTCTCAGGCTCATTCTCACGTCAAAAGCATCGCCCACCACTTGCAAGCGGCCGGCTACCGGTCGGCGCTTACCGGCAAACGGCACATCGGCCCTGATGAGGTGTACCCCTTTGAATATTCGGAAAAGACCGATGATCCCGATATGGAATTTATCGACGGCTTTATTGCTGCTACGCAAAAAGAGAAGCGGCCTTTTGCGCTTTTTGCCATGTGCAGTTCCCCGCACGTACCGTGGACCTACGGCTATCCTTCCGATTATCCGGTTGAAACGCTTGAATTGGCGCCCTATCTAATCGATACGAAAGACACGAGGGAAGCCTACGCTAAATACTTAGCCGAGATTTCTTATTTTGATCGGCAAGTCGGTCAAATTTTGCAGTTGATTGAAAAACACGGCATTGAAAACCATACTTTGGTAATGGTTTTGGGTGAGCACGGCAGCCTCTTTCCCTTTGAAAAATGGACGTGCTACGATGCCGGCCTGCGCAGCGCCATGGTGGTCCGTTATCCGGGAATGGTGGAAGCGGGAACAACCACCCAAGCCATGGTAGAGTACGTTGATGTTCTTCCAACATTCTTGGATTTGGCGGATATTCAGCCCGTCGCTCCCCTGGATGGCAGGAGCTTCAAGCCTGTGCTGACCGGCCAAAAAAACGACCATAAGCAATACGTCTTCGGCGTTCAAACTACTTTGGGCATCAACAACGCTACCCAGGCTTTCGGCATCCGCTCCGTAAGAAGCGACTCTTTAAAATTAATCGTCAATCTATTTCCCGAAAATCAATTCGAAAATGCACTCCTCATGGACCCCGACGATTGGTCGCCTCGCCGTCGAAAATACCTCGGATGGATGAACTCCTGGCGCAAAGCTGCAAAATCCAATGAAAACGACCGAAAAACCCTCAATCGCTACCAACAACGACCGCCACTCGAATTGTACAACGTCATCGATGATCCCTACGAGCTGAATAACCTGGCCGACCACCCTCAACAAAAATCCAATATCAACCGGTTAATGAAAATACTACAACAATGGATGAATAGTCAAGGTGATCAAGGCCGCAACACCGAACTCGCCATCAATCCCCGATAAATCACCCACACATCTCAAAATCTCAAAATCTCAATATCTCAATATCTCAAAGTCTCAAAATCTCAAAGTCTCAACATCTCAATGTCTCAATATCTCAAAGTCTCAAAATCTCAATATCTCAAAGTCTCAAAATCTCAAAGTCTCAAAATCTCAACATCAAAAAATAAAAACAAACATGAAAAAAATCCAAACACCCCTGGTTAGCCTGCTAATTATCGTGCTATTTTCCCTAATGTTTCACTCCTGCGAAGTAGCCGAACGCGACAACACCTATGACTTAGTCGTTTACGGTGGCACTTCGGCGGGTATTGCCGCTGCTATTCAGGCCCACCGGATGGGCAAATCCGTCATACTGATAGAGCCGAGCGCACGTATCGGCGGACTGACGACGGGCGGCCTCGGCCAAACCGACATCGGCAACAAGGCAGCCATCGGTGGTTTTGCGCGCGAATTTTACGAAGGCATCAAAGCCTATTACGATAAGCCCGAAAATTGGAAGTGGCAAGAAAAAGGGGAATACCTAGACGGTGGGCAAACCAGGACGGAAAAGGGAGAGGCGGCCATGTGGACCTTCGAACCCTCGGCAGCGCTGAGCGTCTACAATGACTTTATCGAAGCGGCCGGCATTGAAGTGGTCGTGAATAAAAAACTGGACCGGACCGGCGGCGTCACCAAAAACGGTACCGACATCACTTCCATCCGCATGCTTTCGGGCGAGGAATATTCCGGCAAAGTATTCATCGATGCTACTTACGAAGGGGATCTGTTGGCAACGGCCGGTGTCAGTTATACGGTGGGTCGCGAGTCCAACGATAAATACAACGAAACATTGAACGGCGTCAATACCACCTTGACCGATACGACTATGAGCGGCATGCCTTCCCGCAACGGCATCAACCACAACTTTGTCGACGGCGTCGATCCCTACATCGTCAAAGGCGATCCCAGCAGCGGACTGCTGCCCTTTATCGATCCCGAGGGGCCCGGTGAGGAAGGCGCCGGCGACCACCGCGTTCAGGCCTATTGTTTTCGGATGTGCCTAACGGATCACCCCGATAATCGCATCCCCTTTGAAAAGCCGGAAGGCTACAACGAACAGGATTACGAATTGCTCCTCCGCAATTTCGAGGCCGGCGAAGACGTTTTCCCCTGGATCAACTCCAAGATGCCCAACCGCAAAACCGATACCAACAACCGCACCGGTTTTTCTACCGACTTTATCGGCCAAAACTACGACTATCCCGAAGCTACCTACGAGGAAAGGGAAAAGATCCGCCAACAACACCGCCAATACCAAAAAGGACTCATGTGGACGTTGGCCTATCATCCCCGCATGCCTGAAAAAATTCGCAACGAAGTATCCAGGTGGGGTACCTGCAAAGACGAATTTGCCCGCGAAGACGGCTGGCAGCAGCAACTGTACGTGCGCGAAGCGCGACGCATGATCGGCGAGTACGTCATGACCCAGTACAATTGCGAAGGCATTGAAGTCGTCGAGGACGCCGTCGGGATGGGCGCCTACGGTATGGATTCCCACAACACTCAGCGTTATGTGACGGCCGACGGTTTTGTCAAAAACGAGGGCAACGTGGAAGCCAAAGTAAAATCCCCCTACCCGGTCAGCTATCGCGCTATTACCCCCAAAAGGGACGAATGCACCAACCTTTTGGTTCCGATTTGCTTAAGTGCGACGCACATTGCTTTTGGTTCCATACGCATGGAGCCAGTGTTTATGGTGTTGGGGCAGTCGGCGGCCATGGCGGCAGGGCTGGCCGTGGACGGAGATATCCCGGTACAGGAAGTGGATTATGCTGACCTGAAGCCTTTGTTGGTCGAGGCGGAGCAGGTATTGAGTAATTGAATTGCCAATCATGGTGGATGAAATAGTCATGGAGTGTACAGCATAGAAAATCGTGCGAGATTCGTCTTAGAATTTGACTTCTAAGACTATACATTACGACAAAAGCGTCTGGTCAACGTATTTGCTAGTCATTCACCTGTAGGCGTCTCAGAAGTCGAAGGATCGATCCTTTCATTTTGATTCATCCATTTTTTGAGATGCCCCATTTTAGCTTCCTACCCAAAATAGACCATGAAGCTTTGGATAGTAACAAAAAAAATCATGAAGCAACCAATTTATCTATTATTGCTAGGTTTATTGATCATAGGTTGTTCCCCAGTAGAAGAACAACAACCCATTTACGATCTGGTCATCTACGGCACCACTCCCGCGGGCATATCGGCGGCTATCCAAGCTGGAAAAATGGGCCGTTCGGCCTTATTGATCAGCCCCAATAACCATTTGGGAGGAACAACGACGGGCGGCCTTACGTGGACCGATTACGGTCGCGAAGAAACCATCGGCGGGCTGGCCGACGAATACTATGTGCGCATCAAAAAATACTACGATGATCCCGCCAATTGGATATATGAAAACCGCGATTCCAGCCCGGTGTACGATGCCGATGCCCGGTATATGCGGAGTTTTGAACCCAAAGTGGCCATGCAAGTTTTTAAAGAAATGCTCGCCGAAAATGACGTGGAAATGATGATGAACCATCCCGTTAAGGGCGTAGAAAAGCAGGGTAATGCCATCCGGAGTATCACCGTTGGTTCGGGTCAAGTGTTCAACGGCCGGGTGTTTATCGACGCCACCTACGAGGGCGACCTCATGGCTTTGGCAGGCGTGCGTTACCATGTCGGTCGCGAGAGTGAAGACCAGTACGGTGAGGACCTGGCCGGCGTCCTCGGGGAGGTAGAAAACTACCGCCAACCGAAAAAGTATTTCGGCAAGGAAGTGAATCCTTATGACGAGGAGGGTAACCTCCTGCCCGGCATCCAGGATGTGGAAATGGGAGAACCCGGGACGGCCGATTCCAAGATCCAGGCTTACAATTTCCGCATGTGTTTAAGCCGCCATCCCGATAACCGCATTCCCGTCACCGAGCCGGAAGGCTACGATCCATGGACCTACGAATTGCTCGCCCGCTATATTGCAGTGAATCCTCCCACCAGGCTTAGAGATTTAATCAAGGTAAGCCCGGTGCCTAACCTAAAAACGGACATTAACGACGGCTGCCCCTTTTCTACCGATTACATCGGTGCCAATTGGAATTATCCGGAGGGCGACAGCGCTAGCCGCGCCGCCATATTCGAAGATCACACCCGTTTCACCAAAGGATTGATTTACTTCATCGGCCACGACCCGCGCGTACCCGAAAAAGTCAGAAACGAAATGTTGCAATACGGTTATGCCAGGGACGAATTCGTGACCACCGGCAACTGGAATCCACAGCTATATATCCGCGAAACGCGACGCATGATCGGCGAATACGTCATGACCCAACACGACTGCCAGCGCGATACCTCCAAAGAAAGACCCGTAGGCATGGGCTCCTACGGCGTCGACAGCCACCACATCCAACGTCTGGTCGTCGATGGAGAAGTGATAAACGAAGGCAACTTTTTAGCAAAACACCACCCCTACCAAATACCTTACGAATGCCTGCTTCCCAAAAAGGAAGAATGCAGCAACCTACTGGTGCCGGTTTGTTTGTCCAGCTCCCATATTGCCTTCGGATCTTTGCGCATGGAGCCGGTGTACATGATTTTAGGGCAGTCGGCGGCGATGGCGGCAAGTTTGGCAGTCGACAGGGATATTGCAGTGCAGGAAGTGGATTATGCGGATTTACGGCCTTTATTGGTGGCGGCGGGGCAGGTGTTGGGAGATTGATTAACTGTAACTATTTAGATCCTTTAGGTAGCAAAAGAATACGGATATCCATTTAGAGCGGCGCGTAGTTCTTTGAAAACATTGAGTTCGTGTTTT
>CAZHNG010000389.1:0-6069 GCA_964533785.1 uncultured Saprospiraceae bacterium | reverse complement strand
GAGTTGGGCAAAAAGACGGCTTCAAAATGCAAAGAAATTTGTGTTACAGTGTATTTAAGCAGTGTTGCCAAATCGATCATTCAAGCATTTGACATATTTGTAACTTTTTGAAAATTCCGTATGTCATTCGTCACCTGCATTAGTTCAAAGGCCGTGCCAAACTTATTAACGGCTGTAAATCAATTATTTATAAAATTTCTTATTCAATAAACTGATTATATTTAATCAATTTTCTTTTATTTAATCAAAGGTGAGACTCAATTTTTTGGCGAATCATTTTTTCGGGAAGTGTACCAACAAAATAATCTTTCTTTTCGCCATTTAGGAAGAAAAAAGTGGAAGGGATCACCTCTACAGCAAATTGCTCCTTCAGAGATGGTTTTTGGTCAATATCTACTAAAGCCAAAGAGAAATCACTATCGTATTTCCGTTGTAAGTTTTTGAGAATACTGCATAAAATGCGGGAGGTAGCTAAATGATTAGATACAAAAATTAAAATTAACAAGCCTTCTGTGTCCTGAATCACGTCTGTAGTAAAAGTCTCTTCCATTCCCCGCAAATACTAGTATTTATCAAATAAATTGCAGCTAAAACGAAATAAGATCGGGTAGGTTCGTTAGTTGTTCATAAAATCTTCTCGCCGAATACCGAGTTTCCGCATTTTTGAAGCCAGCGTCTTACCATTGATGTTCAATAATTTGGCGGCGCTGTTCTCTCCGGTCACTTTCCAATTGGTCCGTTTAAGCGCTTTAATGATGTGCTGCTTTTGCATTTCCTCAAATGAAGGAAATCGCTTATCGGAATAAGAGGCGTTCTTTGCCATTTGGGGCAAAATAGCCGATAAATTCAATACTTTGCCTTTTGAAAGGACGACGGCTCTTTCGACGAGATTTTCCAGCTCCCGGATGTTCCCGGGGAATTCGTAGCGCATTAGTTCTTTCAGATCTTTTTCCAAAACCTTCTCAACGTTTTTCCTGGCTTCGTCGGAATATTTTTTCATAAAATGCTGCAGTAGTAATGGTATATCGTCTTTGCGTTCTCGCAACGGTAAGTTATAAATGGGAAATACATTTAACCGGTAGAATAAGTCTTCTCTGAATTTTTGTTTATGGACCTGTTTTTTTAAGTTGCGGTTCGTTGCAGCGATGATCCTGACATCCACTTTAATGGTCTGATTACCGCCGACTCTGGTGAATTCTCCTTCCTGCAAAACGCGCAGTAGTTTTGGCTGCAACTCCAAGGGCATTTCGCCAATTTCATCCAGGAATAAAGTAGCCTTATCCGCCAATTCAAAACGACCTTTTTTAGTTTGGTGGGCCCCCGTAAAGGCACCTTTTTCATGACCAAACAATTCACTTTCGATCAAATTGGGTGGTAGAGCCGTACAATTGACCTTGATAAATGGTTTATCGTTGCGGCTGCTAAAACCATGAATGGCACGGGCCAACAGTTCTTTTCCCGTTCCCGTCTCTCCCTGGATCAAAACGGTTGTTGAGGTGTCCGCCACCTGAGCTACCTGATCCAGAACTATTTGGTAGTTTTTACTGGCACTGATGATATTATTAAAGTTGTAAGCTTCCGTAACCTCGGCCTGGAAATAATTTTTTTCTTGTTCTATTTTATCTTTCAACTGATTGATCTCCTCGTAGGCAGATTCCAGTTTTTGAAGGCGCTCCTGGCTTTTGGATATATCCTGCCATACAATACAGGCACAACCCTGCCCTTGATATTCCATCCGCGTCACCCTGACCCGTATGGGAAAATGCTCTCCATTTTTGCGGTAAGCAGTATGCTCGAATTCCAGGTAATTGTCAGTCATCAATTGCTGCCAAAATCCATCGCTTTCTTCCTCCGTTAGATCTCTGGCCAAATCGTATATGTTCAAATGCGCAAATTCGGATTCTGCATAGCCCAGTTGTTCGTAGGCGGCTCTATTATAATAAATGATCGTTCCATCCCGCAATGCCCAAAAGAAAATATCTTTGGAATGATCCAATGTTTGATGCCCCAGATCTATTAACTCATCTCTTTGCTTTTTGAATCGGAGATCCCGACCAAAAACACACATCAAAATTTCTCCCTGGTAATCGAATATACTGGCTCGAAACTCCAGAGGTATGTGCTCTCCACTTTTAGTCTGATTCACCGTTTCTACTTCTACGTAACCCTCCCGTTGCACTTTCGACCAATAGGCCGACCAATCCTCCTTCGGTTGGAATGGATTTAAATCCGTTACATTCAATTGAGCCAACTCTTCGGAAGTATAGCCGAATATTTCGGAAGCCTTTTTATTGGTGTAGTAAAAGGAACCATCCGCTCTGATCCAGAAAATCATCTCTTTAGAATGCTCAATGGTATATTGCGCCAGATACATTTCTTCACTACGCAAGCTGATACTGGAGATATCCTGAACCACACCAAATATCTTGGCGGTTTGTTCTTCTAAATATAAAGGAGTGCCCGTTATTTTAAAGCTTGAAGCCGACCGCTCCGGTAAGCTCATCCGGGTTTCCAGGTCCAATGACTTTCCGGATTCAATAGTGCAGCGAATGGCGTTAAGGATCTTCCTCAGCTCGTCCCGCGTCACAACAGTTCTGAGCACCCTAAGCAAATTCCATGGAGTATATAATTTTTCTTCCTTGTCTAATTCGCCGATCAAATTGAAAAATCCGCGCGAAAGAAAGATCTCTTGCTTTACCAGGTCGTATTCCCAGCTACAAATTTTACTTACCTTCGCCGTCAGATCCAACAGATCTTTATAACGATTTTCTTCCAATTGATTGAAAACCGTTATGCAGGTAAATTTGGCACCCGAAAAAAAAACCGGGTAAGCTTTGGTCTTAACCGGATAGATCACGCCATCTTTGGTGATAAACTCGGCGTTTTCTTCAATAATTTGGTTGGGTTGCAATTTTTTCCAGAACCGCTTCCATTCTAAGAAGGTCAAAACGGGATTTACTTCAAGAATGCTTAGGTCCTTTGATTCTTCCCGCTCATAGCCCAGATCGGATAATAATTGCTCGTTAATTTTCCGTACGATCCCCAATTCATCGATGATCAGATAACCTAATTCTGCCACCTCCATCATTTGGGCGAGAGGCAACTGCATTTGGACAAAATCTGATGGTGATTGGACGCTCGGCATTTTTAAATTCGATAGCTCGATAATAAAGATTTATTCTATAAATAAGAAAGTAGTTGTTTTTGTTGAATTAGAGCACTGGGAAAAAGTATGAAATGAGAAGGTCAAAATATTCCCATTCTAAATATCTAAGAAACTCAACGATTATAATTACCACTGAACATACACAGAAACTTGTCGTTTTAACTCAAAATACTAAAATTATGGCTCATAATCAATATCCTTCAGAGAAGCTAGATATGTTTAAAAATAAGATCAACGAACTAATCCAAAAAACAAAGCCAGAATTGGAACGATTAAATGAGGAATGGCAATCACACGGTAGTCGCGACCACGCCAATCAATCCTACGGAGAGGATGGAAAGGCCGATCAAATACTCTCCCGCCTGGCTGCTATGACGGAAAGAAAAGCTAATTATCTGCAAAAATTACACGCGGCTTTATTGCGGATTGAAAATGGCACCTTTGGTATTGATGTTGATACCGGCCAACTGATCGATGAAAGGCGGTTACTTATTGATCCGACGGTGATTCGCGATGTTCAAGGTGTCACCTAGGTGTCACCTTTTTTCCGAGATCGCTTCATTCGATAAACTTTTACAAATGCCAAATCTTCACTTTCAATCACATTTACCTGATAACATCACTGAATCCTTCCGCAGAGCATTAGAAGGCTTCCATCCACTACATAGTCATTCCATTTATTTGAAAGTGAACAACAAGCAACCAGTAACGATGCGTGCGCAACCTATCATTAATTCTTCCTTTTTTAGTAGGAATAAAAGAGCTTATAAAGTTGAGATCAGGACACGCCCGCAGTTTAGTGAAGGGCTGAAAATGAAAGACTTACCCGAGGATGTTCTGGTCGGCTGGTTTGCTCATGAATTTGGCCATTTGATCGATTACTTAAATCGCCCCTGGTATAACCTTGTCAAATTGGGGATTGCCTACCTTACCCTACCTGTCTACCGGATGGGCATAGAAAGAAGGGCCGACCTTTTCGCTATTGAATACGGATACGTAGATTATATCCAGGCTACTAAAAAATTCATTCTGGAAGAATCTTCTATTCCCGACCGGTATTTGAATCGTATCAATAAATACTATATGACCCCGGAAGAGATCGAAAGAATCACCCTGGACCGGAAAAAGACGGAAACTGATCGTGATGCGGTGATCTGAAGCTTTTACCGACCTGATTTATTATTTGCAAATCGAACAATTAAAAATACCAATCGTTTTATCTCAAAACAAAATGCCAACACCGAACGAAACTTTATTTGTATACCCTACTCAATTTGATAAGCTAGACAGCGAAACGATCTACGGAGTCATGTTAGCCAGAATGATCGATAAACCGGTAATGTTGATCGACGTGGAATACTTGACGCCTACCTTAAGGCCCGAAGCTATAGTGGGCATTGGTTCACCTACCGTACGTTCCATCGACGTTCAAAATTTGAGAAAAGAAGCAAAAGAAAGATTACAACACCTTAAAGATATTACAAAGGTTGTTTGGAAAAAAGTCAATTACGAAGTAGAGATCGGACTGCCTGAATCCAGGATCCTAAGTAAGGTAGATATTGAAAATCCATATTTATTGGTTATCGGTCAACACCATGCTTTCAATTTCATCAATGAATGGCTAGGTACTTTTGAAACCCGTATAGCCAAAGAAGCATCCTGTCCCGTATTGATCGTGCCTGACAAATACGCCTGGCATTCCCCACAACATTTCATTTACGTAAGTGAAAACTTAGTTAAAGAACACCAAAATCTGAAATGGTTGTCAAACCTGGTAAAAAACAAACATATACGAATTACGGTGGCTCACATTACTTCAAACCCCGAAGCTGCTGAATTCGAAGAAATGACGGCCAATTTCAATTCTGATCCATCACCTTTTGCCTACCGAAGTCTTTCCCCCGATCACGCCGAACGAAAGGTGGAGGAATTGATCGAGGAAAAACAAGCTGATTGGCTTATTTTCCAAAAACAGGAAAAATCTTTCTTTCAAAGGGTATTCGGAAAAGATAACATGGAACACCGCATCCTGAAAAGTACGATCCCAACGCTTGTATTATAAAATTAACAGCGTTTTCTCTTCTCTTTTCGACAAGTCCACTATAACTCTGCCGGTGGTGCCTTAAGGTGCATCCTCATGTCCGAAATAGAGATCCCATCTCAATAAAACACAACTCTTTCAGGCTGAAGGACTGAAAAATATATTAAAAATTAAAATTATGAAGATCAAAAGTATATTATCTTATTTGACATTAGCTGTTTTCAGTTTAATGTTATTTCAGTGTTCACCGGGTACTCCGGGCGATCAAAATGAAGATGCTATTGAAATGAGTGATGAAGTAAAAGATAGACATAAGATCCAGCAAGACCAAACCGACGTAGATACCAGCAGGGAGTACTCCTTTCGCCTGTTGACGAAAGAGGAAGAACTCATGCCTGATATTCCATCGGTTGCCAAACCCGCAGTGAGCCCGGCGGATGTTGTGCATGAGACCATTGGAAAAATGTCGAGCGCAGCATTGGATTCGAGTGACGTTGATATCGTTCCTCCGTTATTCAGCCCGGCTTGTCAAATGGCTTCCGATCCTTATCAATGCTCGAACGATTCCCTCCGCAGCTTTACTCAAAACTATCTAAAAGACAAGTTGACCCAAGAAAAACAATGGTTCACTGTTCTGGTACTGATCGATCGCAAAGGAAAAGCTTTTTTTGACGATGTCAAAGGGCTTCCTTGTATAGATTGTGAAAGGGAAAAAATAGTAAAGGATATGGTGAAAGACATGCCAAAATGGCAACCCGCTGAATTAGAGGGCAAGACTACAAAGGTGGTGGCTACTATTCCCATTTTTTATTAGACTTGTTCGGTGGGTCATGAACGAGCGAAAGCGAGGCAAATTTTATGC
>CAZHNG010000388.1:0-6092 GCA_964533785.1 uncultured Saprospiraceae bacterium | reverse complement strand
ATTACAGATGCTTGTACTACATCCGATCGTTGTACATCAAAATCGGGCTGCACCCCATACCTAGGGATATGCCCCTCAAAAATGGCTGCGATTGGCCAAAAATGCCCTATAATAAATTTCAAAAACCTAAATGAAACAGCCTCTAAGTTGATGGTAAGTTGAAGATTTACTTAGAAGAAGATATTAGAAATGGGATAAAAGATTCGCATGGCACCCATTTATTTTTTTAACTACTCCTGATTTAATATGCATTTGGCAAGTCTTGGTCTTCCAAATCTTTCACGCGCTTGTAAATATCCCGGAGTGCTACTTCACAGCCAATAGAGTAAAGCGAAATACTTTCATCCAAACCAAAAGCACTGGAGATCCGCCACAGATCTTCGGCTTCTTTGTACCAGGATTGTACTTTAGGAATGGTTTGCCATACCAAAACGTACTCTTTGAAAGAGGGTATACTGCGGTAACCTTCAAATTTTGTACTGACGTCGTATTCTTTTGTCGATTCAGAAAGTACTTCAATGATTAGTTGGGGATTGGTGATAACAACTTCGCTTTCTTCGTGTAATTCCTCCTCACCACAAATAACCATACAATCGGGATAAACGCCTCGATTAAAAACAGGAATAAATACCATTTGATCGCTACTATAGACACTACAATCCTTATTTTTTTTATCCAATTCAAAATCTATAGCAGAGCCAATACTATTAGTTATTTTATTGTGGTTGGGCCTTCCACCAGCCATAGCAACAATAAGCCCATCCCAGAATTCACTTTTGTGTTCTGCTTGTTGCTCTAATTCCAGGTATTCTTTAAATGTAAATTTTTGCGCTGTTCTTTTTTCCGCTACACTCATAGCTATTCTTTTTCTACATTCAAAGATAAGCAATATTAGGTAGCAAAGCCATTGGAGGAGAGTATACAACAACCAAAATCTGGCGCTTAATACTAGGGTGTTCAATCTATTGGTTTTAACACACCAGTACTTTTAGCTACAAGATATGTCGCACTTTCAGCGCTTGGAAGATTGGGGGTTCTTGCTTCGACCTAGGTTGAGTTATCCTTCAGGCTGAACTAAAAAATACGGGTGTCAAAAGTGATCAAACTGAACAGCCTACGCTTAATACTATTTAGTTCATCCATTAATTTCAATACGGATAGATTATTCTGTTTTGAAATTAGGTTTATTACGAACACATAATTTCAAAGCGGTATTAACCCGGATTATTCTTTGGATAACTTGCTTAATCCACCTATCTACATATAGATTAAGCGGATTATTCAACACATAATCCGCTTAATCTATGTATTTTTGTATAGTTAAAGCAAGTTATATGGGAAAAATAATAGGTAGAAAAAAGCAAATCGCCGAACTCGAAACGGCTTACGCTTCAGAGAAAGCAGAAATGATAGCTGTGATAGGACGTAGAAGAGTAGGAAAGACCTATCTCATTCGTCAAGTATACGGTGACCGAATAGACTTCGAATTAACGGGCTTACAACATGGAGACAAAGAGGTGCAACTCCAAAATCTGGTTTTTAGTATGGGAAAACATTTTCCTGATTTTACATTCAAGGAAAAGCCATCCTCCTGGCTAGAAGCATTTCACTTACTCACTCAAGCATTAGAGTCGTTGCAAAAAAAAGAGAAGATTGTTGTATTTCTTGACGAACTGCCATGGTTAGGAACAAGACGTTCAGGGTTTCTTACTGGATTAGGCTATTTTTGGAATAGTTGGGCCTCTAAACAGAATGCCGTACTTGTTATATGCGGATCTGCCGCTTCCTGGATGATTAAAAAAGTAATCAATGATAAGGGAGGACTGCATAACCGGGTGACCAGACTACTTTTTCTTCATCCTTTTACCCTCGCAGAAACAGAAGAATACTGTAAATACAGAAAAATTAAGCTGAATAGATATCATTTATTGCAGATCTATATGACAATGGGTGGCGTACCCATGTATTTAGACCAGCTGAAACCAGGCCTTTCTGCTATTCAAAACATACAAGAAATTTGTTTCTCTCCTTCTGGATATTTAAGAAATGAATTTGATCGTTTGTACGCTTCTCTTTTTCAGAATGCACAAAAACACATTGCAATTATCAGAGCACTGGCTTCCAAAAGAATAGGATTGACACGAAAGGAAATTATTCGGCTTTCTAATATTAAAAATGGAGGAATGCTTAGTGATAAATTAGATGAACTCGAAAAGTCTGGTTTTATACATATTTATGGCGGATACGGGAAAAAATCAAAACAGAAGTTATACAGGCTCACAGACTTCTACTCCCTCTTTCACCTAACTTTTATTGAACCTTTAGGTAAAGGCAGCCAAATTGACTTTAATCAACTTAGTGATTTGCCGAAATGGAAAACCTGGAGTGGTTATACTTTTGAAAATATTTGTTTCACTCATATAGAACAGATTAGAAAATCTCTAAGCATAGCAGGAATATCTTCTTCGGTATCTTCTTTCGTTGCTGGTCCGACTGACAGCATTCCTGGTGCTCAAATAGACCTGGTCATTGACAGAAGCGATCAAACCATCAATATTTGCGAAATCAAGTTTAGCACTGCCGAATATGTCATGTCTAAAAAAGACGTCGAGAAGCTATTGACCAAGAAAAAGGTATTCCAATACCACACCAAAACCAGAAAACATATTTTCATCACCCTCATTACTACAATGGGAGTCACGGAAAACAGCCACAAGATTAATTACATAGATCAAGTGGTCACTATGGATGACTTATTCGTACCTTGAGAAATGTTCAACCTGATTCCTTTCCAAGTTATTGTAAACAAAAAGGTGTAAAAATGCCCCCTTCTTCCCCCAGTCAACCATTAATTCGTTTTGGATCCATATTCCATATATACGGTTCAAGACCAACTCTTCAGTACCGCCCAATTTTACGTAATTTCATTGCTATTCCGAACGCTAAAAAATAGGTTCCTATAACAATATAATATCCCTGATGATGAGCAAAAAAGATTATTCTGCCTCCTACTATCACTGCTATTTCCCTTTATGTTTCTTAACCTAATAGCGCAACCGATCACCAAAGGCACCATTACCTACGAACAGATAATTGATTACCAACTGGAAGGTGTCTACGATGATCCCCTCTGGGACAGCTACATTGCGGACTTGCCGAAATCCGGGAAATCCGTTCACCTGCTTCATTTCACCGTCGATCAAGCGTTATACAAAGAGGACCTTTCCCAAAAACAAGCCTTATCCGAACATTTGCAAACAGCTATAGATAAAGCGAACTACGCCAAAACCCAAAATTCAAAAGATCTACTACGATTTCAAAAAAAGCGAAAGAACCGAACAGCTTGAATTCATGACGCGTACCTTTATAGTGGCATCACCTACCGAGCGCCTATCCTGGAAACTTACCGCCAAAAAGAAAAAAGTTTTGGATTACGTATGTATGGGCGCGGATCTGCAGATAGGTAAAGAAACCATAACTGCCTGGTTTACACCTAAAATTCCCGTTTCTGCCGGGCCGTATCTTTATTACGGTTTGCCGGGCATGATACTTGGCCTGGAAAAAAACGGGGAAGTGTTCCTCTTGGCAACGGATATTGATCGCGAAGCAACTCCGGAAGAGGATTTGATGAAATTGGATAAAGGTCAAAAGCTAAGTCCCGAAAAATTCGAGCAGGTTGTAGAGGAAAAAACGAAGGAATATGAGCTTGCCAAGAAAGCTAGAGATAAGGACGTGAAAAAAAAGTAGTTGACCATTCATATGAGCCATCCCGAATTTCGAGGTAAAAATGTAATTTATTGAGTTGTTTAAAAATAAGCAAAGTATTGATAATCAATTAAATAATAATAATTTTTATCCGTTTAAAAAATGGGATGGTTTCTGTTAAAAATAACAAAGTAGCCAATAATGCCCAAAACGATACTATTTATTTTATTTAAGATCTGTTTTTTGATGTTGTCTTACGCTCAGCATAGTCTAAGCGGCAAGGTGACTGATGAAAAAAATAATCCTTTAAGCAGTGCTACGGTGGCTCTAATGCACCCCACCGATTCTACCTTACTTTCCTTTGGCATTACCGATGCGGAGGGTAACTACCAAATCCAGAACATCAAAACGGGTGATTACTTGATGCAGTTTTCTTATGTTGGGATGGAAACTGCTTATGATGAAATTACCGTCCCTAATAAAGACGGAGAGTACCTCGGCAATAAAATACTCAATCCATCCTATATGGACGAAGTGGTGGTGGAAGCGGAACTCATTCCCATTAAATTCAAAAGCGACACGCTGGAATTTGACACCAAGGCTTTTCAAACGCGACCGGGTGCTTCCGTGGAAGAATTACTGGAAAAACTACCTGGGGTAGAAGTGGACGAATCCGGTAACATCAAGGCAAAAGGAGAAGACGTAGTAAAAGTATTGGTGGATGGTAAAGAGTTTTTTGATAAAGATCCGAAAGTAGCCACCAAAAATCTGCCCGCCGAAGCCCTGGACAAAGTTCAGGTTTTTGACCGCAAAACGGATGAAGCAGCTTTTACCGGTATCGATGACGGAGTTAGGGAAAGAACCATTAACCTCCTGCTTGATGAAGACCATAAAAAGGGCTACTTCGGAAATATTACCGCCGGTATCGGTACGGACGAAAGATTTACCGCGGAAGGTCGATTATACCGCTTCTCAAAAAAGACCCAAACGGCCATCCTCGGATTGTACAATAATATCAACGAGTTTGGCTTTACTTACAAAGGCAATAATCAATTGGGGAAAGCATTAAAGGTTTGAATACTGCACTGGCAGGCGGTGCAAACCTCTCTTATATTGGTGAGGGTAACAATCGTTACTTCGTTAGCTATCTGGGCAACCGGATTAAAAAAGAACTGGAAGAGCAAACCGCTACCGAAAACTACCGTCGGGATGAAGGTATCCTCAACACCCAGAATGAATTTGTTGAAATCGCTATTCCTGGTTTTAGCACACAAGAATTGTTTGCCCGACCGGCCCTGTCTTTTCAACGCAACACCCAAAAATCCCAACTTAATCTGGAGGTTGCCGCCCTGGCCAGTCAATTCGAAAAAGTATTAAATGATCAAACCTTTGAAAAGCCAAACTATCTTTACTGGCTACCTGGCTTCCGCTTCCAAAGTGATTACAAAAGTGGGCGAAGGATCAGCATTCGTTATCAGACGAACGTTAATCTGCCTGATGCCAACCAGCTATTCCCGGCGGTTGACTCTATCAATCAATTGGCTATTTATCAGGGAAATATAGACCTGGAGCCTGAATACAGCCACAATGTAAACTTGTCCTGGTCCTTGTTTGATCAGTTCTCCTTCACCTCCTTATTTATACGGTTAAATGGGGTATATACCAAAGACAAAATTAGTTGGTCGCAATCCATTAATGATACTTTCATCAAAGTTACCAGTCCCCTAAACGTGGATAATGATTACAGGGTTAGTTCATACATTGACTTTACTACTCCAATACGGTCATTGGGTCTCAACATCAACATCAAGTCAACAGAGTCTTGGAACCGCGAAATTGTATTCATCAATGAAAAGGAAAATATCAATACTAACTTCATCCATAACTTAAGTCTCAATTTCGATAACCGGAACAAAGATAAATGGGCGGTAAGAGTAGGCGGTTCCATCAGCTTGACAGACGCTCGGTTTTCAGTGGCCGAATCACAGAATAACGTCTTTTTCAACACCAACTATTACGCTGATGTCCGGTTTACACCCAGCAAAAGGTGGAACATTGAAGCCGATGCCAATATCATCAACTACAATGCCCGTAGTTTTGATGAAGCGGTGAGTGTCCCTCTGGTTAGAGCCAGTATCAATTACTTTTTCCTGCAGGCTGAACAGGCTTCTATTACCCTAACCGGCTTTGATTTATTGAATCAATTAATTGGTTTTCAACGCATCGGTACAACCAATTATCTATTGCAGCGGGAGTGGAATACGTTGGGCCGCTACGTAATGGTGACGGTGGGGTGGCGGATACGGGAGAAATAGCTTTTTAACACATAAACTTCTAGACTTTTGACGCTAGACTCTAGAAGTTAGACTAAAAATTCTAACTAATTG
>CAZHNG010000387.1:0-6121 GCA_964533785.1 uncultured Saprospiraceae bacterium | reverse complement strand
GATACTACAAATTAACGCTTAACCTGCCCAGACGGGCCCTACGTGGACGGCTATGATCGGCCGAGCAGGCAGGGGAGCATAGTATTTCATCTTTGCGCCTATTTACATTGCGTGAAAACATTTTACACAAGTTAACCCAACATTCGTTATTTTAATAACAAAAAATACCAGATTGAAAGTTCCGGCAGTAAAAAATAAATCTGTTCAAAAGACTGTCTATCGCTATATGATAATAGTATTTAGGAAGCTTCATTCACCATTATGTGATTGAATACTTAAAATATTTTTAAATTTATAAGGATAACAACAAAAGTGGATTAATATTTGATGTAGACCATGTCAGTAAAAAGATCCTCCCAGCCGATTTACAGAAAAAATGAGGTACTAACGAATTTGCACCAAAGGATGAAGAAGCAAAATTTGAACGGTCTATGGGTGTTTGCAGTCTTTCTTGTCGGAACTATATCTTTCGGATATTATTCCAGTATCGAAAGTAGTAATCTTAATCAATTTAAATCCCAGCTAGAAACCGCTCTTCATAATGCTGAAGCCGATTTAGAAAAAGTTTTTCTCAACGACGTTTTGTTACAGGAGATCATTAATCTCTATGAAAAAGATTCGTTGCAGGGAGATGATGTTAAACCAGCAGAAATTGAAAGGCTGGCTAAGGCAAACTATTCTATTTTAATCTATCAGGAACACCGGCTGGTTTTTTGGTCGGACAATAAAGTGTCTTTAAGTCTTGAAGATCTGGCCCAGATACAGCAAAAGGATCAATCCAATTTGATCAATCTCCACAACGGATACTATGAGTATTACCAAAAGAAACTCCTTGGCCCTGAGGGAGAATACCTGGTAGTTGGGATGCTGCCCGTTAAAAAAGAATACGAAATACGAAGTAATTATCTTCAAAATCAATTTGCACACGTTTCCATCTTTCCCCGCAACCTTGAACTATCTACGATCCCTACCAGCCACAACGTTTACAATAAAGACGGATCATTCCTGTTTGGTTTGCAAGTTACGGGAGCCCTGACTTCTCCCTTTCAGCAAATGATCTTTTTGGTTTTGTTGGCCGGTACGGTAATATCGGTTTTATTTCTCATTAATAATATCGGCGCTTATTTCTTTAAACGGAGATTGGTAGTAGCCGGGTTATTTTTTTTACTGGTTAGTGTCGGGGGATTGAAAGTGGTGAGTAAACTTTATGACTTAGAAGAATTTTTTGGGAGTATTCCCTACTTAGGCGAAATATTTAGAATACCGGTTTTTAACGGATCATTGGCCGATTTAATCATTAATAGTTTACTGGTATTTTGGTTGAGCATTTTTTTTCATCATCACATACACTGGAATGTCCGGTCAGTGATGGCACGATGGAAAAAATGGAGCATAACCTTATTGGTTCAAATAGTCATATTGGGATTATTGTTATTTATTGTCCGGGTATTTAGAGCATTGGTTCTGGAAACCGATCTGATCCTTGACTTTGATAATATTCTTTATTTTAATTTCCACAGCATCTTGGCCATACTGAGTGTGCTGTTGCTTATGGTTGCTCAGTTTTTGCTTACCCACCGGTTGTTGTTGATGGTACAGGATTTTGATTTGAGTTGGGGGGAGAGATTAGCTATTTTGGGAATGACGCTGATGATCTTTAGCCCGTTGGTTTTGTTGGTAGATTTTCAGATTACTCCGGCGTTGATCTTTTTATCGTTCACCCTATACCTGCTCATTTCTTACTTGTTTTTACAGAGTGAACTTCCCGGATTGACCTGGTCCATCATGTGGATTACACTTTTTTCAGCCTTTGGAGCGGCGCTTCTTTCACAATACAATACGGTTAAGGAAAAAGACAGACAGCTCACCTTGGCGCAGCAGCTTGCGGAACCCAGAGACACGATTTCCGAAGAAAAATTGTACCAGTTGGGACTAAGCCTTCTGGTGGATGATTCCATTGAGGTATGGCTGGACCGGGACCGGATAGATATGAGCTTACTGCGTACGCGGATTGATCCTCAATTTATAGAGGACAGCCGGCTGTTTAACCGGTTCACCTACGATATCATGGCCTTGAGTAAAGGGGGGCGGTACGCACCGATCACTGGGCAGCTTTTTCGCGAGATAAACCCCTATTTTGAGAACAATGATCTCTACGAAGCTACGGATTATCCCAACTTATTTTCACTACAAACGGGAAGTAATCAATTCAGCTATGCTATTCGTCAAAGTTTTGGAGCAGAGGAGGGTAGGGCCCCTTCTTCTGAAATTCTACTTATCTTTTCTCCAATAAGGCGCCAGCTATCAAAGGTGTATTCTGAGCTGTTGTTCTCCGAAGAAAGAAATGATTGGATCTACCAGGAATACGATTATCAGGTTATTCGCAACGGGGATATTATCGATCAGAACGGGGAACCGAATCAACGACTTCTCTATCTGGCGAGCTCCCTGAAAAAAGGGCAATGGCAAACGGCGGTAACTAATGACCGGATAGACCTGATATACCGTGCGGCCAACGATAATTTAGTATTGGTCGGTAACCAAACCGGAGGGATCTCCAAAGCCTTTTCACTATTCTCCTATTTGTTTATAGTAAGCGTTTTGTTGTTGTTGATCTTGAATGGGGTCAATTTATTCCTGAATTGGTTACCCGATACCATTAGTTTTGCTTTTAAACGGGCACCTTCGTTCAGAAACCGCATTCAAGTGGCGGTTGTTTCTTTGACCATTGGTTCTTTTGTTTTAGTGGGTATCGTTACTGCGGGCTTTTTCCAAAGATCTTCCCTTGATTATCACGACAATCGCTTCTCTCGAAAAATAAACACGATCGTCAGTGATCTGGAACACAACATCAACTATTCTCACCGTTTTGGTATCTGGAATATCAACCTGAAGCGATTGGCTGCCGCTTTATCGGATATTCATAATATGGATATTAATCTCTTCAACCTGGACGGTACCTTGATGGCTTCTTCTGCCGGTTATATTTACGACCATGGGGTTATCGCTCCTTTGATGAGCTCTATGGCTTATTATGAACTCAGGAGCGGTGTAAGCAATATTAAAAGGCAGGAAGAAAAACTGGGGAACCTTTCTTTTCAATCGGCTTATATTCCCATTAAAAGTATTGACCAGGAGACCCTGGGGTACCTCAATATCCCTTATTACTCCGAAGAAAGTGATTTGCGGAACAATATTTACCAGTTCATCGGTGCCATGCTTAACGTTTATGTGTTTTTATTGATCATTGCGGGGATCAGCGCCATATTCGTTGCCCGGTCGATCACTAAACCGCTGGAAGAAGTTGGGGATAGCCTGAAAATGGTGAAACTGGGTAAAAATAATCCCATTACCTGGAAAGGGAAAGATGAGATCGGGCAACTCATCACCGAATACAACAAAATGATCACCAAACTTGAAGAAAATACGGAGATGCTGAAAATCTCAGAGCGCGAAGGCGCCTGGCGTGAAATGGCTAAACAAGTGGCCCACGAAATAAAAAACCCGCTCACTCCGATGAAACTCAGCATTCAATACTTGTTGCACGCTACAAAGACCAACCCGAATAATATCGAACCCCTTTTAAAAAGAGTGTCCGATACTTTGATAGAGCAAATTGACGGGCTTTCGCGTATTGCTTCCGAGTTTTCCAACTTTGCCAAAATGCCTAAAGCCCAAAGGGAGGTTTTTAATCTAAATGAGTTACTGCATTCTGTCTATCAATTATTTAGTAAAAGCGAACCGCCCAATATCAGGATCGGGCTGGAATTGCCGGATCAACAGTTCTTAGTAAACGCAGACCGCGGCCACCTGATGCGGGTCTTTAACAACCTGGTACAAAATGCTATTCAAGCAATTCCGGACCAACATTCCGGTGAAATTAAAATTCAGTTGATCCAATTGGATGCTCAACACCTAGCCGTTAAAGTAATGGATAATGGTACGGGGATTTCAAGCGAAATCAGAAAAAAAGTCTTCTTTCCAAACTTTACCACCAAAAATTCCGGTATGGGCTTAGGGTTGGCCATTTCCAAAAATATTATTGATAATATCGACGGAAATATCTATTTTCAATCGGAAGAAGGAGTGGGAACGACTTTCACCGTTGAGCTTCCGATACATCAGGAAAAAGAAGCTGCGGTCGCTCTTTAATTTTTAAGTAATGATGGGTTTATTGTTTTATCATTACTAAGACAATTGATTTTGTAAAATTTTGGGCAATGAATAAAGACAGTGCGTGTAAAACCCCCAGGTGGCTCGCTCTTAAGGCTAAATTGAATAATCTGGATCCCCGAAATTTCAAAGAAGGGGTTGAGAAAGATAAGAACGCCATCCTGATCGATGTGAGAACCGAAGCGGAATTCGCCGGTGGACATATCGAGGGCGCTAAAAACATCAATTATTTTGCGGAAGATTTTTGGGATAAGATCGAAAAGTTGGATGCCAATAAATCCTACTATGTGTATTGTCGCTCGGGACGCAGAAGTATCCGCACTTGTACCTTAATGCGAAACGGCGGATTTACAAAAGAAAAGATCTTTAACCTGGACGGAGGGATCAAACAATGGTTATCGGAAGGGTTACTACTTTCCTGACTCCGTACTCCCTACATATTGCACTGACAGTTTTCCAGACATTCGATGATCAACGATACGTCCCTTTCTTTAAGCGAATACATCATATTTTTACCATCGCGTTTAGCACTTAGGATACCTTTGATTCTCATATTTTGCAAATGGTGAGATGCCAGCGATTGTTCTATGTCCAGCCTTTCGCAGATCTCTTTGACGGAAAGCTTGGGATGTTGTTCGAGCAAATGAACAATTCCCAACCGCATGGGATGGGCTACTGTTTTTAAGATAAAAGCTATTCTTTCCAGCTTTTCTACTAACTCTGCTTTTATTGTCTGTGTCTCTTCCATAGGCTAAAAATAATAAAATATCCCACATCATTTCAATCTTGAAACTGGATGAACCGTATTTTAGTTTATTATTGCAAAAAATATTCCGGTTAATGCACAAAAAAGGCAAACACCAAAAGAAAGAGTCGGAAGAAAAAATGCGCTTGAATAAGTACATTGCACATTGTGGAATCTGTTCGCGCCGGCAAGCCGCAGAACACGTGAAAAACGGTTTGGTGACCGTAAATGGAGATAAGGTATTAGAACCCTGGTTGCTAGTAGGGCCTAAAGATAAAGTTGCTTTTAAAGGCAAATTGATCAAACCGGAGGATAAAAAGGTTTATCTCCTGATGAATAAGCCCAAAAATATCATTACAACTTCCAGTGATGAAAAAGGGCGAAAAACCGTTCTCGACATTGTGGGTAATAAAGTAAAAGAGCGCATTTATCCAGTGGGCAGGCTGGACCGGGATACCACCGGTTTATTACTTTTGACCAATGACGGTGATCTAGCCAAAAAATTATCCCACCCCAGTCACCAGGTGCAAAAAGTATACCACGTATACCTGGATAAGCCGGTCACCAAAAAAGACATAGAGGCTATTGCCAATGGCCTGGAACTGGAAGACGGTCCGGTGCCGGTCGACGAAATCGGCTACGTCAAAGACCGCGACCGGTCAGAAGTGATGATCGAAATTCACATCGGCCGCAACCGGGTCGTCCGCCGTATTTTTGAATCGCGGGGCTATGAAGTCAAAAAACTGGATCGCATCTACTTTGCCGGATTGACGAAGAAGGATCTGCCGCGTGGCCGTTTCCGGCATTTGAAAGAAAAGGAAGTGATTATGCTAAAACATTTTCGATGATCGTCAAAGTAAGGAGGCAACTTCGAAGTTGCCTCCTTACTTTGGCCGCAAACTTAATCCATGTCACACAAAATAGCAGTACTGGACGGATACACCATGAATCCCGGCGACTTGAACTGGGATAGCATAAAAGCCCTCGGCCCACTCGATATTTATGACCGCAGCAAACCGGAAGAAGTCGTAGCAAGGGCGAAGGATGCGGCAATCGTGTTGACCAATAAGGTCGTGCTGGACGAAAAAGTCATCGATCAATTACCCAACCTGCAATTCATCTGCGTAACTGCGACCGGGTATAATAACGTGGACTTGGCTGCGGCCAAGCGTCGCGGTATTCCGGTTTCCAATGTAGTGGGCT
>CAZHNG010000386.1:0-6139 GCA_964533785.1 uncultured Saprospiraceae bacterium | reverse complement strand
ATCATTGGAGAAATGAAGAGGAAGCTGCAGAAGCACTATATGGAAACAATTCAAGAAGGTTATATTACTTAAATCGATTGAAGAATAAATTAACAGATCGACTCATAAATACTATTTTTTTTATTGATGTTTCTAAATATTCTTTTAATGAATTACAATCTGCCTACTACACCATTTTAAAAAACTACACAGCAATTAAAATATTACTTGGTCGATATGCTTATCTTCCTGCAAATAAAATTGCGAAACGTACTTTAAAATTAGCATTACATTTTGAATTAACCGAAATTGCATTAGACTTGAGTCTAATACTTAGAAGGCAAAGTGTTCTTGGAGGAAATACAAAAAAGTTTAATGAATATCATTCAATTGTTAAAAAGCTTGAAGCTGTTAGGTCCGCTGAAGTTTTAGCAGAAGGATACTATCTTGAGACAGTCACCAAGGTTTCCAATATAAATAGTTCTGACTCCGAATCTCTAAAACTAGGATTTCGCTATTCCGAAATATTAGAAAAAGTTAAATCAGAAAATTCAAGTTACAAATTTTGCTTCTTTTATTATATGACAAAATTTTATAGTTTCGAGATAAACGCGGACTATAAAGAGGCATTAGAAGTCTGTAGAAATGCTATCTCTTATATGTATAGCAAAAAATACTTGTTATTTTCATCTCATAAATTCATCTTCCTCATCAAAAAAATGGCCTGCTACCTAGCCCTGGGCCGATACAAAGAAGCCAAACAAGAAGGAGACCAATGCTTAGATTTAATTCCCGAAGGCACCCGGAATTGGTTTATAGTATTAGATTACTATATACGTGCGGATTTTCACAGCCGGGATTTTCAGCACGCTTATGAAATATTCCAAACCGCTACCAGCCACCCCGCGCTAAAAAAACAGCACGCTAATATTACTGAACACTGGAAAATGCACAACGCTTTTATTTACTACCTGATCAGTGTCGGGAAAATAACACCGGACAAGCCTTTTCCCGTTAAAAAATTCCGGATTCACAAATTTTTAAACGAAGTTCCGCTTTATTTAAAAGACAAACGGGGCAGCAACATTACCATTATAATCCTGCAGATCCTTTTTTTGCTGCACCAGAAAAAGTACGATGTGATTATCGAGCGGACGGAATCCTTAAAATTGTACGCTCACCGCTATTTAAAAAAAGACGATACCTTCCGCAGCAATTGTTTTATTAAAATGTTAGTTCAGCTACCTGTGGCCTCCTTTCACAAAGCAGGGGTGGTCCGTAAAGCTGAAAAATTCCGCCAACGCCTTGAAGAAGTTCCTTTAGAAAAATCGAAACAAAGTGTGGAACTCGAAATTATCCCCTACGAAATGCTATGGGAATTCGTTCTCGAAGAGTTGGACAATAAGTTTCATTAAACGGTAGGTATTGCCTGATAACATCATTTCTACGTAACATTAATTGGAGGAAATAAACCTGAAAAAAAATCGGAAAAACAATTGATAATAAATACTTTAGCTATTTTTTCGCCTACTTAACTACCAATATTGAAAAGGATAACCACTACCAATAGTGAGCTGGAAATGAAAAGAGCACCCTATCTTTATCTCCTATAATACCACCCGGAATGTAACCCATGACAAATTCAAACGACCATACCTCTCTTCTTTCCCTTTTCCGGGAAATGATGAAGCACCGCCAAGCAGTGAGCCAGGTGATCATTCTCCAGTTAATTTGGGGGGTATTGACCCTGATGTTCCCGTTCCTGACTCAGATACTCGTAGACCAGGCCATTGGATACCAGGACCTGGATCTGGTCTACCTGGTACTATTGGCTATGCTCATGCTGTTTATTGGGAGCACTGGTGCCGACTTTTTTAAAGAGTGGCTATTGCGAAATATCGGCGTAAGACTTCAAATGAAGATCGTAAATGACTTTCTTGCCCATATACTGGCACAAGGATTGCACCTCTTGAATACCAAAAATGAAGGAGAGATCCTGCAAAGCTACCTCGATACCATCAGGATAGAACGTTTTCTGACGGATCAAACGGTGAAAATCGTGAATGCCCTTTTCCGCTTTCTATTATTTGGGATCATTTTATTTGTATTTGACCTCAGAGTAGGGTTAATCTTTCTGGCCGCTATCATCCTTTTGATCGGATGGAACCTGTCATTTCTGCCGCTCCGCCATAAAATAGATGATTGGCGATTCCGGGTAAGCTCCCGCTCCCGTACTCAGTTGCTGGAAATATTCAATGGTAGTGCCGAAATAAAAACCAACAACCTCGAATACGACCAAATGAACAAATGGTACGACATCCAGGATGGTTACGCCTCGGCCCGCCTAAAACTACAGCGGATCGCCAATTTTATCCTGGGCGGTACTTATACTATTAATCAATTGAAAGACATATTCATCATTTTCTTTACGGCCCAGGCCGTTGTTGCCGGAGAACTCACGCTCGGGTCAATGCTGGCCATTATTTATATCATCGGGCAATTAAATCATCCTATGATCGAATCTTCCTTCACCTTCAGTCAATGGATGGATGCACGGCTGAGTCTTAAAAGGGTCAATTTGTACGCTGGGAAAGCGAAAGAAGCGTATTTACCTCCTGAGCATTTCCCCTTACTGCACATTCGTCAGGATATTTCAGTCAGCCACTTAAACTATAGTTACACGCCCGGCAATGAAGTTTTGCACCAAATATCGATTCATATCCCTTACGGTAAAAAAATTGCGATCGTTGGGGAAAGCGGCAGCGGAAAATCTACTTTCATAAAAATCCTTCTAAAGCTCTTAACCTACCGGGAAGGACAAATAAAAGTTGGTAGCCAGGATCTGCGCAACATAAACGATAAATCTTGGCGCAAAGGCATCAGTACCGTTCTACAAGAAGGATTTGTGCTGGCCGAAACTTTTAAATTCAATGTAACGCTTCAACGGGAGGACAGATACATTGATTTTACTTTGCTCGAAAAAGCCATTCAGTTGGCTTGTCTCGAAGAAGTCGTTGCCGGCCTGCCCAATGGAATAGAAACCCCAATCGGAAAAGGAGGAACGGCCATGAGCAAAGGACAAGCACAGAGGGTCTTGCTGGCACGGGCCATCTATAAGAATGGGAATTATCTGATCATGGACGAACCGACCAATGCGCTGGATAATCTTACGTCCCAAAAAGTAGTGAAAAATTTCAGCCAATTCTTTTCGGGCAGGTCCATTATCGTGGCTACTCATAAATTACCGATCGCTGAATATTTCGATTACGTTTTTCTGTTTAAAGAGGGTAAGATAGTTGAGCAAGGCACTCATCGGGAATTGATGGAAAACCAACGAGACTATTACGAACTCTACCATAGTTTTTTGAAAATACAATAATCTTGGCATGGAAAAAGAACGTAAAATAAAAGCCTCCATCCCCCAATACCTGATCCGGCAAGGCTACCTGATCATTTTGCTCTGTGCCGGGATCCTGTTCGCCTTGATCTACTTCATCGAATTTAAAGAAACCATCAACGGGGAGATCATTATTACCTCAGAGGTCATGCCGCAGGATATCATCACCAGACAGTCCGGAAAACTAAACCTGCTCAAACGCGAAGGTGAAACGGTTGAACGAGGACAAATCGTAGCCTTTATCGAAAGTGATGCCAGACTGCAAGACGTTGTTCAATTAAAAAAAAATGTCCTCAACTCTGATTTTACCAAGGTTGTTAACGACTACGGTTTGCAATTAGGCGTTGTTTCAAGTAGCTTGCAACAGCTTAACGAAAGTATCCGGGAACAACAACTGTTTTTGCGTACGGATCAAACAAATGCCCTGGTTGCTTCAAAGGACCGTGAGATCAACCTGCTTCATCAACGCATCCAGCTTTTAACGGAACAACATGATTTACTAAAAAAGGACAAAGATCTGAGTGAAAGCCGCAAATTGATCGATGAAGAGTTAAGGCAGGACAGTATCATTTCTCAACGTGAGTTAGAACTTTCCGTAGAGAAATTTCTCGGTAAATCCTTTACGGAAATTGACACGCGTGGTTCGATCAATGAATTCCAGGTCCAGATCGAAAGACTGGAACAGGAAAAAATAGATTTAAAGATGAAGTATCAAACCACCAAAGCTGCTCTCCAAACTGCCGTTTTAAATGAGAAAGAAGAATTACTGGATGCCATTGAGCAATGGGAACAAAAATACATCCTTCGTTCGGAGATCGAGGGTGTTTGCGTACTCAATGACTTGATGACGGATAAAGAATTCATTGAGCAGGGAGTGAAGGTTATGACCATCACACCAAACCAAGCGGGAGAAACACTAGGCATTATGCAATTGCCAACCTACAATTCTAGTAAAGTAAAAGTGGGCTTTCCGGTCAACGTCAGGTTTGACAATTATCCGTTCAGGGAATTCGGGATCGTCAAAGGGGAAATACAATCTATAGCAGGAATCCCTAATGATAGTAGGCGGTATAATGTTAGGATTATCTTTCCCGAAGGTGTTTCTTCTACCTACGGTATTGACTTTTCGTTCCGCCAATTGATGAGCGGTAACGCTGAAATTGTCACCGGCCGCTACAGCATTCTCGAAAGAGCATGGCAACAGTTAAAATCTAAGCAGTTAAATGAATAAAAAAGTGCAGCCCAATTCTGCTCTAGCCCCATAATAAAGCAAAAAAGGGGCTGCACGAAATTCTCTGCGACCGACTCTACGGCCGCATTCATGGCAAAGGCTCCATGATCCTAACATCGCCAGACGGCTGTATATCCGGCTGTTGCTGGTTTTCTACAGGTATCACAGGCCATTATTTTTAGAGTTTCCTGCCGTAAACAGTTTGTTAAGTCGCATGCAAAATGCGAGCTTTCCTCCTATTTTCGTCCTCTAAAAATGTTGCCACCATAATGAAAAGAGCAAACCATACTATGTTTAGTTAGACGCTAGACGCTAGATGCTAGACGTTAGACGTTAGACGCTAGATGCTAGTCGTATTTACTTTTTTTAAATGCACGATGCTGATTTGAAATGCTCAGCTCATAGATTTTCGACAATTTCTTCATCTGCCCGCTACGCACGCCCGAAAGTCGTATCTGGCAGGCGGATCTAATAGGGTGTCTTTGTTCGCAATTTAGATGCTATGGGATTGTCCGTTAAATTTGATTTTACGAAGGCTGATCCTGGGTTTACCAAAGTGCGTGTAGATCTGTTCCAATTCTTTAGGCTTTATCAAATGGCGGTTCTCTAAGTCTATTTTCTCTTTTTTCAACCAATTGTAAAGTGTCCTTCGGCTAATGCCGTATTCAAAAGCGATTTCGGCCCTCGTTTTGGCGTATACTTGAGGGTTTCTTTCCATGGCTTAACAATTTAAGTTTGATGATTGATAGTCGTTATTTATATCACAATATTAAGACGGATCGTGGCAAAAAATTTGCAATGAGCATTTTTTTTATTTTTTACGCCAATATCTTTTTGACCATCCGTATTTCATCAATCAATGCTGAAATTGAGCCAGCCATTGTTCTTTAAAGTCAAATTCATCTACGTAATAGTAACTCTGTCGCCGGGCATCATAGCCAATCTTTGCCCCTAAATCTCTCAAATCCGAAAGCCGGTTGGATACCGTTCTTTTGCTCAAGTTAAGTCGCTTTGCCATGCAGTCCAGAGATCCCGTGCCTCTATGCCGGATCCACTGATCAAGGCGTTCAAGTTGGTTAAATCGGTCTGTTTTATAAGATGACATTAGAAAAATGTTTGAGTTATCGCGCTGACCTATTGTTGAGTCGCAAAAAACTAAGTAGAATGGAATTATTGTTAACGTAAAATTATTTCAGCTACATTTAATTTCATTATCAAGCCTAATTTTGCTTCACACAGCAGAATTAAAGAGCGTTACTGAGATTAAAAAAATAAAAACTTGATTTTCAATAATATGGAAGAGCGAAATATGGGGTTAGAGGGGCTTTTTTTGTTTGAAAGAAATGGTCGATTCACTTTTGAAACCCTTGAATTTACTGGATTTTAGAAAGGTGAAAATGGTATATTTTAATTTATACGTATATAAATTTGAAAATCAAATTTTTAAGAAAAGAGATGTTTTATCATTGCTTACCAGGATTTGGACTTTTGACGCTAGACGCTAGATTTTAGACAACAAAACGCTGATATTC
>CAZHNG010000385.1:0-6144 GCA_964533785.1 uncultured Saprospiraceae bacterium | reverse complement strand
GTATCCGAATATCTTGAGGATCTCGAGGAGGACATCGAAATCGAACCGCCAAGAACAGCTGAACCGCCACCACCGCCACCACCACCGCCACCTCCGGTGATCGAAGAGGTACCAGAAGAGGAAATTCTCGAAGAGGAAGAACCGGAATTTGTCGATATGAGTATCGACGAAGAAGAAGCCGTAGAGCGTCCGGAGCCTGTTGCGGAAGCTCCTCCTCCACCGCCACCACCACCACCGCCACCACCAGAACCAGAAGCGGAAGAAATCTTTAAAGTGGTGGAAGATATGCCGCGGTTCCCAGGTTGTGAGGATCTTCCTGCCGATGAACGTAAGCTTTGTTCTCAGAAAAAATTACTTGAATTTATCTACAAAAACATTAAGTATCCGGCCATTGCCCGAGAAAATGGTGTTGAGGGTACCGTAGTGGTCACCTTCGTTGTAGAGAAAGACGGTAAAGTTACTGATGCTAGAGTGGTTCGTGATATCGGAGCACAATGTGGTCAGGAAGCCTTAAGAGTGGTAGAGTTGATGAACAAAGAAGGCTTGCGTTGGACTCCTGGAAAACAGCGTGGTCGTCCGGTAAGGGTACAGTTTAACCTGCCCGTCCGCTTCAAATTAGAATAAAATTATATTCCGTACGTTTATAATTTCCAAAAGGTTAGTTCCGCAACGAACTAACCTTTTGTTATTTTCACTAAGCAACTTTTGTAGGGATCTGCTGTTTTATTTTTTACTTCCGAGAAGTATATTTGATCATTACTCAGCGAAAAAATAAATTCAGTTTAAGAAAAAAAATCACCTGGTATGATGCGACTGTTAGGAATAAGCTTTATTCTCCTTTTTGTTTTTAATCTTTCTTTCGGCCAGAAAGCACGTTTGGCAGAACAGTATTACCGAGAAGGAGAGTACGAAAAAGCGGCGACAATATTTTCGGAGCTCTATGAGGAAGACCAACGAAACGATTATTATTTTGACAGGTATATCGAAAGTCTAATCTCTTTAGAAGATTATGACACGGCGGAGAAATCCATTAAAAAACAAATAAGACGCACTCCTGAAAATGTAAACCTTTACGTTACTTACGGTTATTTGTTCGAACGGCAAATTAATGATGAAAAAGCCAAGGAGCAATACCAGGAGGCCGTAGACCGGCTTCCAAAAGACCGGTATATGGTAGTAAGGCTGGCCAACGCTTTTATGAAATTAACAAAATATGAATACGCGATCGCTGCCTATGAAAAAGGAATAAAACTGTTGAAAGACCCTTTAACTTTCTCTTATAACTTGGGAGATCTTTACCGCCGAAAAGGAGATGTACCCAAAATGATTGAAAACTATTTAAATAGTCTCGAAGCGAATCCCACCCGCATCAATAGCGTGAAGACTATCTTCCAGCGCTATCTGGATACCAATGAGGATTACCAGGAATTGAAAGCACAGCTTTATACCAGGATCCAGGACGATGATGAAGCGGTTCACTATCTGGAACTATTGGCATGGGTCTTTATTCAACAAAAAGATTACGAGGGTGCTCTACGCCAAGTAAAAGCATTAGACCGCAGGTTTGAAGGTAACGGGGTCAGGGTATTTAATTTGGCTGAAATAGCGGCCAATGATAAAGATTATGATACCGCAATCGACGCTTACGAATACATTGTCAATAGCAAACAACAGTCTTCGTCGCTCTACATGGAGTCGAAAAGAAGGTCCTTGCGTTGTAAACGTGACAAGATCGTCGAGGGCTTTGATTATTCCAAAGAAGACTTAATAGACCTGGAAAAAGAGTTTGAATCATTTTTAACAGAGTATAGTAATACGAGAGGCACGGCTTACATCGCACTGGAGTTGGCCAAATTAGAAGCCTTTTATTTAAATGACCTTACTAAAGCTATTAATATCCTCAACGAGGTAGTTACTTATCCGGGGATCGATAAGAACTCTCAAGCTGAAGCTAAATTAAATCTTGCCGATTTTTATTTGATGGACAATGAAGTTTGGGAAGCTACCCTCCTGTACTCTCAGGTTGATAAAGACTTCAAAGAAGATATGCTAGGTCATGAAGCCAGATTTAGGAATGCCAAGTTATCTTATTACAACGGTGATTTTCAATGGGCTCAATCCCAATTTGAAGTTTTGAAGGCTTCTACTTCGCGGCTTATTGCAAATGATGCGTTGGATCTGTCAGTTTTTATTATGGATAACCTGGCACTGGATACCACATCGACCGCCCTGAAATTATATTCTGAAGCCGATCTATTGGTCTTTCAAAATCGGTTTGACGAAGCCTTTTTCAAGTTAGATACTTTGCTGAAAACCTTTCCGCAGCATAGCTTGGAAGATG
This sequence comes from uncultured Saprospiraceae bacterium, assembly GCA_964533785.1. Lineage (GTDB taxonomy): Bacteria > Bacteroidota > Bacteroidia > Chitinophagales > Saprospiraceae > JANQRV01. The sequence goes on along the minus strand of CAZHNG010000385.1, from coordinate 3,803 downwards.
ACGTTCTTTATCTCAAAGCTCAGGTTTACAAAAAAACTAAATCCTACGAAAAGTCAGCCGAACTTCTGCAGAAGATTATTGAAAACTACCAAGAGGAGATCCGTGCTGATAATGCTTTATTTGAATTGGCCGAACTCTATGAAACTCATTTAAAGGATATTGAAAAGGCCAAGTCTTTATACGAACGTCTATTTATAGACTTTTCCAATAGTACTTTTGCCGTAGAGGCCCGTAAAAGATTTAGAATATTAAGAGGTGACAATATTTAACGGCTGCCCTATCCTGCCAAAATAGATATGGCGATAATTTTTAGCGTTCAGGGCTACATTCTTGTTTTTACTGAAAACAAAAAAAACAGAAAGTTTTTATTTTAGAATTTTTGTTTATATTTGTGAAGTAAAAACAAATTGTATTGTCCATGTCCGAAAATAGAATCTCCCAACGCTTTTCTCTGAGAGCCATATTACATGCATTTAAAGTCGGCATTGCTCAAAAATTAAATCTTTATTGGAAAGATATCCTGCGCCACTGGATTGAAGTGGTGCTTTTAGTGTCCTTTACTATTCATTATAAAAATCAGTCATTTCAGATTTTTTCAGAAGACTTTTTCGCTGGTAGTTTTTTTTCGAATAATATAAGAAAAGAGGAACAAGGAGCGATGAATATCTCTGTTTTAAATCAAGCTGAAGATAGTAACCTCGCCAATACTTACTCTAATCTTACTTACACCAAAGGAAATATTGCAACAAATGAATCGGACACAGAAATGGCCGTTAAACGAAGGAAGCAAAAAGCTTACATCAAAAAGTTCCTGGATATCGCTCAGGAAGAAATGAAAGTTGCAAAAATCCCTGCGAGTATAACCCTGGCCCAAGGGCTGCTCGAAAGTAATGTCGGTGAAAGCAAACTAGCATCAAAAAACAATAACCATTTTGGTATAAAATGCTTTTCAAAGACTTGTAAAAGAGGTCATTGCAGTAACTTTGAGGATGATTCACACAAAGACTTTTTTCGGATCTATAAAAACCCCACCGAGAGTTATAAATCCCATAGTAAACTTCTGAAAAAAGGCCGCTATAAATCTTTGTACAAGCTTGAAATAACCGATTACAAAGGTTGGGCACATGGCCTAAAAAAAGCAGGTTACGCAACCGACCCAAAGTATGCTTATAAATTAATTAATCTGATTGAAGACCTGGAGCTTTATCAATACGACATTGTAGATTTAGTCCGAGTACTTAATATTTAACTATCTTTTCAGTAAATATTTCACCTAAAGGAGTAATGACAGAGACAAAATATTCCCCAGTGGGAAAGAACGTCAAATCAATCTTATCGGTGTTCTCGGTACTCAAAAGATGATTACCTAAAATGTCATAGATTATTATTTTTTGAATTTCCCCATTAGGTATTTGAAGCGTGATAATTCCGGTTGTTGGATTCGGGATTAATCCCATTTTTTTAATATTTCCTGGGATTAAGGAATTAGAAGAAGTGGTACCGCCAAGGTCGAACTTCAATAGAAAAAGATCCTGGCCACCGGTAGTAGAAAGAATGGTTTGATCGCTGAAACGGATATCTGCATCAAAAGTACCAAGGAGTAGGATTTTATTTTCCGTTAGCCCAATCAAATCAGAGATGAAAATATTACCCGCCTCACTTTGCAGGGATATTGCTTCTATTGGATTCTGCTCTGCATCTAACTTTAAATAGAAGCCCAAATTACCGTTTGATTCCGCATCGAAGGCAAAAGTTCCAGCCTTCCATTCTCCTCGGTATAACCCTGCCAGGTGTATCTGTTCAAATTTACTGCTCATTGAAATAGGGGATTGTATAAGACTTCCGCCAAAACTGGTTCCCATTAGTGTATTGCCATCCTGGTCAAATTTTAAGATAAATGCATCCGGGTTGCCCCCAAGGCTTTCCAACCTCAAATCCGGCTCTGATTCCATTACCCCTACGAATGATCCTGTCAACCAGACATTTCCTTCTTCGTCAAATTTTAGATCCCCCGGCTGATCATCGAAAACGCCTCCGGCTTTGACCAGCCATTGGTAACTACCCTCTTGGGTGAATTGTGCGAGAAAAATGTCCTCGTCGTTGGAGTTTGCTGCAATTGTATCTTGCTGAATGATCGTTCTTCCATCGAAAATGCCGGTTAGTACTACATTGTTGGTTTCGGAAATTGCCAAGGCTTTTGATTGGTTCCTGCCGGTACCGTCTATAGCTACGATCCAATCTAAATCGCCGTTGGAGGTTGTTTTGGCTAGTAGGCTAGCCGTTTGGTCAACGGCCAGAAGGAAAGTGTCCAGCAGATTCATTTCCCCTTCGAAAAATGCCGTCAGCAAAATATCATTGTTCCCATCCGCTTGCAGGTCAATCAATTCGGAAATGCCGGATCCTTCCATTTTTTGGGCCCATAAGGGAACACCTTCTCCAGTAATTTTGGTGAGAAAAAGACCTTTTGAGGAAAATTCCGTGCTCAGTTGGATCGAACCGATATCCAACTCAAACCAGAATGTTCCACCTATAACAATATCACCATTCGGATCTACGGTTAATGCCGTGATTTCATCTCCCAAGACACTGCCTAGGTGGAGATACCATAAAATTGTATCGTTTAGGATGTCGTATTTGACCAACAGAACATCTTCCTCTCCTATACTTTCCAGAGCTTCGCCGTCAATAATTGTGACATCCTTAAAAGTATAGGCTAGATATAGATTATTCCCGTCTGTTGTAACCATTTCAGAGGCTATCTCGTTGTTTTCACCACCAAATTGAACGGCTTTTTCCAGGTTTTGGGCTTCAAGCATATTACTCAACATACACAGCAAAATAAGAGAGATCCATTTCATAGATATATATTTGGGAAAATACAAATAGCTTCTCAGGTCTGTAGGATTTTAATTTCTACTCTTCGGTTGCCTTTACGATGTTCATTGGTTTTCTCCGGGAAAAATTTGGGTTTAGTGAAACCAAAACCCTTGTAATTGAGGCGTTTGGGGTCAATCCCGCTTTTTATCAATATATCGCAAATGGCCTTGGCCCTTTCTTTAGATAAGATCATGCCGTAAGTCCTGATTCCTGCTTCCTCCGCCTTTACATCATATTCGTTACTGCAACAAACATGTCCTTGCACTTCAATAACGACATTGGGGTATTTTTTCAACCATAGGAATAAATGCTTGAGATGGGAATATGACTCTTTTAGTAAAATAGGCTTGCTCAATTTGAAATTGATATTTTTTAACTCAAATGTCGTTCCGGCCACTGGTTCACCGTAAGGAAGTATGGTGGTTTCTTCTTCGGCGAGTTTTGTTTTTTTAAATTCAATATTCACCTTTCGGTGATATTTTCTCTCTTCAATGGTGCTTTCAACTTCCCCCATTCCCAAAAAAGCTATACTATCGATCATTTCCGGATAATGGGATTCTAAAAATTGACTGACACGATCCGCCCTGCGTTGGGATAATAATAAATTTGAGCTACGGCTACCGGATTCATCGGCGAAGCCGCGAATAAAAACTTGGTAAGGCTGACTGACATCCAAAGCAGTGTCGATAAAATTTTGAATAAGCTCTTCTTGATTCCCTTTCAACACATATTGATCGATATCATAGTAAATATCCAGCTGTGCGGCTAGCGGAGCCGAAGCAAACAGGAAGAAAGTAATAATAATCGTTTTCCCTCGAATCATAGCCTGTTCTTGTCCAATTATCAGTTCATCTCCAAGTAATCAATTGTCTATTAGACTTGTTCGGTGGGTCATGAACGAGCGAAAGCGAGGCAAATTTTATGCT
>CAZHNG010000384.1:0-6154 GCA_964533785.1 uncultured Saprospiraceae bacterium | reverse complement strand
TTCAATTCTTAAAACTTATTACCAGTTCTTCAACCCAAATACCCTTACTTTTGAAATATGGAAGAAAGTCATCAACACTTTTACGCCCATGGCAAATTATTGCTAACGGGCGAATATTTTGTACTGGATGGTGCGCTCGCCCTGGCATTGCCGTGTAAGTTTGGGCAACACCTTACCCTCAGTCATGCCAAAGCTTCCAACCTTTTCCAATGGAAAAGCCTGGACAAAGAACAACAACCCTGGTTTGAAGCTGCTTTTCAGCTGCCTGATTTCACCATAACCGAAACCAACGACCAACGAGTTGCTCAACAACTAAAGCGAATTTTACGCTCCATTCAACAAAAAAAATCGCCGAACGATATTCAGCAATTGTTTTCTGCGCATGCCTGCACCACCGAACTCGAATTTCCCAGAGCGTGGGGTTTAGGTACCAGTTCTACTTTGATCGTAAATTTGGCAAACTGGGCGGAGGTCGACCCCTTCCTTTTATTAGCCGAATCTTTCGGAGGTTCTGGCTACGATATTGCCTGCGGGATGGCTGAAGGACCCATTTTATACCAAAAACACCAACACCTTCCCAAGGCTTGGTTGAGAGGTGGAGATCCCCGAATTGACGGGCAATTTATCCACTACCCTTTTCACCCTCCATTTGCCGATCAACTATTTTTCGTCTATTTGGGGAAAAAGCAAAACAGTCGCTCCGGCATTCAACGCTACCGCCAAACCATCAACTTAAGAAGCCAGCTCATTGAGGAAATTAACCAGTTAACGGTCGCAATTACACAAGCTCAATCGCTTGACGATTTTGAACAGCTCTTACTTCTGCACGAAACCCTTATTCAAAAAAACCTACAATTAAAACGGGCCCAGGACCTTTATTTTTCCGATTACTGGGGTACCGTCAAATCTCTGGGTGCCTGGGGAGGTGACTTTGTACTAGCCACCAGCAATCGTAGCACGGTGGAAACCATCCAGTATTTCAAGAACAAAAATTTCGGGACCATTCTTTCTTATCAAGATATGATCCTGTAAGTAAACAATAATTACTTTTTATCCTTTTCCATTAGGAGTAATGGCTCCATACCAGAATATCAGACTGCCCAGCGATTTCTAATTTGGGATTTAAAATATGCCACTAAGCCGATAGCTATCGGCTCTAAAACACGAAAATGCACTAAAGATTTTGTGGAATTTTGTGATTTAGTGTTCCTGCCTGACGGTATCGGCAGGCAGGTTTGTGGCGATTAAATGGCGGTCCTATTGGAAATTGCTGCAGACTGCCTGAAAGTGGCGATGAGAGATTTGTGTGTGTGGGCTGTCAGTATAAAAATTCTGCTCGACTACTTAATATTACTTTGTCAGCTTAAATGAAAATCAGTTAATATAGATTTTTCTTTAAAGTGACAAAGTAGTATTAATTATTATAAATGAATTGATTTACGTAACACCCTTAAAATATGTCCGCTCGACAAAACTTTGCCATCTATCGCCATTATTTGTTTTTTGGACTCCTGGTCAGCATCTTTTTAATCGTATTATTGCTATTGAAGAACAAGGCCGTCCAAACTCCGCAATCAGGCACTATTTTATTGTGGAACGTCTTTTTTCACGCCGGCATGCTTGTCTTTATTTACGCTTTTTCTTTTGGAATCGCGGGGTACTTTTACCGGAAGAAAATATTTGAAGGGAAAGTTTCTTATTTCCGGGCTTTGAGTGGCAATGCTATCTTAACCCTCATAGGCAGTTTTACAGCAGGTCTTTTTCAAATCGTATACGTACGATCCTTAAATCCGGCATATCTGGAAAATATCAAACAAAGGGATTTGCAAACGATGAAAAATCTGGGGCTGGATGAAAAAACGATTCAACAGAACCTTACTGCCAATTATGAAAATTGGGATTTCTTTTCAGACACCTTTCTCTATTTTTTGCTCATCGGCCTTTTTGTTGCCATTTTGATGGCTGCCTTTTCCTATAAGAATTCCACTTAATACAATAATTTTTATTTTTATTCATTCTTTAGTATAATTTTGTTTTTTGTTTAGTACATTCCGTCGCATAATATGGACTTATCAATAATTATCCCTTTGCTCAATGAAGAAGAATCCTTACCCGAGTTAGCCGCCTGGATACAAAGGGTGGTGGAGCGAGAAAGTTACACTTACGAAATCATAATGGTCGATGACGGCAGCACGGATAATTCCTGGCAGGTTATACAAAACCTATCGCGAAAAACCCCCCATATAAAAGGTATTAAGTTTAGAAGGAACTACGGAAAATCGGCAGCACTTAACCAAGGATTCGAAGCGGCAAAAGGAGAGGTTGTGATTACTATGGATGCCGACTTGCAGGATAGTCCCGACGAAATTCCGGCATTATATCAAATGATCAAAAACGACGGATATGATTTAGTATCCGGTTGGAAAAAAAACCGGCATGACCCCGCCAGTAAAACCATTCCCTCTAAATTTTTCAACTTCATTACCCGGAAAATGAGCAAAATTGAGCTTCACGATTTCAATTGCGGCTTAAAGGCTTATGATATTGCAGTGGTAAAAAGCATTGAAATCTACGGCGAAATGCACCGGTATATTCCATTAATTGCCAAATGGGCCGGTTACCATAAGATCGGAGAAAAAGTAGTAGCTCACCAGGCCCGAAAATACGGGACCACAAAATTCGGATTGGAACGTTTCATCAACGGTTTTTTAGATTTGTTATCCATTACCTTCGTTGGCAGATTCGGAAAAAGACCCATGCATTTTTTTGGTACCCTCGGCATACTTTTCTTCTTAATCGGCTTTTTTATTTTAGCCGGCATGAGCATCAGTAAATTAGTTTATCAGGAATACGGCATTGCTGAGAGACCCTTATTTTATCTGGGCATATTGACTATCATTATTGGTACCCAGTTATTTGTAACGGGTTTTTTGGCCGAATTGGTGTCGCGCAATTCACCCGATCGCAATAATTACCAGGTAGAAACAACCATTGGTATGCCGTCTAACACTCCTAGCGTACAACCCTCTGTTAGTCAAACAATATGAAAAATATCGTAATATTGTCTCCCGCTCATCCTCTCCGCGGAGGGATTGCCGCAGTATCCGAAAGGCTGGCCCTGGCTTTGCAGGAGGATGGTTACCAAGTGACGATCTACTCTTTCTCCCTGCAATATCCGGATTTTCTTTTTCCCGGTAAAACACAATATGCATCGGGCCCGCCACCAAAAAAACTGAATATAAAAACTGTAGTCAATTCCATCAATCCCGTGAATTGGATCAAAGTTGGCCTGGAGCTTAAAAGACTACAACCGGATATTATCATCAGCCGGTACTGGCTTCCATTCATGGGCCCTAGTTTGGGAACCATATTAAAAATTGCCAAAAGTAACCGTCACACCAAAGTGCTCGCCCTGGTAGATAATGCGATCCCGCATGAAAAAAGACCCGGGGACACCTGGTTTACCCGATATTTTGTCAGCGCCTGCCATGGCTTTGTAGTCATGTCAAAATCCGTTGGGGAAGATATCCAACAATTTACGGAGACAAAACCTATTTTATTTAATCCCCACCCACTTTACGACAATTACGGCCCCCTGATCGATAAAGGCTCTGCCCGCCGAAAGCTCAAGCTTCAACCCGATGAAAAGTACCTCCTTTTTTTTGGATTTATCCGGGATTACAAAGGATTGGATATTCTACTCCGTGCTATGGCCGACCAAAGGGTACAAGCGCTGAACATTAAATTGATTATTGCCGGAGAATACTACGGTAAGCAAGCCTTTTATGAATCCTTAATGGAGGAATTAAACATTACCGACCGGATCGTCGCACATACCGAATTTATCCCCAACGATTCCGTCAAATATTATTTCGGAGCTGCCGACCTGGTAGTGCAACCCTACCGTTCCGCTACCCAAAGCGGTATTTCACAGCTAGCTTACCACTTCGAAAAACCGATGGTCGTGACCCGTGTTGGTGGTTTACCTGAAATTGTTCCCGACGGAAAAGTAGGCTTTGTAACGGATATCAGTGCAGAAGCCATTGTTAACGCCATTATCAAATTCTACCAAGATCAACTTGAAAGCATCTTTATCAAAAATATCCAACAACGCAAACCGCTATTTTCCTGGAAAAAAATGGTAGAGACGATTGAAGAGCTGGCTGAAGCAGTGAGCAATGAACAACGAAGCAATAAGTGATGAACAATGGGCAGAATGTCACTTCTTTCCTTGCCCTTGGCTTTTCAAATCATGAATGGCGGGGCTGGCGATAGGTTCGATGATTATGGGCCGCAAGGCAGGGAATAATACATTCCCCTTTACTGGTCTTACGGAGATACTTCCTCCCCTTTGACTTGGCAGGTGTATGTCGAAAGACATATTATAATTTTGCATATTGGAATCGTCTATTCTTTCCAATGGATAAGAATCTAAGGTTTCCAGAATGAGATAAAGGTATCTTCGCTGCCGGTCCATTTCGATCTTACTGATCCTGACGTCAAGGTCGGAGCCACTTTTCCTTACGGATAGATTGCTGATGTAAGGTTCGGCGTCAAAACTTACTGGATTATAATGGTCCTCTATCTCAATACCAAACTTCCATTGATAGGCAAACCGACGGCTTTCCTTTTTCACCAGGTCGAATTCGCCTTCAGTAATAGAAGCAATCGGATGCGAACTGGTTTGAATCTCATCCTGAATATAAAAACGCAGGTATTCTCCATTAACCGGCTCCAGGCTTCTGATGGTATAAGACAAATTTAACCTACTGGGACGATTAGATAAAGGACCAATGAAGTTAGAAGGATTAGGTCTTCCGGTAACTATAAACCGACAGCCCCATGTACCATCATCTTCATTGTAAAAATAGTTTGCATCTAAACGGGGTTCGCCCTGATAAACTCCAGGTTGTACGTTCTCAATCACCCAATAATTCGTAGTCATATTTTCCGGCATCCCTTCCACAACGATAAAATGAGTATGGTCAAAACCTTCGGTCATCAGAGGAAAATCGCTGGATTTTTGATAAATAGGTCTTATCCTTTCGAAGTAAGCCGCGATATCTGAGGAAGTCGGCAGGGGAGCAAAAAGTTCCTCTTTTTCATATTCTCCTTCAAAGTCCGTATAAATGATGGTTTCCCAATCGGTACCGCCAAATGACAAAGCGCCGGTGCTTGCCATACCGAGGTCAGATTTCAGGCGAATTCCGAAAGGACCGCTAAAATTAAGGCCAACTGAACGCTCGAGGTTCCTGTTCTCTTCGGCAGAAGAAATATGCTTGATCATTACGCCCTCAAATTCCTGCAAATAAAAAGCATGTCCATCGAATTCGGGATTCGCCTGGTAAAAGTTCCACAACTTAGTCATGAATTCTATAGTAGTGTAATCATTAGCTTCCAGGATCATCTTTAACGGAGAAACGAATGAACCCGATATGGCAAAAACAGAAGATTGCCGTTTACTATCTGTTTCAAAAGCAGCTTTAAACGCGGCGTAGGGTGGTTCGATCCCCGCTTCAAGGGCCGCCTGCAGGTAGCCGCCGCAGGTTTTTGTCAAAATAAAAGAATCAAAATTTTCGTCGGGGTTGACTACGAATTGATTATCTATACTCTGCAGATTGAAAATGCGGGACGTAGAATAATTAATTTGGTCGAATGACCGCAGCATTTCGGCATCACCAAAAATGTAGTACATCAACCCACCTCCCCTAATGTCAGCAGTTTCCACTTTGGTCCGCATTGTTCTACGCCCCAAAAACTTGCTGATATCCCCGGGCACATAATCCCTGCGATTGTCCTTTCCGCCTCCGAAACCGCAATATTCTACATGTTTTTTGAATACCTTTTGCAAGGCATAGCCAAGAGAAACTCTAGAATAACTCCGCTCAGGCGGGAAATTCTCACTTCTGTATTTTTCGAGTTTTCTCTTGTATTTTTCAAAGTTTTGCCCTTCAACTGAAGGAGCAATCAGTAGAATAGTCAGTATTGGAATCAAAATTCTTATCATGATCTGGCTCATAAACAGTTAATACGATTTAGTACAAACAACGTTCGTAGAAAATTTAAGCCCGATATTCATTGAATACCTTTTATATCTATTAGACTTGTTCGGCGGGATCATCAAACGGCTACAAGTGGCATCCGCCTCAGGCGG
>CAZHNG010000383.1:4700-6172 GCA_964533785.1 uncultured Saprospiraceae bacterium | reverse complement strand
ATTTTGAAATAAATAAAAAAGGCCGTAAGGTTATGTTGCAGCAAACCAAAACGGCCATGAGCATCCAAAGGATACTCACGACAATATTCGCAATAATATCGGTGAAGCACAAATGGCAATCCGATTTTCTGCGTGAGTTGTTCGATTTAATATTTTCGATTCAGGGACGTCTCACGTTTGAGAACCTTTCCCGTTATTCTGATTACGCCGAAAGCACGTTTCGGCGCAATTATAAAAAGTTCTTTGACTGGTTGGAATTCAATTGGCAGCTCTTTTTAATGAGCCGTACTCACCTCAGCAGTGGAGCAGTCATCGCTGCGATAGACTGTAGCTTTATTCCAAAGGCAGGCAAAACCACCTATGGGGTAGACAGATTTTTCAGCAGCGCTGCCGGCCGTACAAAAAGAGGCCTGGAAATATCTCTACTATGTCTGATCGATACGATCACGACCAAGGCCTGGAGCCTGCATGTGAGACAAACGCCGGGTGGTCTTTCCACCAAGCAATCGGATGAAGATAAGGCTACTCGTATCGACCATTACATGCAACAAGTCAAAGATGTCAGTCCTAAATTGGAATCGATCCGTTACCTGGTTGCAGACGGTTTTTATGCCAAAGACAAGGTCTTTGAAACGATGAATGAATTAGACAAAGACCTCATCACGAAGCTGCGTCCAGACGCTAATTTACGCTACCTGTATCGAGGCAGCCGCACCGGTAAACGTGGAAGACCTCCTCAATACGACGGCAAGGTGAATTGGAAAGACCTCGACTTGAGAAAGTGGGACTATATTGGTAAAGATGACAAATACGATTATCTGGAAATTTACACCCAGGTGCTCAACTCGCCTCACTTCAAACGCAATTTTCGCATTGTCATGCTAGTCAATACCCGAACTAACAAGTACATATTGTTGGCCTGTACTGACTTACAATTAGATGCTCGTACCATCGTACACTATTACCAATTGAGATTCAAAATCGAGTTCCTCTTCCGCGACGCTAAACAGTTTTGTGGTTTAACACACTGTCAGGCTCGTAGCAAAGAAGCACTTCACTTCCATTTTAATATGAGCCTGGCCGCTGTAAACCTGGCCCAACTCAAAATGGAACTTGATCCAACCACTAAGTCAATGAACGTTTTCGTAAGAAGAGCCTATAATCGACGTTTAATCCAGTGGCTTTTCTCACAACTCAGCTCTGAGGCTGAGTTTGATTTAAATCATCATAAAGTTCAACAAGCTATTGCGCTTGGGACTTTGAATTATTCATAAAGGCAGTTTTCTGCCCGGAGTATTGTTAATACTCTGCAATTAAGTTTGTTGAAATTTTGAACCACCAGATTTTTGATCAAGACAATGAGGAAATGAGATTCAGGGACCCATATCCGAATAGGAGGAGCCTTTTAGCCACATAGGCAGACCGGGAATGTGAGAATCTGCTAAATTTTTAAATTTAGTAGATTTTATACT
>CAZHNG010000383.1:0-4690 GCA_964533785.1 uncultured Saprospiraceae bacterium | reverse complement strand
CTATTGAATTTCAACTCATTAAGATTTACTAGATTTCGAAAATCTAGTAAATCGAAAATCTCCGGCCAGCCTGCACAGCTACAAAGGCGAATACGTAACGAAGTATTGGTCAAAAAGGTGGCTTCAAAATTTTAAATAATTTATGTTATTGAGTATTTAATCTGTTGCCTCACTTATCTTGGTACAATTAAAGGGCCAACGCCCTTACCCTGTAGGGTGTTAACCAGCTTTTTCACTGGTCCTTCCAGGCATTCCTGCCATTCCTTTTTGACCGTATTCCATTCCGCATGCAGTTTGTCAAAGACTGCCGTATGCTGGTCAGCGGGTCTGAAGTCTGCGGTTGCGACGGCTGAGGAAAGGTAGGACAATTTTTCCAGTAACTTTCCTGGCAACCGGATCCCATCCTGGCCCTTTCCGGTATGTTTTAATTGGATCATCCTATTTTCCAAATTGGTCACGATACTATCAACATGGGCTAATTCTTTGCCAATTGACTTGACGTCTTTAGTTAACATGGGTTTCAAATCCTGTAGTTGTCTACGAATCTTTTCTGCTTTGTTGACTTCGACAGAAATTTCCTGAACATCCGATTTGATTTTGGTTAACAATTCAAGTTGCAAACGGATATCCTCGATTTCGCCTTCAGAATTGGGGTCCTTAAGTACATCCATGGAATGCGTCTGATAAATGGCGCCGTCTTTCATCAGATGAACTTGGTAAGTGCCCGGTAAGACTAGATTCGACAGTGGTGCTACCAGTGATTTGCGCGTTCTTTCTTCACTTAATTGAACCCAAGGAGCGTATATTGGCTTGGTACGCAGGACGATTTCGGTGGTGGGTTCATCTCTTAAATCCCACCAGATTCTATTTAAACCAGCTTTACCTTGGTGTTTTAAAGTCCGAACCGTATCTCCGGCAGCATTCGTGATCTTGATTATAGTGCTATCTTGTGTTGTTTCGGCTTTTTTATCCGACAACCAATAGTGTAGTGAAGCACCGTAGGGGGGATCTGTGCCTGAAGAAGCCTCAGGGAAAAACTGCATGATCATGGACACAGGACGGAAGCGATACGCATCTTTGGGGTCAAAAAGATGAAAGTCGGATGATGCGACTTCGTCAGTCCACTGCTGTATTGGCGAAATATCATCCAATATCCATATGCCACGGCCATAAGTTCCAACTACTAAGTCATTGAAGTGTTCTGGAATATCTAGCCAGTACATAGGACTGGCTGGCATATTGCTCATCAGTGATTGCCAGTTGCCTCCATTATCAAAAGAGAGATACAAGGCGTTTTCTGTTCCCAGATAGAGTAGGCCTTTACGGAATGGATCCTCCTTGATCATCCGGCAATAGCTTAGATTCGATGCTGAGATACCCTTAGTGATTTTGGTCCAGGTTTTCCCGTAATCATCCGTCCGGTATACATATGGCCGGAAGTCACCCATTTCGTGGGCATCAACGGTCATATAGGCCGTACTTTCCGAATGGGACGAAGCATCGATATTTCTCACTGCACCGTAATCCGGCATTCCTGGAACATTCGCCGTAACGTTTTCCCAGTTTGCGCCATTGTCGCGACTCACGTGGATCAAACCATCATTGGTTCCCGCCCAAAGCAAACCCGCTGCTACAGGTGACTCTTCAAAGGCATATACGACGTTTGCGTATTCGACACCAATGTTATCACCCGTTAAGCCTCCAGAGAATTGCTGCTTGGATTTGTCATTTAGGGTTAGGTCGGGACTGATGATTTCCCAGGATTGACCGCCATTCTTGGTCCTATGCACATACTGACTAGCCACATATACCGTATTGTTGTCATGCGGAGAGATCAACAAGGGGAACGTCCATTGGAATCTGAATTTTACATCTGCCGCCGGACTGCCGGCGGTATATTCCGGCCATACTTCTACTTGTCGAAATTGACCACTTTTTTCATTGTAGCGCACGACTACACCTCCTAATGCACCATATCCCGATGCACTTGACCAAACAATATTGGGATCAGTTGGATCTGCCGTAGCAAAACCACTTTCGCCGCCACCAACGTCATGCCATTTTCCGGAAGGAATAAAGGATCCGAAAAAGCTTTGCATTCGACTACGGCTCGGCCCCTTCATGGATGGACCATCCTGTCGATTAGTAAGCACGTTGTACGGTACTTCAGTGTCAGTGGTGACATGATATAATTGTGCAATAGGTAAATGCACCCGGTGCCAAGATTTGCCTCTATTATGACTAATGGATAGGCCGCCATCGCCAACTACGATCTGACGATTGCCATTAGTGGGGTCTATCCACATTTCGTGGTGATCCCAATTGGGTGCAGCCCCCGGAGCAGGTTCCGTTGCAGTTACACCGCCATCAATACTGGTGTAATAGCTGGCGGACATGAAGTAGATCTCGTTCGGGTTATCAGGCGAGGCTGTGCAGCGGGTATAGTAAGCTCCTCTTCCACTGAGGTTCCGGTCAGAATTGACCAGTTTGAATGTCTTTCCACGATCATCGGAACGCCACAATTCACCGCTGTTTGTTTTTTCGCCATTTAATGGAATGCCGTCGCCTGTTTCGATCAAGGCGTATATTCTTTGCGCTTGTGCTTGGGTCATACTTAGGGCAATCTTGCCGACGTCACCTTCCGGCAAACCGTTTTTCTCCAATTTTGTCCAGCTTATTCCTGCATCAAGAGAACGGTAAATGCCGCTTCCCGGTCCGCCGCTAGTGCGTGTCCAAGGCTTGAGTTCTAGTTGCCACATGCCTGTAAAAAGAATACGCGGGTTATGCGGATCCATCACGAGGTCGGAAGCTCCGGTATTTTCATCTACGTAAAGGACTTGCTCCCAATTCTTCCCACCGTCGGTGCTTTTGAAAATCCCTCTTTCCTTCTGAGGGGTGTAACCATGTCCGAGTGCAGCTACGTACACCAAGTCCGAATTTTCGGGGTGAACAATAATACGGCTGATTCGACCGGTTTTTTCCAGCCCAATATGCTGCCAATTTTCTCCGCCATCGGTCGATTTCCACATGCCGTTTCCAATCGAAACATTGGAACGAATGAAGGATTCTCCTGTGCCGGCATAGATTACTTCGGGTTCGCTGGGAGCGACCGCCAGAGCACCGATCGAATGTACCGGTTGCTTATCGAATACTGGGTTCCAATTCAGCCCGCCGTCGATAGTTTTCCAAATCCCACCTGTTGCGGCACCAACGTAATAAACCATGGGGTCGCCGGGAATACCGGCTACCGACACCAATCTATTACCCACTGGTCCGATGTGTCGGAACTTCAATTGTTCAATATGTTCCTTCTTTAATTCTTGAGCGTAAAGATCTGGCGTCAAAAGAAAGATTAAAAGAAGCGGCGTCAATAAAAGTAAAATGCGTTTTTTCATCGATATAAATTTCTTTGGTTAAATCCGAATAAGTGAAAGATGTGGTAGCGGCCAATTTGGTCACTTACTCCGAAAATGAAGATAAGATAATCAATTAAATTGTAGCGTATTCTGCTAAAACCTTGATATCAGTATCTGCTCAAGCTGACACAATATACTCCAAATCTCATCGGCAATCGGGACAAATTCCCGAAAGAATTAAATTCGTGTCTTGAATGATATGTCCTTTTGGAAAATTTGGAATAGTTGGGATTGGAAGATGATCAAGACAAAAAGTATTTTCACAAGAAGTACAATGGAAATGTGCATGTTTATTATGGTGACGCCCCTCATTGCATTCTGCTTTACACATGGCATATTTAGGATGAGTAGTACCGTCGATCGCTTTGTGAATAATACCCTTGCGTTCAAAGATTTTTAAGGTGCGATATAACGTAGTTCGATCCAATTTTTCAAAAGAAGATCCAATCGCTGACAATGAAAGGGCATTGTCACTTTGTAAAAAAAGATCTAATATTTTTTTACGGACTTCTGTTTTACTTAGTCCATGGGATTCTAATATTTCTATACTGCGGTTCATTTTATAAAGAGGTCTTACTCTTTTTGCTCCGATGGCAGTTAAAAGAATGAGCGTAATTCTAATTGTCCAGAAAGTTCTTAATTTATTTATAATTATGCAACAATGTTTCAAAAAAATGAAGTTTTCTAGAATACATACCTAATCATTCAATTTATGATCGATGGAAATTCAGAGCGCCTTTTTTATTCTTTCTCTGCTGTACCATTCCCACCTATCTCAGTGCTTAACTACAGAAGGAATGTAATTTCCAAATCAGAGGAACAGTTTACCATGATCAAAATGGAGACCTGCTTCCTTTTGTATCGATACAAATTGAAAATTCAAACTTAGGTACTTGATTGGACTTTTGACGCTAGACGCTAGACGCTAGACGCTAGACGCTAGACGCTGATATTCAATGGATATCAATTTTTCAGAATAAATAAAATTTCCGTTGATTGTCAATTAGTTAGAATTTTTGGTCTAACTTCTAGAGTCTAGCGTCAAAAGTCTAGTACTTGAGTCGGATGAAAACGGCAATTTTACCTTTGCCAACTTATGTGACAAAGAATATGATCTCCTTTTCAATCACCTGGGCTACAAGACGACCCGGCATCATTACGATTTCACCATTTGGAGCAAATGGAAATTTTTATGGTAGAAGATAATCTACTATGGGTACAGCCCAAATCTGATGTAAAGTAACGACAAGGAAATATTCTTGCTGTCATGAGAA
>CAZHNG010000382.1:0-6174 GCA_964533785.1 uncultured Saprospiraceae bacterium | reverse complement strand
GGGGTTCGATAAAAATTTTGAGAGACGAAGTCTTGAAAAATTAAAGATTTCAAGAGTTCTTTAACTCGATACTACAAATTAACGCTTAACCTGTCCAGACGGACCCCACGTGGACGGCTATGGCCCAGCCCATACGGGCCCTACGTGGCTGACTCTGGTCAGGTAGGCCGGCAGGTTAAATCTGCTCTCTTACTTAAGTTATACGATCCGTTCTTCTTTTAAATATGATGCAATCTTTCTCCATCTTTAAAGTACCCCAGACTCGGAGTCATATCCTCCGGTCTCCGACCGAAAACATCTCTTCTATTCACCGAAGATCCACCTCTCGGTTAAACTCCGCCCCGATCACCTCCCCGTCCTGCCGCACCAGGTCCAGCATTTCATCCGGAACGATGATTTCTGCGTCAAAGGTAATGAGCAGGTAACTGCCGGATGGTGAAAGTACCTCTTTAACTTGTACTTTCTGCGCCTGATATTTATCCAGCCAATCTTCCGTGTTTACACCATCTCTCAGACGCACAATGATTTCATTATTAACCGCTTGTTCTCCATCGTCTGATGCTTTGGCCGTCCAATCTTCTGATTCGGCAATCTCATCCAGTAATTGCTGGAGCGCTAGTAGTTGTTCGGGACGATTATCCTTGCCCGCTACGGTTTTGACCTGATTATCATCATAAAAAGTAATGGTCACCGTTTGCCGATCTGGAATATTGCTGGGATAAGCATTTTCGAAGCCAAAAAAATTGGTATCCCGAAAAGCTTTGATCAATTTCCGTAAGTCGTTTTGTGAAATTGTTTTCAGGTGTGTTCCCTCTTTATCGGTATACTCTTCGCCTCGATATTGTACCAGGCCATTGGCATAAACAGTAAGCGTAAACATTGGACAATCACCAAAACAGGGGCCTTTCTCCATTTCAACCACCTTTTCCAGGTTCTCGATCTGGGCTTCCGATGGGAGTGTTTTACAATTGTACAAGACAAAGGCTATGACTACGATGAATAAGGCTTTCCAGGATAGTTTTTTCATAAGACTTCATTTTATCGTTCAATGATAAGCTTTTTTGTTAAAATATTTTGCCTCGATCGCAATTTAAGCCAGTAAATACCAGATGGTAGGTCCGCTGTATTGATCGTTATTGACTCTTCCGAAGTTTCCCGGGAGAGCATTTGTTGACCTTGCACCGAAAACAGGGTAAGTATTATTGAAGCCTTGGTACTATTTCGGATAATACAATACGAATTAGCAGGATTTGGATATATAGCGACTAATTCTTTTGTTGATTGTTGTACCGTACTGACCGTTGAATCACCACACCCTGGACTATTTAGCAACCCCCTCCTCGGACCATTCAGCGTCGCCCAGACACGCAATTTTTGACCTTCGGTAAAAAAA
This sequence comes from uncultured Saprospiraceae bacterium, assembly GCA_964533785.1. Taxonomy (GTDB): domain Bacteria; phylum Bacteroidota; class Bacteroidia; order Chitinophagales; family Saprospiraceae; genus JANQRV01. Next base: position 4,781 of record CAZHNG010000382.1, on the reverse strand, counting down.
GCCATGCAGGCGTCGTCAGCAAAAGTCATGAAATTCATATACATGGCCAGATTACCGCATTCCAGTATATTGCCCGTAGGGCATTGCTGAAAAAAAGTGGAACTGAGCGCGGGTGTATCCATTACTTCATCATCACAAGGGCAGTTGTCCTCCAGGTTAGCACAACAAATTTCATCCAATTGATCACATGCTTGTCCACCCCACAAGTGGAACAAATTAAAGTAATGTCCTATTTCATGGGTAAGCGTTTTGCCCTGGTCATAAGGTGCTTCTACAGTGCCTATGGTACCAAAACGCTTAGGGCTGATCCGTATGCCATCTTCTTCGGGTATATCTTGACCCGGAAAGCTGGCAATGCCTGCCGTTCCTTCTAATTGTCCGACCCAAACATTCAGATAATCAATAGTATTCCAGGCATCATGTCCTCCCTGGGCAGTATAAAAGATACGACGGGTTGCACCCACGAGATCAACGTCTGTCTTAGTGTAAGTAATGCCATTCGTAGGAGTACCATCCGGAGCAATGTTAGCCAGACAAAATTCAATTTCCATATCCACCTTGCGGGAGCGATAAACCTCTGGAATGATCTCCTCATTTCCGTTCAACAATCGAAAGTCACGGTTTAGTGCTTCGATTTGGGAGTGAACTTGTGCTTCGGAGATACTGTCCGCTTTATTTTTCCAAACGACATGAACCACAACCGGGATTGTAACTACTTCTCTAAACGCTACTTCCCTTTTACTTCCTATCCAATCTCTTGTAAATCGTTCAATGGCCTTTCTTTTCGACCTTACCCCGGCATCTTGTTCCATTTTTCTTTCTAATTCACGACTGGCTTGGCAATAGGTCGATTGGCTCATTACAATGGCATGTTCTCCAAAAGTGAAGACCAGCAACAGAAGAAAAGTTTTAACCCCGGAAAATACAGGCAAGCACAAGTTCCTTACCTCAACAAGTAGCAGCAATAGAAATTGTAGCCTACTCATAATAAAATCAGCCTTGAAGTAGTTATTCCAATGCATTTACTAAATTACAGATCAAGATGTATAAAGTTAGAATTATTCGCTTAAGTTTAATTTTAGTTTTTAGTGTGTTCGTTGTCAATTTATCATTTTCGCAATTGGGAGGTCCACCCTCTTCTAAAGCAGAATACGAAAAAGCCTACAAAAGAAGGATTGCGCAAGAATATTTAAATGGAGTATATATCCCAAAAAATTTGACCGATGTTTTTTATCACCTGAACAAGTTGACGCAAGAAGAGGATATTAAAAAATTCAAAGCGGCCACTGAAGAAGAGGTAGAAGTTAAGTTATTTCCCAGCCTTGGTCGTTGGATGATCCACAATTGGGGATTCTACAGTGGATCGCGCTTATCACATTATTTGAAAAGCGTTGGTTTAACCCATCCCGAAGACATGGCCAGATTTCTGATGGTCACTTACCACCGGTCACTAAATGACAAACCATTGGACGTTAAGCCCCTCGTTCTAGGATACATTGAGGCTCGCAACAATGTTGCTTTGGAACAATTTCCGGAGAAAAAAGCGATAATGGAAGCTAATCGTAAGACGCTAATGAAGAAGGATAGCGTTATGAATAAAAACCGATAAGTAAGATAGCAGATTTCACTTGCCGGCCATACTGGCACCCACCCACCGTGACCGCTAGGTCGGCAGGCAATAGGCGGGGATGGCAGACTCCATTAGATTGGAGATGAGTGATTTAGATTAATGACAACCCACACACTTCTGACGGTACCGTCAGGAGTAATCATCAGACCCTTGCAGTCTAGAATCTGTAGTCTTACTTACTTATTTATTTACATGTGAGATTGGACTAATCCAAATCCGTCGTTTCCGGTTCCTTTGAAAGTGCCTTTTCGTATCCTTTAATGAGATTAGCCTGATACTCAGCCAACTTATTTAAGACCTTAAGTTCATCCTCAAGGAGTTCTCTTTTTTTGTGCGGTTCTTCTACGAAAGGAAGATGTTTTTTCTTTTGATTAATGACGAGGATTTTTTGAATGGTATTACTTAAGGACATTTTGGCTTTGATAAGACGGCGTTTGATAGATCTGTTAAACATTGCTTTAGTTTGTTTAATGATTGTGTTAAGCGAAGGGCAGACCTCCGATATTCCTATCCTATCCAACTGTCTTGCAAAACTAAATTTCGTAAACCTTAACTTTACAACACATAATTATAACAAATTAATCTGAGTAAAAGATCGAACGGCGATTTAAAAAAATGTTAAATAATTGTTTGGCCCAGTTTTTTCCAGATCTGTTGTAGTGCCACTGCGCTTACCAATGCAACTAACGTAAGCACAGATGCGGTAGTAATATTGCCATAAATCCAATTGCCGGTAGCAAAGAGGACACTGTAGATCAAGATACAGCTGGTAACCATCGCGAGAATACCTTTGGGTACTTTCCAGCCGTCTTGATCTTCAATGATGTTTATACCTTCTTCATTGGCTTCTCTGATCACCTTTTGCCAGCCCGGACCGCCAGGTTGAATTTTACGATAGAAGCTACGCAGTGTTTGCTTATCATCAGCTGGAGTCAATAACATAGTAGCTACCCAAACAATCGTTGTTGAAAGCACAATTGTCGGAAATTTCATCCAGGGCTGCAGAAAATCCGGATACCAGCCCCAAAAAGTAAACCCTATTGATAACAATCCGGATATGATCATTGCTGAAATCTCGCTCCAGGCATTAATGCGCCACCAAAACCACCTCAGAATAAACAGCAAGCCCGTACCTGCCCCAAACATGATAATAATATCGAATATCTGCTTCGCATTGGTCAAATAAAAGGCAATTACAGCCGATAATAGCATGAGAATAACCGTCGATACTCTACCCGCGAGTACCAGGTCTTTTTGGGTGGCATCGGGATTCAAAAAACGATTGTAGAAATCATTGACCAGGTAGGAGGCTCCCCAGTTCAAATGTGTGGATATCGTAGACATAAAGGCAGCAATTAAAGAGGCGACCACCAAACCCAATAAACCATTTGGTAAAAAGGTAAGCATGGCGGGATAAGCCAGGTCATTGCCAAGCTTATCATCAGAAACATTTGGAAAAGCAGCTTGCAGACTCTCCAGGTCGGGAAAAACGACTAAAGAGGATAAAGCGACCAAAATCCAGGGCCAGGGCCGCAATGCATAGTGCAAAATATTAAAAAAGAAAGTTGCCCGGATCGCGTGGTCTTCATTTTTTGCAGCCAACATCCGCTGCGCAATATAACCGCCACCTCCTGGCTCACCTCCTGGATACCAAGAGCTCCACCATTGTACCGCCAGCGGTATTATAAAAATTGTAATCACCAACTCCTTATTATCAAAATCCGGAATGATGGACAGTTTTTCCGTAACAGCAGGGTTGTTGATCAATGCGGTCAACCCTCCGACATCTTCGTGGTTTACCGCTACGATAGCGGCTCCCAAAGCACCTACAATGGCAATAAAAAACAATAGAAAATCTGTATAAACTACCCCGCGAAATCCACCCAATGAACTGAACACCATCGTAATAAGCGAAGCAATCCCAATAGTTTCGAATTTATTGAGCCCCAGCATCACCTCCCCGATTTTCATGGCTGCTAAACAAACCGCCGCCATTGCCAGAATATTAAAAATAAGCCCCAGATATACTGCCCGAAACCCTCGTAAAAAGGTCGCAGCCTTTCCACTGTAACGCAATTCATAGAATTCTATATCCGTCAGTACCTCCGATTTTCGCCATAACCGCGCGTAGACAAAAACCGTCAGCATCCCGGTTAGCAAGAACGCCCACCATACCCAGTTGCCGGCTACACCGTTTTGCCTTACAATATCAGTGACCAGGTTCGGCGTATCTGTGGAAAAAGTAGTCGCTACCATGGACATGCCCAACAACCACCAGGGCATATTGCGGCCCGATAAGAAATACTCTGAAGTGCTCTTACCCGCTTGACGGGATACCCACAAGCCAATACCTAAGGAAATAGCAAAAAAGGTTATTACAAAGGACCAGTCTAATAAAGTTAGGCTCATTTCGTTTCGATTTTGTGCTTTAAGGAGACTTTAGATGCTAGAATTCAGACGCCAAACTGTATGGGTGTGAGAATATGGTGATAGGTGTGTGAAGGAACAGAATACATAGCAAGAAAGTGAGTCGATAGCAATTCATTAACCTGCCTTCTGTAGATATCTCAAACATACAACCCTTATCTTTATGTTACCAAATCTGGTGTCTCACCTCCTGACATTCATCGCCAGGATCTAACAATTTGCTAATTAAATATTTATTTTTCAGATCAGTACACTCGAATTGAAAATATTTGAATAAAATTTGTGCTTTGGGAACTTTAAGAACAGTTGCTTAGTTATTCAAAACATGAACGCAAATATTCAAATACCGCATCAACCCGAAGAACACATAGAGCAATCTATGCGGTGCTGATGTATTGGTATACATGATAACCTGCTTACAAAAGCCTCATAGATCAATACTATGGGGCTTTTGTCATTTCAATACGGAGGTTCTATTGACTATTCGTTCTCACACAAGGCTCAATTCTCCTTTCTCTCACAGTCTAAGATCTTCCGTCTAACATACGGGTGTAGCTTAGCGGCCAGAGCGCTTGGTTTGGGACCAAGTAGGCGTCCGTTCGAATCGGACTACCCGTACGGATTAAGGTTGAGATTAAAACCAGCTTTTCATTGCCCATTGCTCATTGTTCATTGCTCATTGCTCATTGCTCATTGCTCATTGCTCATTGCTCATTGCTCATTG
>CAZHNG010000381.1:0-6177 GCA_964533785.1 uncultured Saprospiraceae bacterium | reverse complement strand
ACTTCGTTGAAAAATCCCTCCAGACCAATTTTTCTTTCCCCTCTAACGTAGCCGATAGAACGCAATGCCAAATGTTTGAACGGCCGTACGCGCTTGCTGTACATTTCTGCAATAAACCCGCCGCGGTATTTACCCAGTCTGAACAAAGGAAATTCTTCAAATAGCCGTTTTTCGTTATAGGTAACGTTTCTCTTTATTTCAATGTAACTGTTGTTGCCTTTGCGCCAGATCCGCAGTAACTCTTCGTACTTACCCGGTGTATGGTCTTTGATGTGGTCGGATAGCGCCTGGGCAAGCCCTTGAACATTGGCGTCAAAATCTTCGTCATTGGGGGCCAAAGGATCAAAATAAATGTCAAAATATGGAATTGAAGTAGCCAGCAAGCTGCCGTCTTCGGCTATAATATTCCCCCTTTCAGCCTCTATCTTACGATCCTGGATGTAGTTATCTTCACCCAGGTCCCGCCACCTGTCAGCATCTACAAAACCTATGAATATTGTCTTGTAGATCAATATAATAGACAATGGTACGATGATACCAAACAAAAGAATATAAATTCTTATCAGTACTTCGTTTTTAATGTCCATTACACGTATATTAGACTTGTCCGGTCAAGGACTTGTTTTTGTATGGTTGATCTGATTTTATTTTCTTCTTTATTACGGGTAATGTGCAAGTATGGTGCGTGAAAAAAAACTGATTTTCAACAAATCTAAGGGCAAACCTTCAATTATTTTTATCCGGTACTGAAAAATGATGTAAGAATTATTGAATTTCTTCCGGGTCTACTATAATTTTCTTCGGCTTGCTCCTAAATGGCCTTAACCCTTCTTCTTTTACACTTTCAACAATTTCAGACCTTTTGCTTTTATACATATTTTCCGATTGAAGCGACATGTAATACCACCTCGTTTCTTTCAACTCTTTTTGGATAACCTGGATCTGTCTCACATTTCGTTCAGCGTAATGGGCATTAGCGATGTAAATAGTCGCCAGGAAGCCCAGGAAAAGCATAAAAGGAACGTTCCTCAGTATCCATTCGGAAGTCATGAAGCTCAACTCGCTGAATGTCATTGTATTGCTTTTCTTCTTAGCCATAACTCGACTATCTTTCTGTTTAAATTACAACTTTTTGGCCACCTGTAGTACAGTGATCGCTAAAAAAGTCTAATAAGGCTTTACCTTTTATTACGATTCTTGCAACGTTCGTTCTGCTATCCGCAATTTAGCGCTCCTGGATCTTGGATTTCGCTTTTGCTCTTCCGGTTTTGGCGTAATGGCCTTTTTGGTTATAACTTTAAAAGGCCTGGAAATATTTCCGTAAAAGTCCTTTATCATCTCTCCTTCCGGATTTCCTGTCTTCATGAATCGTTTTACGATGCGGTCTTCTATGGAATGATAGGAAATGACAACAAGTCTTCCTCCGTTATTTAATAGATCCGTCGTTTGTGTTAATAGCTGTTTCAAAGAACCAATTTCGTCATTAACCTCAATTCTCAGTGCTTGAAAAACCTGTGCCAGGTATTTTTGCTTTGGTCCTATTGCAATAGGTTCAGCGATACCCAGTAGATCGGAAATATTCTTCAATGCTCTTATTTGTCGTTCTTCACTGATCCGGCGGGCAAGCGTTTTGGCATTTCTCACTTCTCCGTATTCGCTCAATATTTGTTGCAATTGCTCCGCGGAGTATTCATTCAAAACGTCAGCCGCGCTCATGTTTTGCGACTGGTTCATCCTCATGTCAATGGCAGCTTCGTACCGGTAAGCAAATCCTCTTTCCGCCTGGTCGATTTGGTGAGAGGAAATACCCAGATCTGCCAGAATGCCGTCCACTTTTTTAATACCATGCAATTTTAAAAAACGTTGAATATGTCTAAAATTATGCGGTATCAAAGTAAAACGCTTGTCATCAATTTCATTGGAAACGGCATCCTGATCCTGGTCAAAAGCAACTAAACGGCCGTTCATTCCTAACTTTTTAAGAATGACCCTTGAGTGACCTCCACCACCGAAAGTAACATCGACGTATGTACCTCCGGGTTTAATATGAAGTCCTTCAATAGATTCTTCCAGTAAGACTGGTTGATGGTATTCACTCATGGTTATCGTTGTCTGGTGGACTTTTACCTAATACTTCCTGCGCCAGACTAGAAAAATCTGCCGGCTCATCTGCCAGCAATTTATCATATTCTTCTTTGGACCACAACTCTATTCGATCAATATAGGCGGACAAAATAACTTCTTTGGAAATATTGGCGTAATTCAATAACCGTTGTGCCACCAATATCCGGTCCGAGCTATCCGTTCCTACCCGTTGCGCACCGCGGTAAAAATAACGGACGAAATCCCGGTGCTGCTTATTGTATAAATTCAATTGGTTCACCTCTTTGGTTGTGTATTCCCACACTTCTAAAGGATAGATCATCAGGCAACGTTCAAATCCACGATTGATGACGAATTGAAAAGCATCTTGTTTACCCAGTTGTTGGATTAAATCACCGGGCAATCGCAACCGCCCCTTTGCATCCACCTTGCATTCATATTCACCGAGTAATTGTTGCATGATCTTACCTTAACTGCCTCAAAGATAAGTAATTTATCCACATTTTACCACATTTTGACACTTTTTTCCATTTTTGGCGATGTTCAAGATACTTTTTATTAAAATTGGTCATTATTTGGGAAAAGAGGGAATTAAGATTGTAATCCGTCGAATCTCTTTATAAATCAAAGATTTTATCTAATTTTCGCCCTCAAACAACCTGCATTTTCAATATGGAGCTGCACCCATTCAAAGCCTTGTATCCAAATCCGGAAAAGATCATAGCAGCGCCGTCGTTCTTTCGGGATGTAAAATATTCCTACGACGATTACCGGGGACGTAGTTTTTTCGAAAAACAGGTTGAAGAAGCACTTTACATTCAGCAGATCATCAAAGGAGAGAAGAGTTATTCCTGTATCGTCGGATGTATTGACATTGAGGATTTCATACAGGGCAGGATCCGAAAGCACGAAAACATTATTTCAAATAAGGAAGACAAACAAATTGATCTGTTGAAAAGGCGCTCGGCTATCGTGAAGCCGGTAGTACTTACTTACCCTAAAGTGGTGAAAATTACGGATTGGATCGAGGAGTATATTCAATCAAACCCGCCACTGTTCAATTTGAAAATTTCCGATCAGGAGTATCACCGGTTGTGGGTGGTACGGCACAACGAAGTGACAGACCAACTGAAAAAAGGGTTCCAGGAGGAATGTACGGATATCTACATTGCAGATGGTCATCACCGTACTTCGGCCAGCGCCCATCTGTTTGACCAGCAGGCTGAAAAAGGAAAATTGAACAAGTACCGCTACATACCGAGTGCATTTTTTTCTTTTGATCAATTGGATATTTTCGATTTCAACCGTGTTTTTCCGTTGAAAGATAAAGAAGCTTTACAGGTCCTGTTGGAAAAGCTCAAAAACATTTGCGTTGTGGAGCCAATGGAAAAGGCCAGAAAGCCCAGGCAAAAACACGAAATGACAATGTTCATGCAGGGACAATGGTATAGTTTGAAGTGGAGGGATACGCTTATTCCTGCCAGGCTTAACGGTTTGTTGGGTTTGGATGTATATTTGCTGAATCTGCACATCAAAAAGCATATTCTGGAAAACAGCGACCTGGTGGTACACGAGGAAGACTACGTTGAAGGACCTAAAGGCGTGGAAGGTATCATGAATAAGCTAAAAAAGATGGAACACGGGGCGGCTTTTTGTTTGTATCCGGTAAGTATGGAGGATATCAAAGCCATTGCTGATGCAGGCGGGGTCTTGCCACCTAAATCTACCTGGTTCGAGCCCAGGATGGTGAATGGTCTGTTGGTGAAGGAACTTTGAGGATGGATTCATTTTAGAAGATACTGATGTTTCATCAAAAGCATACGGACTGTTTGTACTTTAACTATTATTGAAAATAATTAAAATGAGAAAAATAGGCGCTACCCAATTATTTCCCATTGTTGAGCCAATCATTGACAATGGAGTGCTGGTACTAGACGAGCAAGGCAAGATTTTAGCCATTGACCGCCTGGAAAACCACGACAAAAGTTCAGTGGATTTTTACGATGGACTGTTGATCCCGGGGCTGGTCAACACCCACTGCCACCTGGAATTGTCACATATGAAGGGGCTGGCGGATACGGGCACGGGCTTATTGCCATTTTTGAAAAAGGTGGTCAATTTCCGCGAATTTCCCGAGGAGGTCATTTTAGAGGCCATAGCAAAAGCGGACCGGGAAATGTATGAAGCTGGTATCGTAGCCGTGGGGGATATTTCGAATAAATTGGATACGGCCGCAACGAAAGAAAAGAGTTCCATTCGCTACTATACATTCGTTGAAATGTTCGATTTCCTCCAGGAATCGCAGGCGTCAACCTGGTTTGACCAGTATAAAAAGGTGTATGACGGCCAAAGCACGGCGCACGGCAACCGCAAAAGCTGCGTGCCCCACGCTCCTTACACCGTATCTACTTCTTTATTCGAATTGATCAACCAGGAAAATGAACCGGGCAGTACGATCAGTATTCACAACCAGGAAACGGTGCACGAAGACCAGTTCTTTCTGGATAAAAGCGGGGGATTCCTTGATTTTTACGATTCTTTTGGCTTTTCGGTAGAAGAATTTCAGCCAACGGGACGGACTTCTATTCACTATGCTTTGGAGCAGATGGATCCCAAACAGAGGACCTTGTTTGTGCACAACACCATGATTACCCCACCCGATATTAAGGCCGCACAGGACTGGAATGAACAAGTCTATTGGGCTACCTGCCCCAATGCGAATCTGTACATCGAAAACCGCTTACCTAATTACCAACACTTTCTGGATACCGGCGCCAAAATGACGATTGGCACCGATAGCCTTACTTCTAATTGGCAATTATCGGTATTCGAAGAGATGAAAACCATCCAAAAATACCAGTCTTATGTCCCATTGGAAACGCTATGGAGATGGGCGACCCTGAATGGCGCTGAAGCGCTGGGCTTTGCCGATGATTTTGGCAGTTTTGAGGTGGGTAAAGCTCCTGGGGTTAATTTAATTCGTAACCTGGAAAAGGAAATGAGGCTGGGCGATAAAGCTTCCATTCAACGAATTCAGTAAGACGTCAGATGCCAGACGCCAGATCACAAGAGTTTGGAGATGATTGATTTGCGTGAGGGGCTATCAGGTTTCGATCAAAGGTTTTACTTGCTCTGTAATTATCCGAAAAAACAAGAAGCGGGACCCTTCATCATCCTCGAAGTCGCCGTTATGAGGTTTAGGTGTTGCGTAATCAGTATAACTAAATAATTAGGAAAAGGTGAGGATGCCATCTTGTCCTCCACATCTAATCTCAGGCACTTTTATATTATTCGTTTCTTTCCTTCAGTTCATAAAAAGCCTTCTCCAACAACTCGACCATCGAAACATCCAGATCCAGCGCCAGCTGTTTAAACTCCTTTTTAAACTGCTTAGTCACCCTAAAATTCAAAGTAGTATCCCTTTTTGTTTTGGAAGCTTTCATCCTTTTTTCTACTAATGTAACGATTTCCAGACTTTGGTACCAGAAGTACCACCCTCACATTTGGAAGCTGATAAATAATTAGTTATTTTGTAACGCTTTCATTATTTCGTCACAAAAATCATTTGTAAAGCTCAGAGAATCTCCCACCGTGAACAAACAACAGATTTACAGTTATTTAAAGCCTAAAGCAAATGCGGAATATTTATTTGCGGATCTCCAATTTAAAAATCATCCAGTGGATCAACTCAGGTATTGTCCGGCCTGACTACCGCCCCCCTTTTAATTTCCTTCCGGTGTTTATCGTGCTATGCTTGATTTGCACGGCCCTTCATTTTAGTTGGAAGGCTTATAAAGGCGTTCCTTTTATCGAAGTAAACGAAAAGGGTGAATTAAGATTAGAAAAATCTGTCAAGAACAAAATAGACGGTCAAATTGAAAATCTTGAAGAATGCGTTCAGTATGCCTTACTAGCCAAAACGGACGGAGTATTCCCCTGCTACCATTGTGCTACCGGGCAAATCCACCTAAAAGCAGGTAATGTGTGGAAATACGGTTATACTTGCCAAACCAATCGCTATTAGGGCAAACGCATCAAAATGATTCGCCCAAAACTTTCAGTAAATATTCATTA
>CAZHNG010000380.1:0-6183 GCA_964533785.1 uncultured Saprospiraceae bacterium | reverse complement strand
TTGTTGTCTAAAATCTAGCGTCAAAAGTCCAATTATTATACTATCTGTAATACAAATTTACTTTCTTTACTAGTCCTTCGCCAGTTTTTACGAATGATTTGTGGACTGGGTGTGGTCCTAAATTACGATCCAAATAAAACCTTGCGAAATGACACCCTCTTAACGCTATAATCACCAACCCATTTTCAAGGATAGTGCCGAAACGATCAAAAGCAATACGATTTTCCACTATCATTCTGTCGTCTACGACCAAGAACGCCCCCTTCTGTTACGAATTCCTCCTTACCAATAAAAATAAAACGGCCTTAGGCCAATATTAACGTTTTAATACAAGTGTTAAACAATGAAAAATTTTACGCTGTTCATTCTTTTTTTATTGGCAGTTGGAAAAACCGTGGGACAAGTACCCGTTGCCGGACAAGTAACTGATTATAACGGTAATAGTTTAGAAGATGTGGAGATCAGGTTATTACCCTTAGGAGTGTTGGACTTCAGTAGCGCAAGCGGTGAGTTTTCGTTCAGCCGCATCAAGTCCGGAAAATATACGATTATCGCTCGCAGACTTGGCTACCAAGACTACAATAGAACCATTACGGTCGGAGAAACGGCTATTAATAATTTGATCATTCAAATGGATGATGACCCCTTAGAATTGAGTGGAGTGGTCGTAACCGGGACATTTACTTCCGAATCGAAATTGAGGGCATCTAGTTCTATTTCCACCATTGGAACTCAACAGATCCAACAACAGGCAGCTATCGGTACGGCAGACCTGCTGAGGGCGGTTCCCAGTGTTTTTACTGACGCCTCGGCGGGAGAAGTCTTTACCAGGGTATATTCCCGGGGAATCTCAGCATCAGCGGAAGATGATATTGGCTGGTACTACGTTGGCCTTCAGGAAGACGGTCTTCCCGTAACCCTCATCAATAATACTTTTTACGGCCCCGATTTTTTTCACCGGGTGGATCTTACCGTTCAACGACTGGAAGCCGTCAGGGGAGGAATTTCTACGATCACCGGCACTAATACTCCCGGCGCCATTTTCAATTTCATCTCCAAAACGGGCGGACCAAAAAATACGGGCCAGGTGGCTCTGACTTCTGCTCTCCAAGGCGAGAACAATACCATGATCCGCGCTGATTTCAACACGGGCGGGCCATTATTCAACCAAACGTGGAGCTACAACGTAGGTGGATTTTACCGCAGCGATCAGGGAGTGCGCAATGTAGACTACAACTGGAGCCAAGGCGGCCAGGTCAAATTCAACCTGATCAAAAAGAACAGCAATGGCCTTTTCAAACTATACGGTAAATACCTTAACGATAAAGTCAACCGCTTTACTGGTCTGCCGGCCGTCGATTGGAACGAACCAGAAGCGGCATTTGGTTTTGATTTCAATACCACGGCGCTGATGCTGCCCGAGGTAGAAAGCTCCCTACCCGACGGCAGAAACATCGAAAATGACCCCAATGCTTTTTTAACATACAATCCCGCTAACGGGATCAGAACCAAAGACCTCGCTGCTGGTTTGGATATCATCCAGTCTTTTGCGGATTGGACCGTACGGAATAATTTTAAATTTACGACCAAAGAAACCGACTGGCAAACGACGATCGCTAACCAGCGCTTAGGTTTGGAAAGTTTTCTACCCTATTTTCTCAGCGGTGCGGAATCGCCCTTCGGCGGCAATGTCATTTTTAAAGAGGTGAATACGGGAAACACCTTAGCCCGGGTGAATAATCTGGGGGCGGCCAATGTATTCCGAGGGCTACCGCCAAGTTTTGAATACCTGGAAGGCCGTCTACCCAATGATGCTTTGATGGGGATCGCTCCCTGGAAAAGATTGGACGAAGTGGATGAATGGATGAATCAATTGTCCCTCAGTAAATCTTTCCGCAATCACAAATTGACTTTCGGTACCTTTATCGGATCGGCCAATATTGATGCCTACACCCAGGCCAGTTATGCCTATGCCACCTACGAAGCGGAACCTCGCCTGCTTCAGGTAAGTATCGAAGACCCCAATTCACCTAACCAACAACTATCCGATGAAAACGGGTTAAGCGGTTACGGCGGACTATTATACCGCAACGGTACGGCAAGAACCAACCAATTTGCCTTGTTCGTCCGGGAAGAATGGACCATCCGCGACATACTCACCATTGATATCGGTGCCCGCTACGAACGTATCAATCACAATGGTAACAAGGACCGGTTCGGTCCACTGAACAGGGATGGCGGTTTGGACAACGACCTGATGACGGCTTTTGACAACGGCATTTTAGTCAAAACCGGAACCGACGATTTTGACTTTACCTACGATTACCTCTCCTACTCCATCGGCACCAACTACCTCGTCGATGATCAGATCTCTTTATTCGCGCGTTTCTCCAAAGGCAACAAAGCGCCGGAATTGAACTATTACTTCAATAATTTCGCTAATATTCCCATTGACCGAGCGGGTAATGTGCAAAACATCCTGCAAATGGAAGGGGGACTCAAGTTGAATCGGAGGACTTTCAGTTTATTAGCCACTGCTTTTTGGAGCCGGCTCGGCAATATTCCGTTTTCTGAGTTTGTTTTCGATGAGGATGACGGTCAACTCTTCTTTACCCCTGTTCAATTCAACACCACTAATACGTTTGGCGTAGAAGTGGAAGGATTGTATGCGCCTTCCGGTATTTTCAACCTCAATTTTTCTGCAACGCTGCAAAATCCTGAGGCTACGAAATTCACCATTTATAATGCAGCCGGTACGGCCGATACCGATGACGATTTTATTGAAGATTACTCCGGCAAAACCTTGCCTCATACTCCCGGTATTATGCTGAACGTCACCCCGGAGATCCGCAAAGAGTTTTGGTATGCTTATGCGACCTGGCGTTTCATGAGCGAGCGTGAAGCAAATTTTGCCAACGCCTTTAGCCTGCCAACCTTTAGTGTATTTAATGTAGGAGGAGGGATGGAAATATGGGATGATTTGAATGTCAGTTTGATCATTAACAATATTTTCAATGGTAAAGGCTTAATGAATTTCTTCGGTCCGAATGAATTCGGCAGCAATGCTAATGCCGCAACGATGGAATTCATTGAAGCCAATCCCGATGCTTCTTTTGTAGTTTTCCCGATTAATCCGCGGATGTTGCAACTGCGCATCGCCTATGGATTTTGAGTAAGCTACAAAATAGCATTCAGTTGAGTAAGGGTTTGTATGCTCAGCTCAACAAATCATCCTTCTATTTTGCGGCATCCCAGGTGCTAAAAGGTTTCATAATCCAATCCCAATGCGTGTCGTTCATGGTTAAATCTTCTTACCTTTGTATTTAGAGTCTTTCTGGGTTTCGTCTACCTGAAGGATGAATTCCAGACAGGCTCTTGAAAACAAAATCACGAGGCATAACAAATAAAAAGAACGATGATGAATAATATAGCCGTAATTGGGGCCGGGACTATGGGAAATGGTATTGCCCACGTTTTTGCCATGTATGGATTTTCCGTTCACCTGGTAGATGTTTCTGAATCAGCGATAGTGGAAGCAATGCAGACGATCGAAAAGAATTTGGATCGCATGGTGAAGAAAGAAAAAATCACGGTAGCAGATAAAGCAGCTGCCCTGGAAAATATTGAAACTCATTCGGTATTATCTCACGGGGTAAGTAAGGCGGATCTAGTGGTGGAGGCCGCAACGGAAAACGAAGCGATCAAACTAAAAATTTTCGAAGAGCTGGAAAACGCTACACCCGATCACACGATTCTGGCATCTAATACTTCCTCTATTTCCATCACGAAGATCGCCGCCGCGACAAAACGGCCGGATAAAGTAATCGGCATGCACTTTATGAACCCGGTTCCCATCATGAAATTAGTGGAAGTGATCCGGGGATACGCCACGTCGGATGCGGTGACGAATGAAATTATCGAACTTTCAAAAAGGTTAGGTAAGATCCCGGTAGAAGTCAATGACTATCCTGGCTTTGTCTCCAACCGAATTTTGATGCCGATGATCAACGAAGCTATTTGGACCTTACACGAAGGCGTAGCAAGCGTAGAAGCTATCGACCAGGTGATGAAACTGGGCATGGCGCATCCGATGGGGCCGCTACAGCTGGCGGACTTCATTGGTTTGGACGTATGTCTGTCCATTCTCAGGGTGTTACACGATGGTTTTGGCAATCCCAAATACGCTCCTTGCCCCTTATTGGTGAATATGGTGACCGCTGGAAAATTGGGAAAGAAATCCGGAGAAGGGTTTTATGAGTATCATGCTGGTAGTAAAGACCTGGTGGTAGCCGCGCCCTTCCGGGGGAAGATAGTAATACAGTAATGAATAAGTGGGTGGACAATTATAAGTTACACTTTGTACCAAAACTCCTGACGTTTACCGTCAAAACGATAACTGTCCTGTTCGCAAGCATCAGGATCCTCAAAATCAATCCCAGGCATTCTGGCATCTCACTTAGTCGAGCAGATTTAGATCACGGATAATACACAAATCACTCATCTCCAATCTCATGCAGTCTGGTGCCTGGTGTCTCTGGTATCTGGTGTCTGGCATCTGGTGTCTTACACAAATACCAATGAATAAAAATATAAAAAATAGCACATCCACATAATAATATAATTTGCTACCCGTTTTCTACATGTCTTAGGTGATCGTGTTCCTATTATAATACCTTCATTTAAATATCACCTAGAATAAGACTAAAGATTTTAGATGCCAGACGCCAGATTGTGTGAGTAGGAGAAATGTGAAGCGGGAGGTATCATTTTCAAAGAATCTGTTAGTCAATTAAAAACACGCTTTAAATATGCCAATCATCAAAGGGTAAAGTTCAAATGCCCAGTTACAACTAATTTTTACCACGCACCGAGGATTTTAATGGTTATTCATGTTTTGTCATGTGATGAAACATTAATGTATATAATTTTTTTAACTAAATTAACTCATTATGTCTAATCGGAAGGATATTCCTAACGCCAACAAAAACAACGCTTCATCGGGCAACACCGTAAAAATTGCATTGGGTGCCCTGTTGGCAGTAGCCGTTATTGTGGCTATTTATTTTGGTTTTACCAGCAATCGTTTCCAGAGTGAAACGGAAAGATTACAGAGTGATCTTAGCGAACTCAACGAAACACGCAACCAGTTACACGAGGAATTGACCCAACTGGAAGGAGATTACGATGACCAGATTTCTGAAAATGAAATGCTGCAAGCGGAAATTGCAGAAAGAGTAGCCGAAGTGGAAGACCTGAAAAAAAGATTATCGCAGGTTAGAGCACAATTGGCCAGCAGTAAATCCAATTCAGAAAAGATAAAGGAGCGTCTGGCACAATTGGAAGATTTGAAAATGGCGCTGGAAACTGACATTGAGGATCTAAAGGTCCAAAATACGGAACTGATGGCTACCAACGATTTACTTCACGACGACCTGGAAGAATCCAGAGCCGCCATTGAAAAACTTAATGTGGAAGTGACCGCTTTGAGCGAATCTAACTCCATCCTGAGCGAAAAGCTTTTCAAAGTTGCGCCCGCGGGTTACCGTGCGGATAACTTCAGCATTGTTGCCGAAAAACGCAACGATAAGCTGACCAGCAAAGCCAAGCAGGTGGATGAGGTGAAGATCAAATTTAACCTCAACAATGTGCCGAAAGAGCGCCACGGCGAAAGAGAACTGTACATTGCCGTTACCGATTTACGCGGTGAAAAAGTGGCAGTTATCCCAACTAAAGAGGTGTTCGTAAGAAGTCGTGATGACAGAATGAAAGTACAAGCGGTGGATATCCAAAAGGTAAACCTTAAGGGATCTCAATCCATTGCCATGTCTTTCAAACCAACGGACGACCTGGAAGGCGGTGAATACAACCTGATGGTATATTCGGCGGATGGATATTTAGGATCAACCGGTTTTGTATTGCGGTAAACACGAATTTTTGATTTAAGAATAGGTGAATTTTTAGAATGCCGGATCCGACGGAAGTTGAATCCGGCATTTTTTTTACAATTGGAAATACTGCTTTCTATTATTGATCAATTGGGCATAGCAACGTTATTCTCCTCATACCCAAAAATCTCATCTAAACTCAACTTGACGACTTCGCCTCTCTCATTCAAAGCGGTAAAATTCATTTGAGTGTGTCACAAATTAGTGGCTTTAAGATATGAAAAAGGGAGAATGATTT
>CAZHNG010000379.1:0-6210 GCA_964533785.1 uncultured Saprospiraceae bacterium | reverse complement strand
GCAAGAAAATAGCCTCCCGAACTATACCTGTTATTTAATGCCCGAGGCACTAGACGCTAGATTTTAGACAACAAACCGCTGATACTCAATGGATACCAATTTTTCGGAATAAATAAAATTTCCGTTGATTGTCAATTAGTTAGAATTTTTAGTCTAACTTCTAGAGTCTAGCGTCAAAAGTCTAGTAACTTTAAAGGGTGTAACAAATTCCAATTCGAATCGTCTCCTGGGTAAAGTTAATCATATGAGACATTTATTACTGCTATCGTTTGTTACTATTATTGTTTTCCCGCTTACTGCACAAGATTCAAACCATTCCGTTACCAATGAAATCATTCAGCAAGCCGAATCACTGATTACTCAAACCATGGATGAAAATGATATTCCTGCTTTATCGGTTTGTTTAATTTATGATGGTAAAAAATTGCTATCTAAAGGCTATGGAGTTAAAAAGAGAAATTTTCAAGAAACCGTTCATGAAAATACGCTCTACCAGATTGCCTCACTTTCTAAAACGCATACGGGTATTATCGCTAACAATTTAGTGAATGAAGGGAAACTAAATTTGGAGAATAGCATAATAAATTACCTTCCCAACACACTTACGAAAAAGACTATTAAAAAGCTCAAAAAAATAAAAGTAAAAGACATTTTGATGCATCGCTCGGGAATGCCGAGAGATTCAAAAGTCATCAAAAGGCAAGACGGAGAACCCATGATAAGTGGTTATACTGAAGAGCAGCTATTGTTAGATTTACAAAAAATTACTTTAAAAAATAAGCCCGGGAAAAAGTACCGGTACTCTAACTTGGGTTACGCTGTAATGGGGTATATATTGGAACGAGCCAGTGGATTGAGTTATGCGGAACTTTTAAAAAAATATATAACGGATAAATACGGACTGCAAAGTACTTCTACCCTATTGAGTGAAAAGGATAAAAGTAAGATCGCTACCCCTTACCGGAAAGAGTTTAGGGGAATGGAGACTAAACCATGGAAAGCAGGGAAATTAATTCCGGCAAGCGGCATTTATTCTTGCACTAGTGATTTGTCTAAATTAATGCTTATGCAGCTAAAGACATATCAAGAGGAAAAGCATTCGAATAATCCATTGATTTTAACACGAAATAAACATCAAATAAAGAAAAGTGCGAGTTCATACGGGTTCGGATTATTTGAAACTGAGACCAGCAGAGGGATTCTGTATGGGCACCGCGGAGATATGGATGGCTTTGCAAGCGAATACAGTTTTAACCCAAGCCGAAATACAGGGGTAATACTTCTTACATCCAGCGGAGGAGATTGGCTGGGAATCTTAGCTGCCAAAATCAATAAGTTACTAGAGGAATCATAAAGCACTGTTAACAGAGCATAAGATAGTTTCCATCTTTTACCGCTGGCTGTACGTAGTAGAATAAGGTGTTTGGGCCAACGGCAGTGCATCGCCAAAATATGGTCTGAATAATGACAGTATGAAAGATCAATGTGGGCAACTCCGGTAAGGTAATAGGCACTCACCCGATAAACACAGACTGCCGCTTCAAATCAAGAAGGCAAAATTTTTGGTCTTGTAAATGATGCCATCCAGGTTTTTGGTATTGCTATGGATGATATCAATTACATTGCAGAGCAGTTCGAACCGGCGCTGGTTTATTGATGGCATATACTATTTTTCTAAAAAAGCTTTTACATAAAAAATACTAAATTTTCAAAATGCAATTTTTGAATTACTATATTAGTCGGCAAATATAAAAATGAACCCAAGTATCCATACATTACGCCTATGGATTTAATAATAACCTCAAACAAGTAAGTGAGACACTAGTGCCTTGGGAACAAAATCTAAAATATGGCTAACGTAAAAAATATCCGTTTGATCAGCGATCTTCCGATTGGCGAAGGAGAAAAAGAGGACGGACTCGATTTTGATGTTTATGCCAGAATAATAAGTTGGGCGGTTCGCAATACCCCAAGCCCATTTAGCGTCGGTCTTTTTGGCCCCTGGGGTGCAGGAAAAACGAGCCTGATGCGAATGATCAAAAAGCAAATTGACGGTTTTAAAACCGGGAAGAATATCACCATCTGGTTCAATGCCTGGAAACACGGTGAAGATCCTTCGCCGGTAGCTGCTTTGATCGCACATATCATTGATCAGGTTGAAGAACATAAAAATTTTCCCAGCAACTTATTTGAGGAATTTAAGAAAGGTTTGGAGGCAGTAGCCAGTGGCATATCGATAACCACAAATATGAATGTGAACTTCGGTCTCATCGATACCAAATTAGAAGGCAAGGTTAGCGGGAAAGACATTAATGACACCTTGGACAAGCTCAATGAAAGGTCTTTTAAACTGGAAGACAGTCTTTACAATGCGTATAAAGCCCTGGATGAAGTTTCCAAAAAAGTGGCCAAAAAGAAGGTAAAGATCGTTCTATTCATTGATGACTTGGATCGGTGTCTTCCAGAATCTGCGCTAAAGATCCTGGAATCGATCAAATTGATCTTCAATCAACCAAGTTTCAGTTTTGTTGTGGGCATGTCCAAAACTATCATAGAGAAGTTTCTGGAAAGCCGGTATGATGGAAAAATATCAGTCGAAGATATTAATGGCCAGGAATATCTCGATAAAATCATTCAACTTCCTTTCAACATCCCCTCCCACCAATCCAGAATTGAATCCTACGCAAAGAAAATAATTGCTGAGCTAGATGACGATGTGAAAAAAGCTTTAAAAAAAATCTTACCGATCGTTGCTCTAGCCTCGGATAGTAATCCAAGGAAAACGATCAGGTTTGTCAACAAGATATTGATCGACAGACAAATTCTCCAGTCGTCCATCAAGGATGATGTCAGGATTTCTTTTTTAGCGATTTCAGAAGCGATTCGAATGACCAGAAGTTGGCGGCCCTATCTTAACATCGCCGATCATAATAAGCTTTGTGATATTTTAGCCCGGCAATTAAAACAAGAAAGTGACTATAAATTTCTGCCCGAAGCCGATGATCAAATATTGACCCCAATAGAAAAAAACCTGTTTGATGAATTGATGACCTTCTTTGATGCCAATAATAAAGGGTTGGGGTTGAAAAACCTGCTTTCCTCAAAACAAGGCATCCAATGGTTAACTAAACATAAAAAACGCGCACAGACCAAAGACTTCATAACCGCCCAGGAAACAAAAGAACGCGTCAATGATTTACTCATTGTTACAATGATTGAAGATCGCTCAGCTGCTAGGAGAATTGAAAAAGCCCTTGAATCAAAAGGAATTAATGTTGTATTAATCAAGGAGTTAGTGCAAACAGAGAAATTGTCAGAGATAAGCCACCACCCCAATGGTTATGTATTATTCCTCATATCAACCGAAAGTCTGATTCAAAGTAAAATCAACCCTAAATTGATAAAGCTATATCAAGCATCAATAGCATTGGGTAATACCAACATCTTTAGAGTATTAGACGAAACAAAGGAGCTCGACTTAAAGAAAATCTTTCCTGATGCGTTTACGTTCATCCAACCCGATAAAAGCGAAGAAGAAGTGATCAATTACTTAATTGAAATTTTGAATCGATAAGCGAAGAGACACTAAAAATCGTCCTTGGCTTCCAATAGTTTTTCGTAAAAATTACCTTCTAAACCACAGGTTATAGTAAAAAATTCCTTGTGTTGTTTTTCACCTCTTCTGCGAAAATCATCTTCAATCAAGTCTACGATCTCTTCGTTAAAAATCGATACTTGTATACAATTGGGGTTTTTCGGGGAACTTGTAGTGGCATCGAAGATGACCTGTAGAATAAGGGTTTTCCTGATATAAGCTCTGGCTACCCAAACGAACGGTGGCAATGGCTCCCTTAATATATTCAATTTCATTCGAGTGTTAGCGGAAGCACTATTTGGGTTGATTTGCAGTGAACGGATATTTTCTTTCAATTGATCCTGATTAGCATAGTATATGTCCCACCAAGGGAAGCTACCTTCCATGTCTTGTCCTTCTGTAAGTGCCATGTCAATCTTCTTGGAATAAAATCTAACATCTTCAAATTTTAGTCGAAACAAGTCATGAATGGGAATGATGATACTTACAATTTTAACCGAATCTGTTCTTTCAACAATATTTTCACGCACAGTTTCTTCATGCTCCCATGTCCCTTCAGGATAATCTATATATCTGCCAATCAGCTTAACTTCATCTTCCTCAAATACCAGATTAGAATAAGGCCCATTTTGGTCATCGTGAATAAAGAAAGTAGATATTCGGTGGGGTCGCAGCGAAAGTACGTCTGGTTCTCCTTTTCCAAGACAATTTTCGTAGCCATTGATGACGATTAAATGTTCTTCTTCTGTTTGTTCTTCCCCTTCGATGAAGCCTTTTTCAGGTTCTCCAAGATCTTGTGCGAGGTTCTTAATCATCATGCTATCCTCATCCTCTCTTTTTATCCTAATCCCCAACAGTACAGGCAAGCCGGATTCCAGGTACGCATAGATCAATGCTTTCAATGCATTGAGGTCTTTCTCCTGCAAATCTTTGTTGGCTCTATATTCGCATCCTAAACCTCTGGAATTGATCAGATCGATGATTTCTTCATCATCCAGTCCATTATCATGAATATCCGGACCTATTTCCAGGCTCCGTTTATTCACAAGGTAATTCATTTCTAATGGGGTAAGGTGCTTGATCTGGAATAGGTGCGCCATTTTACTAAGCGCTGCCCATAAAGTAACAGATGCACAAGAGCTGATCAATCCGTCTTGTTCCTGAAAAACCATGGATTCGATCCCTATTTTCTTACCCGCAATATCAATTTCATAAGGACGATTAGCAGGAAAACAATAGCCCCTTTCAGAATCATAAGATACCGGCGGCTTTATTATCGTCGTCCCGATTAATTTGTCCTTTACTGGCTTGACCGTAATGAAGCCCAGGTAAGAACTCCAGATATGCGTAGATAATGTTGTGACTTCACTATTTGCAATCGTTTTGTTAAATTCCTCTTCACTGAATGTAGCTTTGAAAAAATGAAGGCGCTTACAGGTTTTTTCATAAGAAGCAAAACTTGTTGCATAAAAAGCGCCATATTCCTGGAGATACTGCAGATCGGTATAACCTTCTTCGATAATCATGGTACGGGCATCATGCCCTTTATTTCCAAGTAGATGATCGAAATGAGCGATATGCTTGTCTTTGTTATTAGACCTAGTATGGTCACCTCTTACCTCAATGATAAGCTTGTCTAAAGAATAGTTGGAGTGCCTGAACAATGTCCCGTGTTTTACTTGTCTGCTTTCTTGGCGATTAGGTTTGCATTAGTTCAATCTAATGCACAACTGAGCATGATTAAAAAAAAATTGATAGAAACACCAACTTACTATCAATTCTGTTACAAAACACTATTTAATTATCTTTACCTTTTTTATATTTAGTACCGATGCGTTCTCGGTCAATATCTTTATATTTCAGTTTTTTCTTCGCACGCAAAATTTTCAGCTTGATCCGTTTTTTTACCTTATCGTCTTCAAAGTCGAAATTCGCTTTTCTTGTGCCCATATATTCGAATTTTTTTGGGAGGGGTTTAGAATTATTCTTTTGTTAGTAAATAGTCACTATAATTGATCAAATATAACTATTTTTCACTTACACATGCAACAAACACCACTTTAGTTCAGTCAACTAAGTAAAAAAATCATTATTTTCCTGTTAAAAAGGAATTATCTTTTCATCTTAAAAATGACAAAAATACGAGAAGAAAGTACATACAGTTCATGTTCAGACGTGTTTTTTTCAATTTTCCCGACGCAAATCTACATACAATAATAACCTCAAATCTATATTACAATTCTTTTTACTTTTACTATTACTCTTAAACCTCAGAAGTAAGTGATCAATTATTGGTTAAGGAAACAAGAGTTAACTTGCTCCTTATAACTGCAAACTATTATGACATCGTACGTTCACAGAGAAGTAGGCTCCAAATTTTGTTTTACTGTTGCACTAGCCATCAAGTCATTATTACTAATAATAACACCATTTCTTATAGTAGCTCAAAACTCTACCCCAAATTTAGAAGCCTCATTAGCAGAATACCTTTCCGCCAAAAAGCAAACCCCATTCGGATTAGAATGGATATCCGTCGGTCCCGTTCTCAATTCTGCCAGAGTAGAGTCCGTACAGGCCCACCCCGACCGGCCAGGCACTATGTACGCAGCATTTGG
>CAZHNG010000378.1:4922-6246 GCA_964533785.1 uncultured Saprospiraceae bacterium | reverse complement strand
ATCCGGTATAAAGTGGGCGTAAAAGAATGGGGCATCAATTTCAGTCGGTTGGACTTAAAAGGCAACGAAAAGTCGAGTTGGGCTCCGATGCCCCGGCAATTTCAAACCGCCAATCTGGCTTACGCCGGCACTTTGGTATGGGATAACCCACCTCCTGATCTGGGAACCCGGTATTCATTCATCCCCTACCTTGCACTCAATAGCAATAAGAATAATGAAGAAAATGAGCCCACCGAGTGGAATGCCGATGCAGGCTTCGATGCGAAAGTTACGCTTTCACCATCGATGAACCTGGACTTAACTGTTAATCCTGATTTTTCACAGGTTGAAGTGGACCGGCAGGTCATCAATCTGGACCGTTTCGAGCTGTT
The DNA here is from genome assembly GCA_964533785.1 of uncultured Saprospiraceae bacterium. GTDB lineage: Bacteria > Bacteroidota > Bacteroidia > Chitinophagales > Saprospiraceae > JANQRV01. The sequence goes on along the minus strand of CAZHNG010000378.1, from coordinate 5,875 downwards.
TTTTCCGGAACGGCGACAGTTTTTCTTAGAAAATAGTGATCTTTTCGCCAGTCTTGGTACCGAAAACATCCGCCCGTTTTTTTCGCGTCGCATTGGTTTAACGCGTCCTCCCATTGCGGGTATGCGTTTAAGTGGGCGGCTTGACCAAAATTGGCGACTCGGTATCATGAATATGCAAACGACCAGTAAAGGCGATATTGCCGCCAACAATTTCCTGGTAGCTACTGTGCAACGCCAGATGTGGCAAAACTCTAACCTTGGGCTTTTCCTCGTAAACAAATCAGTTACTGGCATTGCCGAAAACGCTGATGCAGACAAAGGCGATTTCAACCGGGTGGCAGGCTTCGACTTCAACCTGGCAAGCCGGGATAATAAATGGACGGGAAAGGCATTTTACCACCGATCATTCACTTCCGGCAATGGCGGTAATGATCAGGCCGCTGCTCTCGAATTGGCTTACCAAACGCAGTATATTACCGTAAAATGGCAACAATCCTTCGTTGGCGAAAACTATGCTGCCGAGACCGGTTTTATCCAACGTACCGGTATTCACCGCCTAACGCCCTCCGTTCAATACAAATTCTATCCGGCTTCCCAAAAGATCGCCAATCACGGTCCGCTTGCATCTATGAAGTTGTTTTATAACACGGCAGGCGAACTGACAGACCGCGCATTCGAAGGAGGTTACCAAATCCAATGGTTGAACCGCAGCAACCTGGAGGCAACATTCGCTTATAACGAAATCAAGCTATTGGACCCTTTTGACCCTACCAATACCGGTGGAGCTTTGTTACCCGAGGGTACTCGCTATCGATGGCAAGAATTCACCATGAATTACAATTCCGATACCCGCAAGCTTTTTAACTACGAAGTTATGACCAGTATAGGGGATTACTTCAATGGGGATAGATTCGCCCTTGCGGCTACTATTTTTTACCGCGTACAACCCTGGG